>DYIF01000002.1:117279-197199 GCA_020723765.1 Elusimicrobium minutum
CAAACTTTTGTTTTTAGTTAAATTTAAGATTTGGTGTTTTTGCGCGGGAAGGGACTCGAACCCTTACGCCGTTAAGCATACGCCCCTCAAACGTACGCGTCTACCAGTTCCGCCACCCGCGCTAAATGGGTTACGATATTATTTTATCATTTTTATCGGTTTTTTGTCTATTTCAAAAGCTCAATCCAGAGGGATATTATCTTCAAATATGGTTAAAACCTCTTCGACTTTTTCTGGATTTTTAGCGTTTAAAAGCTTTTTTCTCAGAGTAAGGTTCGATATTAGCCTTGAAATCTTTGAAAGTATGTTTAACTGAATAGACGGGTCGTTATAAGGAGTAAGTATCATAAATATAATCTTTACAGGTTTGTTGTCCGGAGAAGGAAAGTTTATTCCACCTTCGCTTTTCCCCACCACTATAACCGGTTTTTTTAAACCTTCTATTCTGGCGTGAGGTATGGCCACCTGATGGCCTATGGCGGTGGAAAAAGATTTTTCTCTTTTTATTATTTTTTCTTTTATCTCGTTTTTCGCCGAAAAGATTTTGTTTTCAAAACTTTTTTCTATAAGCTCGCCTATGGCTTCAAACCTATCCGCGGATTTTACATCCATTACGGAAGATTTTTTATCGAGTATCAAATCCAGCCTGTAAACCGGGCGTTTTTCAAATTCGTCTCTTATTTCCCCGGTTATATCTTCTATTATATCTTCAACGCTTAACAATCCGACCACCTCTCCTTTTTCGTTGGATACAAGCGATATGTGAATATTGTTTTCTTGAAAATATCTTAAAGCTTTTTCCGCGGGCAAATTTTCGTTTATCGTTTTTATTTCTCTTATGAATTTTTTTAATTCCATATTTTTGTAAATATCCAAAGAACAGTTTAAAAATATATCTTTTATATGTATAAAACCTATTATTTTATCTCCGTCTTTAACCGGGTATCTTGAAAACTTATGGTCGGAAAGAGTTTTCATAAATTTTTCGTAAGAAGAGTCGATTTCTATTGTTATTATCTTTTCTTTGGGGGTCATTATTTCTTTTACGAAAGTTTTTCCAAAGTCGAAAAGATGTTCGAACATCATAAGCCTTTGAAGACTTATTCTTCCCAATTCTTCCGAATGGGACAATATAAGCCTTATTTCGTCTTCGGAATGATACATATCGGTTTCCGAAGATTTAAGTTTTAATAATTTAAGAATAAAATTAGCGCTTTCATTTAAAATCAACATCGGAATATACATTAAAGTATGAAATATCTTTAAAGGAATCGCAACCCAAAAAGCGGATTTTTCAGGTATCCTTATGGCAAGATTTTTAGGGGTTAACTCCCCGATTACGACATGTAATCCCGTTATTAACGAAAATGAAATTGCTATCGAAAAAGAATTTAATAAAGCTTGAGTCATAGGAATCCCAGTCAAACTTAATAAAGGCTTTATTATAAAAGAAAAAGCAGGCTCGCCAACCCAACCCAAACCCAAACTCGCTATCGTTATTCCTAACTGACAGGTGGAAAGATATTCGTCTAAGTGTGTAGTTATTTCTTTAACAAGTTTTGCAAGCTTAACTCCCTTATTTTCAAGCTCTTCTATTCTTGTATTTCTTATTTTTACTATGGCAAATTCTGCAAGAACAAAAAAAGCATTCAAAAGAAGAAAGAATAAAGCCCAAAAAATATCAAAATATTCCATAAGAAAACTATGTTACTGTTTTGTATTAGCCGGAACAGTCGGAGGAGCCTCATATAAAACGGATTTATATCTGGTCGGGGAAAGAACTGTAAGTATTATGGAATTTAACGCAAAAGCCAAAGCTAACCACATTGTAAATTTTTTTATAAATGTCGTTCCGCCGGGGCTTGAAAAAAGAGAATCTCCCCCGCCTCCAAACATACTTAATGCCGAACCTTTGCTTGTTTGAAAAAAAAGAATAGAAACAACAAGCAAAAAACATATTATTATATGCAAAATAAGAAAAAGATTATACATCAAACCTCCAATATATTATTCGGCCAAAGCTTCAAGCCCCGGAAGAATTTTTCCTTCAACGAATTCAAGGCTCGCTCCGCCGCCGGTGGAACAATGAGAAACCTCTTCCGGTTTAACTCCGGATTTTTTTAAAGCGTTTAAGGTATCCCCTCCGCCTAAAACGGATACCGCTCCGTTTTTTGTAGCCTTAGCCACCGCCTTTGCAAGCTCCACGGTTCCGTTTGAAAAAGCGGGCATTTCAAATATTCCCATAGGACCGTTCCAGAATATGGTTTTGGCTGACATTATCTTTTCGGAAAATATCGAAATAGTTCTGCTTCCTATATCCACTCCTATCCATTCGTCCGGTATGGCCATAGATTGGGTAAGTTCGGTTTTTGCGTCTTCTTTAACCTCTTTTACTACCAGATGGTCGGCGGGAAGCAAAAGCTCCACGTTATTTTTAAAAGCCTTTAAAATTATTTTCTTGGCGTCCTCTATTTTATCTTCTTCAACCAGAGATTTCCCTATATTTACATCCTGAGCTTTTAAAAAAGTATAGGCCATAGCTCCGCCTATAATCAACACATCCACTCTATCTAAAAGGCTTTCAAGAACCGTTATTTTATCGCTTACCTTCGCCCCGCCTATTATGGCGACAAACGGCCTTTGAGAAGCGCTCATTATTTTCTCCAGATACTCCAATTCTTTCTGAAGAAGAAATCCTATGGAAGAAGGAAGATGCTTTGTTACGGCGCTTGTGGAGGAATGAGCTCTGTGTATGGCTCCGAACGCATCCTGAACGAAAAAATCGCAACCTCTGGCGAGTTCCTTGGCGAAATTTTCGTCGTTTTTTTCTTCTTCGGGATGATATCTAAGATTTTCGCAAAGAAGTATTTCTCCGTTTTTAAGATTTTTTAGAGCTTCCTCTCTCGCCTTACCTATGCAGTCCTCCGCAAAATAGGTTTTTGTCCCCATTATCTTTTCGACATATTCGGTTACCGGCTTAAGAGTATATTTCGGATCTACTTTTCCTTTAGGCCTTCCCAAGTGAGCTATCAAAACCACTTTGGCTTTTTTGGAAACGAGATATTTTACCGTCTTTTCCGTTTCCCTTATCCTCGTATCGTCGCTTACTTTACCGTCTTTCATCGGAACATTGTAATCGACTCTGACTAGTACTGTGGATCCTTCGGTTATATTTATATCCTGAACTCTTTTCAATTTTAAAACTGGTCTTGTCATAACTGGCTCCTTTTTATTTTGAAACTTTAGAAGATACAAGGTCGCTAACTAACTCCTTAAGTCCCGGAGAAGTTCTCTCTTTAAGATAATAAGTTATCCTTAAAGAGGGTTTATTAAACTTAAGATGTCTTGCGAGATCTATGGGAGTTCCTACCAGAACCAGATCGCACGGAATTTTTTCTATTGTTTCTTTTAACTCTTTCATCTGAGTGGTTCCGTAACCCATAGCCGGGAGTATGTTTTCAAGATGGTTATATTTTTTGTAAACCTCTTTTATAGAACCCACGGCATAAGGTCTTGGGTCTATTATATCGGCGGCTCCGTGCTCTTTTGCCGCTACATAAGCGGCTCCGTAGTTCATCTCTCCATGAGTAAGCGTCGGGCCGTCTTCCACGACTAAAATCCTCTTTCCCTTTATCTGAGCCACATCTCCCTGAACCACAACAGGGCTTTCCGCTTCTATTATCTGAGCGTCGGGATTTGCGTATTTAATGCTCGCTTTGACTTTTTCTACATCGTCGGGTTCGGCTGTATCTACCTTATTTATAACAACAACATCGGCCATTCTAAGATTGGTGGCTCCGGGGTGATAAAAATTTTCGTGTCCGGCTCTTAAAGGATCGGTTACGACTATATGTATATCCGGCTTATAAAAAGGAAGGTCGTTGTTTCCGCCGTCCCAGAGTATTACATCGGCTTCCTTTTCCGCTTCTCTTAAAATCTTCTCGTAATCCACGCCCGCATAAACTATATGACCTTCGCTTATATGAGGTTCATACTCCTCCATCTCTTCTATCGTACAATTATGGTCTTCCATATCTTTTATTGAAGCGAATCTCTGGCAGGTTTGTTTCTCGAGGTCCCCGTAAGGCATGGGGTGTCTTATGACGACGGTCTTTTTTCCCATCTCTTTTAGTATTTTAGCTATCTTTCTCGAGGTCTGGCTTTTACCGCATCCTGTTCTTACCGCGCATACCGATATTACCGGCTTTATAGATTTTATCATCGTATGTTCGCCGCTTAAAAGCCTGTAATCGGCGCCGCATGCAAGCGCTATGGAAGCTTTTTCCATAACGTAATTAAAGCTAACGTCGCTGTATGCGAAAACAACCTCGTCTATTTTATGTTTTTTAATCAGTTCCGGAAGTTCAACTTCGTCATATATCGGTATACCGTTGGGATACAGCTTACCGCTCAACGAAGCGGGATATTTTCTCCCGGCAATGTTTGGAATTTGCTGAGCCGTGAAAGCCACCACTTCGTAGCTATCGTTATCTCTGTAGTAAGTATTAAAGTTATGAAAGTCTCTTCCCGCAGCGCCCATTATTATTACTCTTTTTTTAGACATAAATCCTCCCGATATTTTTATATTATAAACCTTTCTTTATCATGTAAAGAGCCAGGTCGACTACTCTGTTGGAATAACCCCACTCGTTATCGTACCAGGAAAGCACTTTTATGAAATTGCCGCCTATCACTTTGGTAGATTTGCCGTCCACGTAAGAGCTTAACGGACAATGATTAAAATCTATCGAAACGAGAGGTTCGTCGGTGTAACCCAATATTCCTTTAAGTTCGTTTTCGCTGGCGGCTTTTAAAGCGGCGTTTATTTCTTCCGCGGTAGCTTCTTTCTTAATCGTAGCGCTAAGATCGACTACGGAAACGTTCGGAGTAGGGACTCTTATAGCAAAACCGTCTAATTTTCCTTTAAGCTCCGGCATAACTAAAGCTATGGCTTTCGCCGCGCCGGTGGTGGTCGGAATCATGCTCATAGCTCCGGCTCTGGCTCTTCTAAGATCGGAATGAGCCATGTCGAGTATCCTCTGGTCGTTGGTGTATGAGTGTATCGTGGTCATCAATCCTTTCTCTATTCCCCATTTCTCATGTATCACTTTTACAAACGGAGCTAAACAGTTTGTAGTACAGGAAGCGTTAGAAACCACATGATGATTTTTGGGATCGTATTTATCGTGGTTTACTCCCATAACTATCGTTATATCCTCACCTTCGGCGGGAGCGCTTATTATGACTTTCTTGGCTCCTCCTTTGGTTATATGGTTTTCAGCGCCCTTTACCTCTTTTCCTTTTTTATTTACACCGTCTTTTTTCACAGTAAACAAACCGGTAGATTCTATTACTATATCGACTCCAAGGTCTTTCCACGGAAGTTCCGCCGGATCTTTTTTCTTTAAAACTTTTACTTTTTTGCCGTCTATTGAAATTTCGTCTTCTCCGCTAGCCTTCACCTCTCCGTTATAGGTGCCGTGAACGGAATCGTATTTAAAAAGATGAGCGTTTGTTTTCGAATCGGTAAGATCGTTTATAGCAACTATCTCGACATCGGAAAGTTTCCTCTCAAATATGGCCCTCGCCACAAGTCTTCCTATTCTTCCGAACCCATTTATTCCTATTTTAACCGCCATATATCCTCCTTTATGTTTTTAAAGATTTTAGTCAGTGAGCTATCAGATTCTTTTCTTTTAATATTATATCAATTTTTTTGTATAATGTTAATAACTAAATAAAAGGAGGATTTATGATAGCGTTCGTTTTGTGCAAATTAATAGCGGGACTGGAACAAAAAGCGATTTCA
The DNA here is from genome assembly GCA_020723765.1 of Elusimicrobium minutum. Lineage (GTDB taxonomy): Bacteria > Elusimicrobiota > Elusimicrobia > Elusimicrobiales > UBA9959 > JAAYVG01. The sequence continues at coordinate 123,089 of DYIF01000002.1, forward strand.
AATATTAAAAACGTAAGAGGAGTAAAAGACGTCTATATGACCTTCGGAGCGTGGGATGCGATAATAATAGCCGAAGCCGAAACCATGGATAAGCTTTCGAATCTGATACTAAGAGAAGTAAGGTCCACTCACGGAGTTCAAACCACGGAAACTCTGGTAACAACAAATTACTGAGGAATAACTATGAATCTTTCCAAGCCGTCCGAAAAAACTATTTTAATAGTCGACGACGACGAAGGGATAAGGGATCTTTTGGATTTTATAGTAAAAAAAGAAGGTTTTAAAACCGAAAAAGTTAGCGACGGGAAAACCGCCATAGAAAAAGCCAAAACTTTATATCCCGATCTTATAATTCTGGATCTTATGCTTCCGGGCTACGGCGGGTTTGAAATACTGAGAGAGCTTCAAATGTATGAAACCGCGAAAATCCCCATAATAATAATAACCGGAAAGTATATGGATAGAACGACCCAGGAAATGATAAAGATGGAGCCGAATGTCGTAGATTTCGTAGAAAAACCAATAAAAACTCAAGTGCTTACTTCTTTGATACATAAAATACTGAAAACATCTCCGAAACCCGATAAATGACCACAATCGTAGCGATAATAATACTTCCGATGATACTTGCCGCTTTGATTTCTTATTCTCAAATAGTTTATTTGATAAAATCAAACATAAAATCTTCCTTTTTTTTTCTCTCGGGATTTTTAATCTATTTTGTTCTTCATTTTAAAAAAATATTTTCCCAAAAAACAAATTACGCATACGTTTTGGCCCACGAACTTACTCATGCGATATTCGGAATCGTTAGCGGAAATAAAGTAAAAAAAATAAACGTCACAAACAGAAACGGATACGTAAGCTTTAAAGGAAAAGTGAACATAATTACCGCGATATCCCCTTATATATTTCCTTTTTATAATTTAATCTTGGCCGGATTATATCTTTTATTTTTATATTTTAAGAAAGACGGTTTTTTCGGTCCCTTTCTCTTCCTTCAAGGGTTTTTCCTTTCTTTTCACATAATTAACACAATAGACGCGATATCTTTTAACCAGAAAGATTTCAAAGAAAGCGGTGGGAGATTTGCCTCGTCGGTTATAATAATACTTTCAAACATTATCGTTACGGCAGCAATAATAGAAGTTTTAATATCTCCGAACAAACAAAATATTTTTCTTTTTATTAAAAACTGTTTCGAATATTATGTTTTAATAATTAAAAAAATAGCGTATTATTCTTTTTCTACTTACTTAAAAATAAAAGAAACAGTCAAAGCATTATGATAGTTTTTAAATTCTTTAGGTTTATAATACTTTTTATATTCGTTTTCATAATATCCGTTTCGGCTTTTTTGTTTTATGTCAACAAATATTATTTAACCGAAGAAAATATCAGAAACTACATAATAGAATTGATTCATGAAAAAACCGGAATGAATATAACGCTCGGCGAAATCCGTTTTCAAAAACCGGACAACTTCGTTTTAAAAAACGTAACCATATCGGACAACGAAAGAAACGAAATATTCCGGGCGGAATGGGTAAAAATAAATTTCAATATGACGGAGTTTATAAAAAACTTTTCTTTCAAACCCGATTTCATATCGATAGAAAATTCCAAAGCGAATCTGATTAAAAAAGACGGCAAATGGAATTTTCAAAAACTCACCTATTCTTCCGACAAAACCTCGGCGATACCGGAAACTGATATCAAAGGGCTTATTCTAAACGTAAAAGATACCGATTCAAACCGCTCTTACTTCGCGGACATATTCGCTCTTAACCTGACGAAAAAAATTTTGTCGAACGAAATTTACGTATATGCGGACTTCAATTACGAAAGCTCTTTTTTAAAAAAGACGAAAATAACCTCTTCTTTTTATATTCCGATGGATTTTTCAAAAATAGATATCGAATGGCTTAAAACCGAAATAAACGGTAAAAAGGTAGAAATAGAAGGAATCGTTTCCAACTTTGAAAATTCCTCTTCCGAACTTACGATAAAAACATCCGAAGAGATAAACTTAAAAGATTTTTTAAAGATAAACAAAGACATAATAATAGACAAATTTACGGCGGCTTTAAATACCAAAAAAACATCCGACAAAATATTAAACTTTAGCTCTCGAATAAAAAAACTTAACGCGGAAATATCGGTAAACTACGACACTCAACTGAAAGGTGTAGAAAGCTCCGAAATAAAAATTAAAGGAGCCGATATAAACAAATTAAAAGAATTTATAAAAGATTTCATAAAAGAATTTTCCGGCAACGTAGATCTTGAAATTAAAACCCAAAAAAACGGAGAGAAAACTAACCTATACATAACCGCTTACTCTCAAAACATCTCTTTCAAAGACGAATACGAACTTTTGAATTTTAAAAACGCGAAGATAAAGCTGATAATAAATCCGTCTTTCGACGCTTTGAATCTAATGGAAGCCAAAGCATCATTTCCGTACGGAACGATAAAAGGAAGCCTTAAATCGGATTCGGATTATAAAAACGAAAACATATCCTCGTTATTCTATTTGGACGACATAAAATCCAAGATAGGCGTAAAAATAAAAGATAAATTTAGGAATAGAAAATTTTACATAGACATAGAAACTTCAATGTTTCCTTTTAATAAATTTTACGATATTTTTAATTACGCGACCGAAAAAATTCAATCGAAACCCTCAAAGAAAGATTCCGTTTATAATATGAAAGAAAGAGAGGTTTTCATATTGTGGAATTCCGCCAACTTAACCGACAATCCCTATATTTATGCCAGAAAATTGGAAATCAAAGCCGACATTAAATCTTTCAATTCCTACGAACTTATGCGAGGTAATTTTAAAATAAAAGCCTTAAACGGAAAAATGGAAAATATTCAGCAAAACATGAAAAACAACGAGAAATACGCCCTCATTTTCCTACCCATAACCACGATATTTTCTCTAAACAGGACAGGCGCGTTAAAAGTGGATTCTGAGCTTAAAGCGATTAACATATCGGATATCGGGGTTGATTTTGATTTAAATAATGCTAAAATAATAATTAATAAATTTTACCTGAACTCTAAAGAATTTCTTATCTATGCCAAAGGAAGCATGGATACGAAAAAAGAGCAGATAGATATGGAAGTTTACATAATAAACATGAAAGACTACAAATCCGGGGCGCTACCGGAATCTTTAACCGATTCGAGAGGCAGGCCGGCTTTAGCTTTTAGAATAAAAGGAAGCTTTAAAAATAACGAAGTAAAAATTTTCGACGCCACAAATATAACTGAACTTGTCGAAAAACAGGTAAAGGAATCCATAAAAATTAATTAAAAGGAGGGCTATATGCCGAAAAATAAATTTGACATAATAGGTATTCTTCAGGAACACGGCGCGATAGTAAGCGGTCATTTCAAACTCCCGTCCGGTTTTCATTCTCAAACTTATATTCAAACATCGACGGTGCTTCAGTACCCGCATATAGCCCAAAAAATCGCGAAAGAAATGGCGGACAAGTTTCCTCAAGAAATAAACGTAGTAATATCCCCAAACCCCGCCATAATAGTAATAGGCCAGGAAATAGCCAGAATAAAGCAGGCAAGGTCGATATTTACCGAAAGAGTGGAAGGGGTGATGGTTTTAAAAAGGAATTTTAAAATAAACGAAAACGAAAAGGTTTTGATAGTGGACGACGTATTTTCAACGGGTAAAATATGCGCCGAGGCCATATCGCTTGCGAGAAACTATAAGGCAAAGGTAGTGGGAGTCGCGGCCATAGTGGACAGATCCACCGGGGAACTTCCTTTCTTTAACGTTCCCGTAAGAGGATTGGTATCCTATCCTCTGGAATTATATACTCCGGAAAACTGTCCGTTATGCCAAAAAGGAGTTCCTCTTACGGTCATATCCGCATCCAATAAATAAAAATGAAAACCAAATTCGTATGTTTATTAACCGATTTCGGAGAGTTTGATCCCTTTGTGGGAATAATGAAATCGGTTATTTATTCGAAAAACCAGGGATTAAAAATTATAGACATAACTCACTCTATTCCCCCTCAGGATGTGAGAACCGGGGCTTTCTATCTTATGTCTTCGATATCCTATATGCCGGAAAAATCTCTGATTATAGCCGTCGTAGATCCAGAGGTCGGGACGGGGAGAAGCATCATATGGGCAAAAACGGAAAATCATCAGATAATAGCGCCTGATAACGGAATAATAAGCTGGGTGGGAGAAAAAGAAAAGATATTAGAAACAAGAATTATAACCAACGATAAACTTTTTCTTGATAAAATAAGCTCAACTTTTCATGCGCGGGATATTATGGCTCCAGCAGCGGCCTTAATAGCAAAAGGATTTAAAGAAGAAAATATCGGTCCGTTATATAGCGATTACAGAAAAATAGATTTCCCCCACCCTAAAAGAGTAGGGAATTCTTTAACAGGAGAAATCATAGCTATAGACAGATTTGGAAATGCCATAACGAACATTGCAAAAGAATATGTCACCCCCAAATCCATATTCAACATCTCAAACGTACTAATAAAAGGGCTAACCCTTACTTACGCGATGGGACAGGCAAACGAAGAAATAGCCGTAATAGGCTCCTACGACCTTGTCGAGTTTTCCATAAAAAACGGCAACTTTTCCAAAACTCATAACATAACTATCGCAATGCCAGTGGAAGTAATAGTAAATATTTAACCAAATACGGGAGAATTATGAAAACAATAAAATTAAAAGAAAATTATATAGAAAGACTTGGCGCTCATATCTGGATTTTTTCAAATGAAATTGAAAAACATGATTTCAGCGTTGAAAATGGCGAGATAGTAAATGTGGAGTATTGCGACGGTAAATTATGCGGAAGCGGTTTTTACAATCCTCATAGTTTAATTGCCATAAGATTGCTTTCAAAAAATGAAGAAGTTAGCCCTGATTTTATAGAATCATACATTAAAAAAGCTTATGAATATAGGGACTCTCTCGCTATAGAAGATGGAAGGATGTTTTTTGGAGAAAGCGATGGAATTGGCGGGCTTGTAATAGATAAATATGCAAGCGTAATAGTAGTTCAGATTCTCTCAGCCGGTGTAGAAAGAATTAAAGAAGAAATTGTGGAAAATATCAAAAAAATATTTACTCCCAGAGCCATAGTTATAATGAAAGACCACCCGTATAGAATACTTGAAGGACTAAAAATAGAAGAGCCGGAAATAATAGGAAAAATTCCTTCTAAAATAATAATAACAGAAAACGGACTAAAATTTGAGGTAGATATTCTCAACTCTCAAAAGACCGGGTGGTACTACGATCAGAGAGATAATAGAGAGTTTATTAAAACTTATTTCAAAGGAAAGAAAGTTTTAGATCTTTACTGCTACACTGGCGCCTTCTCTATACTTGCCGCCAAAAATGGAGCTGAAGTAGTATGGGCAATAGATTCTTCGGAAAAAGCGATAGAACTGGCTGAAAAAAATAAAAAACTAAATAAGATCCCTGACTCTAAATTAATATTTAAAAAAGAATCAGCCCAGAAAATTCTTGACGCTCTTTTAAACAACGAACTTCCTGAAAAACCAGATTTTATTCTTCTCGATCCCCCCAATCTTGCAAGAAGCAAAAAACACATATTTGAAGCGAAAAGGGCATACATAAGGTTATTAAAATCCGCTATGAAAGGAGTTGAAAAAGGCGGATATGTGGCATTTTCAACCTGCTCGCAGCATGTAACCGATGAGATATTCAGCGAAATAATAGACACATCTGCAAACAAAGCTAAAAGAAAAGCTATTATAATCCATACAGGAACCCAATCAAAAGACCACCCTGTAATAGCAGGGATGAAAGAAACAAAATATTTAAGATTCGTCCTTCTTAAGGTAGAATAACCCAACTATTGTATAAAAGTCAATATTTTTATTAATCTTCAACATCGGAAATTTGTTTCAATCATTTAAATTTAGGTATAATAGAAAAAGGAGCTAAATAAAATTCTTATGGATAATAGAAGAACATATACAAATAGAACCTCTTATATAGATTCAAGTTACAACCAAATAACTAAAACTAATTCACTATTAAATTTACCTAAAATATCTTCAATCATATTACCAAAAGAATTTGAACTGCTACCTAATACATCGGAAGTTTTCGAATTAGAACTTGCTTTTTATGAGTACAATTTCCTTACTAAAGACGAAATTATTCATAGAGGAGCTTTTTTTAAAAGTGTTGAAGGAATACCTACTTATCATTACCTCATTTGCTCAAATAATAGCCCACTTATATGGGAAGGAAGGTCACAAATAACCAGATCATACTTTAAAGAAGGCAACTTTTCTACCGGCTATGCTACACATGGACTCTTTCCATACAGGGGGAAATTTCATCCTCAATTGATAAAAGGTATATTGAATATTTTAAAGATTAAGTCAGGAGATACTGTCCTTGATCCTATGTGCGGAAGCGGAACTTTAAATATAGAGGCAAGCATTATAGGAATTAACTCAATAGGAATTGAGAAAAGCCCATTTTGTGTCTTGATGAGCAAAGTAAAGCAAGAAGCATTAAAAGTTGATAATACAATATTACCTTCTATCATTAAAAATTCAGAAAAAAATTATGATATTTTAATAAATAGCAATAAAATTCCAAAGGAATTTTCTTATTATGATGAATTTAAAATAGAAAAAACGACAACTTTACTTGCTTTCTTAGATGCAATGGGTTATGCAAGAAGATCTTCAAAAAGTATAGATGTTCTTTTTCCTTCAGTAATCAAAAGATATATAGGACAGATAAAATCTTTTATTGAGATGAGAGGTAAATTGAATCTTAAAATTGGGAATGCAAAATTTGAAATTGGCGACGCAAGAAATCTTAATATAGCAGACAATTCAATTGATGCTATAATTACCTCACCACCTTACTCTTTCGCAATTGATTATGCCGAAAATGATAGACCACAATTAGAGTATTTAGGATACAATGTAAGTAAATTAAAAGGCAAAATGGTAGGACTAAACGGCAAAAACAAAAAAGAAAAACTTGCTAATTATTTCGAAGATATGAATAAAATTTTATCAGAAATGTATAGAGTTTTAAAAAAAGGCAAATACGCAGTAATCATAATAGGTTCAAATGATGTTCAAACAGGCGGAATTAGATTGGAAACTAAAGTTGAAGAAATGGCATTAAAAATTGGTTTCGCCCGCGACCAAAAAATTGTAAAACCAATAAAAGGAATACAGAACACAATGAAAGACGAGTATATATTGTTTTTGAGGAAAGTGTAATAAAATGAGTAGTATAATTATTGTATATTCATTGATAAAAAGTATTTATGAAGAGAAAAAGGAGTATTTAGATGTTTTTGTCCCTTTTCTCCTAAATTCTTTCCCTGATGGGCAACGAGAGTGTGGTTTGGATATTTTATTAAAGAATTTAGAGGATAAATTCGGATTGAAGGTCCCTGAATTTACTCTTAATGCGATAATTAGAAGAGCGACACGAAGAGATTATGTAGAACGAAAGGAAAAAAGATGTTTTCTAACAGAAGATGGGTATTCCCTTGCATCTAAAATAATATCACAAGAAAAAGATGAGGAAAGAAAAGTTAAAGCATTAATCGTAGATATTGAAAGTTTTATTGAAAGTAAATATCAACTTGCATTAGGTCATGACAAGATTTTAGATGTATTGAATAGTTTTATAAAAAAATATCAATCACCGTTAGTAAATTTCTTTAACCCAAAAAAACAAGAGGAAAATTTGCAAGACAAATTTAGTCAAAACGACTTTTATCTGATTGAGTATATAAAATCGGCAAAGGAGCAAAAACCAGAGAGTTTTGCTACATTAGAGAAGATATTTTACGGTTCTATTATTTCAACGATTCTTTTAAAAAAGAATATATCCGAAACTAATAAAAACTTTAATACTACGCAAATTTTTTTTGATACTAATTTTATGTTTAGTGTTTTAAACTTACATTATTCATATATTTATAAACCTGCAAAGGAACTTTTTGAATTGCTTAAGTTAAACAAAAAATTTCAACCAAAGGTATTTGATTTCACAATTCAGGAGATGGTTGGGGTATTGAAGGGATATATAAAAGAATCATATAAGTATTTCCCTAATGTAAAAGTTGATTCAATATACGGCAATTTAAAAAGTCAAGGATGGACTGTAGAAGATTGTATAAGGTTTATATCTAAAATAGAGCAAAAAATTTATGATTTAGGAATTAAGATTGAATATACAGGGATAGATTTAAATAAATGGCAAATACCAGATAATGGAAGATATTCAAGGATAACCAATTATAAACCAGACCAAATTCTTTTGGCACAAAAGCATGACATTTATGCAATAGAGAAAATAAGAGAAATAAGAAAACGTCCGAAAAGGGAAATTGAAAATTGCGATGCATTCTTTTTAACATCAGATTTAAAATTAGCAAAATTTAATTTTAATGAATTAGTACCCAAAGAAAACACCACTATTCCTGAAGTTATCTCCGATAGGTTTTTAACTACCTTTTTATGGTTAAAAAATCCAAATATTATGAAAGAACTACCTTTGGAGATTATTTTATCAACTCAATCTGAACTTTTGATAGATATAAATCTATGGAATAGGTTCTATGATAATTTAATTAAACTTAAAAATGAGGGAACGGTGTCAGAAGAAGACATTTCTACTTTGCTTTACTCTCACCAACTAGAACAAGATTTCGCATCAATTACAAATCTTGAAGAGATTAGTACGGATTTTATCTTAAAAGAAATTGAGAAGAGCAAAAGAAAAATTAATGAAGAAACTATGAAAAAGATAGAGGAGGAAAGGGAAAAAATTGAAGCAGAATACAAAGAAAAAATAGTTCAAAAAGATGAAGAGTATCTAAAGCGAATTAATAATATCAAAGAAAATATCAAAATAAAAGCAACCAATAAAGCAAAAAGATATACTAATTTAATAATGATTTGTATTTGTTTATTTTTATTATTAGTGGGGATAGTTCTATTGGTTAAGAAAATGAAAACATTTGGAGGAATATTAATATTAATGCCAATAATATACTATCTTCTTAGTACATTTAGAATGCTTGGATTAGAAATTAACATCCTTGACTATCAAACAAAATTAAAAACTTATCTTTTTGATAAATTTTTTAATAAATTTTATAAAAAAATGTTATCTGACTTTAACTTTGAGGAGGAGTTTAAATGAGATATCCTTCATCTAATGATAAATTCAACACCGTGATTTCCAAGAACACCTTCTATTTCTACAATGAGGAGTATGAAGAATACTACGAGGGACATATTTCATCAATTGCTCAAAATATTTTACTGTTTAAAAATAAAATAGAAATGGAAGGACTAAAAGAATCGGTTTTACTTGAACACATCACAACCGTTGAAGATGGCTTGGATGCAATTTTAACTATAACAGGATTTTCAAAAGAAAGTTTACAAAGATTAGTGACATTTATAAGAGCTGCAGATGATAAGACCTTATCTGCTCTTGTTAATAAAGATTTTTGGCCAAATGAAGATTTTAAAACTGAATGGGGACTTGATAAAATAAAATCTCTTATTAAAACAAATAAAGAATTTGCTAAAGGTATTGTAAATTTATTTTTTAAAGGTTCAACAATTCCTGCAATAAAAAAGGTTCTCCCCCTTTTTGAATTTAAAAAACTCGATATAAACAAATTCAAATTTTCTATAGAATCTTTAATTGACACCATAATACGATATAAAACAAAGGGAGCTTATAAGGCTGCAAAAGAAGGGAATCCAGAGGTTGTAATTGAAGAAATCTTAAAATCGAATAAACTAACTTTTGAGAAAGGAAAATTTAGAATTCCAGAAGCAGGGAATATTCCAAGAACAATGGATTTTATTATTCCTAACAAGGAATCTCCCAAAATAATTATAGAATGTTCTTATGTGGTAACCACCGCATCTGGGATGGGTGATAAAGCCAAAACCGAAAAAGTAGTAGCTGATTATCTTAAAAAAAATTATCAAAACGTAATCTTTGTAGGTTTTGTGGATGGTATTGGCTGGTATGTAAGAAGAGGAGATTTAAAACGTATGGTTGATGCTTACGATTTTGTTTTTACATTCAGTAAAGATGAACTCAACCGATTTGAAAATTTACTGATGGAGATTTTTTATGAAAAATAAGGAATTTTTTGAATCTTTAATAAATAAAATTATTCAAGGTAACTGTTTAGAGATTATGAGAAAAATTCCAGATAACAGTGTAGATGTTACTTTTGCCGATCCACCTTTTAATCTCAAAAAGAAGTACAATAGCTACGAAGATAAGCATTCATTAGAAGAATATCTCTTATGGTGTAAAGAGTGGCTATATGAAATGGTTCGTATTACTAAGCCTACAGGTTCTATGTTTGTTCATAATATTCCAAAATGGTTAATTTATTTTGGATCTTATTTAAATGAAATTGCCATATTTCGTCATTGGATTGCATGGAATGCTATGGGATCTCCTCTTGGCAAAACACTTCTACCTAATCACTACGGGATTTTATACTATGTAAAATCTGATAGATTTAAGTTTTATGATATTAGAATGATGCATAAGCGTTGCAGAAAATGCCATTATATCTTACAAGATTATGGCGGTAAAAAGAAACAATTGCATCCATTTGGACCGTTAGTATCAGATGTATGGACAGATATACATAGAATAAGGCACAAAAATAGAAGAGATGAACATCCCTGTCAATTACCTATACATCTTCTCGAAAGATTATTACTTATGAGTAGCGATGAGGGAGATGTAATTCTTGATCCATTTATTGGAACTGGCACAACAGCCATTGCAGCAAAAAGATTAGGGAGAAAATTCATAGGAATTGATATTGATTCAAAATATATTGAAATTGCTAATAAAAAATTAGAAGAAGTAGAACCGACAAGAATAAATGGATGTTATGTAAGTACTTTTCTTGAAAATGTAGTCACTATTAGAAATAAAGACTGGGATAAAATTAAAGATGCGTTTTTTATTTCAAAAGATCCATTAGAATTAGAGAAAAAAGAAATCTATTTATTAAATAAGAAAAGTAAAATATCAAAATCACATTTATTCCCTGAACAAAAAGATTTATTTTATATATAAAATCGCTGAAAGAATTAAGCAAATATTATTATTAATATTAGAATATTATTAATCTATTGGAACAATCATCATCTGTTGAAAAATTGCTTGTAATTTGCTAAATTAGTATTATGGTGCTAAAAGGAGAAACTTATGGTTTCATTAATAAAAATATCTGAAGCTGCATCAATAGCAATTCATGCAATTGATTATATGATATACAAGAAAGAACCTCTTTACATAGCTTCAAATCTTGCAAGCGAATTATCAGTAAGTTATAATCATCTAAGCAAGATACTTCAGTTGCTGGTTAAGCATGGATATCTCAAAACATCAAGAGGACCTTCAGGCGGGTATTCTCTGACTGAAAAAGGAGAAAATGCAAAGATTGGAGAGATAATAGAATTAATAGATGGAAAACTTTCAAAAAACACCTGCCTTATGAATAGAAAGGTATGCCATAGGAATGGATGCTCATTTCAAAAATTCCTTGAAAAAATAATCTCAGAGTATGAAAAAATAATTGATACAAAGATAAAAAATTTTTAATGAAAGCACTAATAACTCCAGGCAAAGAATTCTTTGAAAATATATACTCAAAGTATAACAAAAAAGATTTTATTTACTCCGATCCTCTTCAGTTCCCAATAAAATTTTCTAAAAAAGAAGATATAGAAATATCTTCTTTGATATCATCATCGCTTGCTTATGGAAATGTAAAACAGATAATAAGAACGCTTAATTATGTATTTTCAGTAATTAAAAATCCGCATTATTATGTTCTAAACTCTGATAACAAAAAAATATTAAGAGATTTTAAAAATTTTAAACACAGATTTACCAAAGGAGAAGAACTATCAAAATTAATTCTTAATTTAAAAGAAGTTTATAAAAAACACAAAGATCTTGAAAATTTTTTTATAAAAAACATAAACCAATTAGAAGATAATATTTATGAACCATCAATCAGATTTTTAAAATCTTTCTTGAAATTTAAAACCCCTACTTTAATACCAGATCCAGACAAAAATAGCGCTTTCAAAAGATTCAATCTTTTTCTGAGATGGCTTGTAAGAAAAGACGAGGTGGATATGGGAATATGGAGAAATATCCCCCCCTCTTTTTTAATAATTCCTTTAGATACTCATATGCTTAACATATCTCGAAAATTGGGAATTACAAAAAGAAGAGATAACTCGATTATTACGGCATTGGAAATAACTAATTATTTTAAAAAAATAAATCCGAAAGATCCCGTAAAATATGATTTTTCCCTTACAAGAGCTCAGATTTTGAAAAGATTTTGATAAATTGTAAAATATCTTTGAGGGATTTCATTCGGAAATAAACACACAGGAGGTATTTTATGGGAATAAAAGGAACAAAAACCGAAAAAAACTTGCTTACCGCGTTTGCGGGAGAATCTCAGGCGAGAAACAGATATACTTATTTCGCAAGCGTAGCCAAAAAGGAAGGTTATGTTCAGATATCTAAAATATTCGAGGAAACCGCGGACAACGAAAAAGAACACGCGAAAAGATTTTTTAAATTTTTGGAAGGCGGAGAATCCGAGATAAACATAGACGCCAAATTTCCTTTGGGAGTGATATCCGATACGAAAACAAATTTGTTAAACGCGGCCAGAGGAGAAAATGAAGAATGGACAAATATGTACCCCTCTTATGCTAAAATCGCGAGGGCGGAAGGATTTGAAGCCATAGCCAAAGTTTTCGAAGAGGTGGCTAAGGTTGAAAAACATCATGAGGAAAGGTACAAAAAATTGGCCGAAAATATAGAAAAAGGTACGGTTTTCAAAAAAGACAAACCAGTTCAATGGAAATGCAATAACTGCGGATATATTCACGAAGGACAGGAAGCCCCGTCAAGCTGTCCGGCATGCGCGCATCCCCAAAGTTATTTCGAAATACTTGCGGATAATTTTTAATTAATCGGGAGGAAAAATGGAAGAAAACATAAATAACGAAGTAAAAAGAACCGTAACTCTTCACGGAAGGGAAATGACGCTTATTGGAGATGAGATTAAAATCGGAGACAAGGCCCCCGATTTTAAAGTAACCTCCAACGATATGACTCCTATGAAGTTTCTAAGGACATATAAAGGAAAAGTAGTTTTAATATCTTCGGTTCCGTCGCTCGATACTCCGGTATGCGACCTTGAAACCAGAAGATTTAACGACGAAGCTTTAAAACTCTCCTCGGATGTCGAGATTATAACTATAAGCATGGACCTGCCTTTCGCTCAAAAAAGATGGTGCGGTCAAAACGGAGTTACAAGAGTAAAAACATATTCGGATTATATGAAAGCGGAGTTTGGAAAATCTTACGGCGTTTTGATAAAAGAGCTAAGGCTTTTGGCAAGGTGCATTTTCATAATAGACAAAGAAGGAGTCGTAAGATACGTCCAACTCGTTAAAGAGGTTTCAAAAGAACCAAATTACGAAGAAGCGATAAACGCGCTTAAACAGTTGTTGGTTTAAAATAAAGGAGGGATGATGACAAAACAAAAAGGGATATATAAATGCGAAGTATGCGGAAACATCGTCGAGGTTATTCATACCGGAGCCGGGGCTTTGGTGTGTTGCGGAAAAGAAATGAGGCTATTTAACGAAAACACCTCTGACGGCGCGAAAGAAAAACATGTTCCGGTAATAGAAAAAACGGCTAACGGATATCTGGTAAAAGTAGGGTCGGTCGCCCATCCTATGGAAGAAAAACATTACATAGAATGGATAGAACTGATAGCGGACGGCGTAAGCCATAGAAAATTTTTAAAACCGGGAGACAAACCCGAAGCCGAATTTTGCGTCAAAGCCGAAAAAGTTGAAGCCAGGGAATACTGTAATCTCCACGGACTTTGGAAAGCGAATAATTAAGGGAGGGATGATGAAAAAGTATGTATGCAAGGTATGCGGTTATATATACGACCCGACGGTAGGAGATCCCGACTCAAATGTAGCCCCGGGAACTCCGTTTGAAAAAATACCGGACACCTGGGTATGCCCCGTATGCGGCGTAGGAAAGTCGGACTTTGAGCCGATGGAATAAAAAAACCGTAAACACTAAAAAATAAAGGGCGGGGTTTTCCCCGCCCTTTTTGTTTATATTTTATTTTTCAAGAAGAGAAGAGAAAACGTCGTGGTGCTCTTCTTCGTCGGCGAGTATCTTTTTGAAAAGATCGGCCGTAACATAGTCGTTTTCTTTCAACGCGGTTTCTATTACTTTTTTATAAAGTTCTATCGCTCCTTCTTCGTCCTTTTTATCTTGTTGAATCATCTCTTTAAGCGTAGTTCCGACGAATATCGGAGTAGGCTTTGTGGTGGGAATATCCCCCAAATAGTTCAACCTTTCGGCCATCATTTCAGCATGTTTCATCTCTTCTACGGCTATTTTTTTAAACTCATCTTTTACGCTATGGCCTTCTATTCCTTTCCACAATACATGCTGCCACATATATTGTATCGATACCTGAATTTCTCTCGCTATCGACTGATTTATCATTTCTTTTAATTCCTTAGACGCCATAATAACCTCCTTTTTATTTCCAAGCTAATCCCCAAAAAATATTTTATCAAAATTTAAAATTATCCAAAAACATCATTATAACAAACCCGGCTATTAACCACCAGGTCGCTATTTTCCCGAAACCTTTCTCATGAGACTCCGGTATCATCTCCCCGCTTATAACATATAGCATACACCCTCCGGCGAATGCCAAAACGAAAGGAAGCAGTTTGGAAAAAACGGTTACCAGGCTTATTCCTATAAATCCCCCCACAGGCTCGACTATCGCGCTTAAAAAGGTGATAAAAACGCAGTACCATTTAGAGTATCCGAGGGCAAGTAACGGCAAAGCTATCGAAGAGCCTTCCGGAATATTTTGTATTCCTATTCCGGTAGCTAAAGAAATCGATTTTATTTTATCGTCAAGAGCCCATCCTACTCCCACACTCATACCCTCGGGGAAGTTGTGTATGGTAATAGCAAGCATAAAAAGAAAAATCCTTTTAAGATTGACGTCCGGCCCTTCTTTACCTTTAAAAAAATGTTCGTGAGGTATTACTCTCGATATAAACTCTATAAACAAAGCCCCCAAAATCACTCCCGAACAAACCGTATATATATCGCTCATTTCAAGAGACTGTAATATAAGGCTAAAAAATGTAGCGCCTAACATTATTCCGGCTGATATGCCGAGCATAGCGGAGTAAGATTTATGGGATAATTTCTTTTTTAAAAAAAATACGGGAATAGCTCCCAACATTGTAGCCATCCCCGATAGGAAAGAAATTAATGTAGCTTTTAATATCATTTCCATCAAAGTATTGAAAAGTATCTTTCTATCTCGTAATCGCTGACTTTAATCCTATACATATCCCATTCTATTTTTTTATTCTCTATAAGTTTTTCAAAAACGTGAGAACCCAATGTTTCTTTTACAAGAGCGGATTTTTGGGTTTCTTCAAGAGCTTCCAATAAAGAACCGGGAAGTATGTCTATTTTATTCGCTCTTCTTTCTATCGCGTCCATCTCGTAAACATCGGCTTCTACCGGTTCTTTTAAAGGAATTTTGTTTTTTATTCCTTCAAGTCCGGCTCTCAACATTACTGAAAAAGCCAGATAAGGATTTGCCCCGGGATCCGGAAATCTCGCTTCGATTCTCGTCGATTTTTCTTTTCCCAATTTTACCTGAGGAACCCTGACCAAAACGGATCTGTTTCTTCTCGCCCAGGCTATATAAACCGGCGCCTCATAACCGGGAACAAGACGCTTGTAAGAATTTATCCATTGGTTGGTGACAAGGCATATTTCTTTTACGTGTTTCATAATACCGGCTATGTAATGTTTTGCGTCGGAAGAAAGAAAATATTTGTCTTTTTTATCGAAAAACATATTTTTGCCGTTTTTAAAAAGGGACTGATGAACGTGCATCCCGCTTCCGTTGACGCCGTTTAAGGGCTTAGGCATAAAAGTGGCATAGACCCCGTTTTTAGAAGCCACCTGTTTTACCACAAGCTTATAAAGAATTACGTTGTCCGCCATGCTTAACGCGTCGCTATATCTGAGATCTATCTCATGCTGACTCGGGGCGCACTCGTGATGAGAGTATTCCACGGGTATGTTCATTTCGTTTAAAACTTCTATCGTTTTTTTCCTTAAATCGCTCGACTCGTCCACCGGCACCGAATCGAAATACCCTCCGTCGTCTATAATCTCCGGTCTATTATTATTTTTAAAATAAAAATATTCAAGCTCGGGACCAACCATAAATTCGTCATAACCCATCTTCTTCATATGAGAAAGGTTCTTTTTTAAAATATACCTGGTATCCCCCTCGTAATTCTTACCGTCCGGAGTAATTATATCCCCAAACATCACGGCCGTTTTATTGCCGTCAAAACTTTCCGGCAGTATATTGAAAGTGGAGGGATCCGGCATAAGAAGCAAATCGGATTCGTAAATTCTGGCAAATCCTTCTATCGAAGAGCCGTCAAATCCCATACCCTCGTCCAGAGCGTGTTCCAGCTCTTTTCTTGTTATCGTAAAAGCTTTAAGCTGCCCCAATATATCGACAAAACAAAGTTTAATAAACTTTATTCCGTGTTTATCCACCGTTTTAACCACATCGTTTCTGGTTATTTTTTTATTATCCATATTAAACTCCCTTTAAGATTTTAAAACGACTTTTTATTTTAATACTTCTATATTTTATATAATTTTTTTATAACCCAAAAATAAGGGAGATAAAAAGCGCTCATAGCTCAATGGATAGAGCGTCGGCCTGCGAAGCCGCAGATTCGGGTTCGATTCCCGATGAGCGCATGCTGGTGCTAAGAAACAGCGAAAAGCTGTTTCGCGGGAATCGAAAGCCCGCAGCGAGCTTAATCATACAAGCGAGCGAGGGGCGGCCCGCGAAAAAATGAACGGTGAGCGAATTTTATTTGCGGGAGATTCCCGATGAGCGCATGCTGTTAAGAAATCCCTACTAAACTTCTTAAATATAAGATAAACGGCTTTTATAAACTCGTCTATTTACTCTCTTTCAAGGCCTTCAAAACCTTATCAGGAGTAAACGGAGCCTTAAAAAGTCTTATCTTAACTGCGTCGTATATGGCGTTGGCTATTGCGGGAAGAGGACCGTTTATCCCTATCTCCGAAACCGACTTGGCGCCGTACGGTCCTTCGGGTTCGTAAGTGGGGATTATTATGCTTTTTATTTCGGAAATATCTTTTGTCGATAGTATTTTATATCTTCTAAAGTTTGCGTTTAAAACGGTACCGTTTTGAGATATTTCAAAACTTTCCGATAACGTATGACCTATACCGTTTACTACGGCCCCGTCGTTTTGACCTTCCGCAAGCGTCGGGTTAATCGCGGTTCCGCAATCCACGCATGCCACATAATTAATAATATCCACGACACCTGTTCTCGTATTAACGCTTAATTCGGCAAAATGTGCAGCAAAAGGAGGAGGAGAGGTTCTACCGTAATGAGAAGCGCTTGCTATTATCTGATGTTGGTCGTGGTAATAAAAAGCGGTATTCGCTATTTCTTTAAAGCTTACTTTCTTACCGGTTTTGGATACCACATACTTAGACTCTACTTTTAAATTTTCTTTCGGCTCTTTTAATATTTTAGACGCGTCTTCTATTATCATATCCCTTACATACCCGGCAGCTTTTTTCACCGCGCCTCCGGAAACGAATGTGGTACTTGAAGCGTAAGCCCCTACATCGAACGGCGTTATATCGGTATCCGAAGAATAAACTATTATATCGTTTAACTCCACTCCAAGAGTCTCGGCCGCAATCTGAGCCAATATGGTATCGGATCCGGTTCCCAAATCGGTAGCTCCTATCAAAAGGTTAAAAGAACCGTCTTCGTTCATTTTTATCGTGGCGCTCGCCATGTCTATTTCGGCGATTCCCGAACCCTGCATCATACACGCCATACCCAGACCGTATTTTACCTCGGATTTTTGATTTAATCTATAATATCTTTCTTTTTTTTCGTACCATTTTATTTCTTTTAACCCCCTATCTATTGCCTCCATCAAACCTATGGAAGTTATGGACTGATCCACTCCTTCTCTTCCTTCCCCCATCGCCTTAAAAACCGGCGACGATTCTCCCAATTTAATATAATTTCTTTTCCTAAACTCAACCGGGTCCATTCCTATCTTTTCCGCCATTATATCCATCTGAGATTCCAAAGCAAAGAATGCCTGAGTTGCGCCGTAACCTCTGTATGCCCCGGCGACCGGAAGGTTGGTATAAACGCTTCGGCCGGAAAATTTTAAGTTATTTTTTACTTTATACATCGGTAAAGTATGAGAACCCGAGCACATCAAAACCGTAAGAGCGTGGGAACCGTAAGCGCCGGTATTTAAAGTCACATCCAACTCCATATCGGTAATGGTTCCGTCTTTTTTAACTCCGGTTTTTAACTTTGTAACGGCGGGATGTCTTGTTCTTGAAGATACGAAAACGTCTTTTCTCGTATATTCTATTTTAACGGGTCTTTTGGTTTTCAAAGTCAAAAACGAACATATATCTTCCAGGAGTATTTCCTGTTTTGAACCGAAACCTCCTCCGATTCTCGGTTTTATCACCCTTATTTTTTTCAAAGGAATATTCAAAGTTTGAGCGACTATTCTTCTTACGTGAAACGGAACCTGAGTAGAGCTTCTGATTATTAATCTGTCGTAATCGTCTAAGTAGGTTATGGTAGTATGAGGTTCTATCGCGCAGTGCTGAAGATAAGGAATTTCATATGTGTTTTCGACTACATATTCGGCTTCCGAAAAAGGCTCCGAGTTTTTAAGCATAACAAGATCCGGGACTTTTGCCGCTATGTTATGTTTTGCGTCCGGAATATTTTTAGAATCATCCTCGTCGTGTATTATAATCTTTCCCTCCATGGCCTTAAACGGATCGAAAACCGCTTCCAAAACCTCCCAATCTATCTCTATTTTTGAAATCGCTTCTTCGCATGCCTCTAAAGTTTCGGCGGCGACGGCGCAAACTCTATCGCCTACATATCTGACTTTTTTGTCGAGCATATATGTATCGTAAGGGGAAGGTTCGGGATACCCCTGTCCGGCGGTCGTATGAGGAATTCTGGGAACGTCTTTGTATGTTACTACGGCCTTAACTCCCTTAACCTTTAAGGCCTTGGAAACATCTATATTTTTAATAATCGCATGCGGATACGGAGAAAACATAATCTTTCCGTAAAGCATATTCTTTATATCTATATCGTCGCAAAACATCGGTTTTCCGCAAGCCAAACTTAAAGAATCTATCTTTTCCAATCTTTTATTTACAACTTTAAAATTATTCTCTGACATAAAATCTCCTATTTTTTATTTATTTTCGAAGCGGCAATCTTTACCGCTTCTATCTGTTTTACATATCCCGTGCAACGACAAAGATTTCCGTCTAAAGCGTGTTTAATATCGGAATCCGAAGGTTTCGGTTTTCTATCCAGAAGGAATTTTGTCGTCATTATCATCCCCGGTATGCAAAATCCGCACTGAACCGCTCCGGAATCGGCGTAGGCTTTTTGTATCGGATGAGGATTTGAAACATCTCCCAAACCTTCTATGGTAATTATCTCTTTCCCCTCCGCGTAAAAAGCGGGCAAAAGGCAACTAACCTTCGCTATACCGTCTATAATAATCGTACAGCTTCCGCAATCTCCGGTATCGCAACCCTTCTTGGTGCCTTTGTATCCCAACCTCCTTATCAGTTCTAAAAGAGTTTCGTTGGGTTTTACCGAGGTTTTAATCTCCGTCCCGTTTAGTCTAAAACCGATTTCTATCAAACCTTCTTTGTTTTTTAAAAGTTTTTTCATATATGCTCCTTATCTTCCAAAAATCTTTTTCAAAAAACCTTTAACCGTGTTATATGTAACTTCTTTTCTGTACTCCGAATATTTATGAGAGGAAGCGACTGAATATATAAGATCGGAATATTTTTTTGAAATTTCTTCGACATTTATATCCTTTATATCTCTTGAAACCATTTCCTTTTCAATTTCCGGGCTATATAAAGGAACCGCTTTAACCGAACCGAAGACAAGCCTTATATCGTTTATCTTTGTTTTTTTGACATCAGCTCTGAACGAAAAAGTTATATAAGATTCCCAGCTTGTTTTGGTTCTGGATATTTTTTCAAAGTAAAATAAATTTTTATCGTATTTTAAAGGAATCATCGCTTCCGTTATCAAAACCTTGTTCCTTTCATTATAATAATCCGACAAACTCAAAATTTTGTATTTTTTGCCGTCGAAAACTTTTAATTTTCCGTTTAACGTCTCCATTACGACCGGCATTATGTTAAATGCGTTGGGATGGGCGATATTTCCGCCCAAAGTGGCCATATTTCTTATCAATTGGCTGGAACAATAAGACGAGGCGTGAGAAAGGAAGCCGAAAAAATGTTTTTGACACAAATTGGAGTTTTCAATATCGTCGAATGTGGAAAGGGCTCCTATAACGATATTATTAGATTCCTTTTTTATATATTTTAAAGGAAGATTATTTATCGATACGATTTCTTTTAATTCTTTGTCTTTTTCAAAAGATTTAAAAGAATAAGTGGAACCCGCCATTATAAGGCTTTTTTTAGAAAAAACGCTTGAAAATTCCTTAATATTTTGAGGGATATAAACGGTTTTGATATTATTCATTAATCCTCCGGACTAACAAAAAAGCAAAAATTAAAGCAAAAATATTTTACTAAATTTGTTTTTATTTAAAAAATTTGATATACTTTTATCTATGGCAACAAAAACTTATTTACCTAATAAAGAAAAAATAGAAAAAAATAGAAAATGGCATCTAATAGATGCCAAAGACCAAGTTTTGGGCAGAATGGCTTCTAAAATAGCGACTCTGCTTATGGGTAAAAATAAATCTTATTATACCCCTAATTTAGACTGCGGAGATTTTGTGGTCGTAATAAATACCGACCATATAAAACTCACCGGAAACAAAGAAGAGGAAAAATTTTATTTTTCTCATTCCGGCTACGCAAAAGGCGCCAAAACCACTTCGTTCAAAGATATGATGGCGAAAGATTCGAGAAAGGTTGTATATCTCGCTGTAAAAAGAATGTTAGACGAAAACAAGTTGAGAGACAAAAGGTTAAGAAAATTGAAATTATATAAAAACGACAAAATGGATATCGTCATACCCGAAAACAAAAACAAAGAGGTGAAATAATATGGAAAAGATATTAGCTACGGGGAGAAGAAAAACATCCACAGCAAAGGTTTTTTTGATTCCTAACGGTTCCGGAAAGGTTACCGTAAACGACAGAGACATAAATACCTATTTCGGAAACAATATGAGATTTAAAACGGTCGTCATATCCCCCTTCGATTACGTTAAGGACCAGAAATTCGACTGCTCGGTATACGTAAAAGGCGGTGGTATATCCTCTCAGGCCGGCGCGATAAGACACGCCATAGCAAGAGCGATAGCCAAATTGGGAGAAAGCTTTCACCACTCCATGAAGAAAGCCGGATTTTTAACCAGAGACCCGAGAATGGTCGAAAGGAAAAAACCGGGAAAACCGAAAGCGAGAAAGAGATTCCAGTTCTCAAAGAGATAATATCTCATCTCTTTTATATTCAAAAGAACCCCGCTTTTTGCGGGGTTCTTTTTTTAAAAATGGGATTTAAAATAAAAGAAAACTTAAAAAATCTTTTAAAAGAATTTGAAAGGAAAGAATTCGATTTAGACGATAAAAACGAAAACATCCTTATCAAACAAATAAAAATTGGGGCTTCGGAAATATTCCGCAAAATAAAATATTACGACATCAAAGACGAATTATTAACCGAATATTTTACGGATTTTAAAAAGATTTTAAAATTGTTAATAGATTCCAGATACGAAAAAGCGAAAAAACTCGTAAAAGATAGCAGAGAAACGATAAAACTCGAAATAAAAACATCCAAACTTAACAACGGCTTTGCGAAAGACCTAAAATATGATACCATATATAGAGAAATCGACAATATGTTTTTTTTAATTTCATTAATAATAGAAAAGTTAGAAACGGAGGAAAAATGAGAAAAATATTATCCGCCATATTTTTATTTATAAGCGCAAATTTGTTTGCCGAAAAGATTTCGATATATCATACAAGCGACGTTCACGGAATGTACTCATCGAGAGAAGCCAAGTGGGATAAGAACAACCCTTCAAGGAAAATAGGCGGGTTTGCGGCCCTTTACTCTCTCATTAAAAAAGACGCTAATCCGTATATAGTTTTAGATTCCGGAGATATGTTTCAAGGAACTCCCGAGGGCAATATAACAAAAGGAGAAGCTACGATAAAATATATGAACGCAATAGGATACTCCGCGGCCCTTATGGGAAACCACGATTATGATTTTGGAGAGGATAACCTTAAAAAACTTATATCCATGTCAAATTTTCCTTTTTTAGGCGCTAACCTTTATTATAAAGAAACCGGGAAAAGAATCGACTACGCTAAACCCTGGGTAATTATAGAAAAAAACAAGAAAAAGATAGCGATACTTGGGATAGCGGGAGAACACACGAAAACATCCACACTTCCGCTTAACGTAAAACACCTGGATTTTAAAGACGAAGCGTCGGAAACCGCAAAATACATGAAAGAGATAAACAAAGAAAAACCGGACGCCATAATAATACTCGCCCATGTCGGAATAGACGGGGATTACTCCCAGCAAATATTAGACATATCCACATATACTTTAACCGCAAAAAAACACACTACTATTTCAATAGCAAAAGCCGCCAAAAACGCAAACATTATCTTTGGAGGACACAATCATACCGGCCTTATAAAAGGATGGAAAGAGCCGGAGACCGGAACTACCATATGCGAAAGCTACTGGGGATTATCTCATGTCTCCAAAGCGGTAATAAACTTTGACGACAAAACCGGTAAGATAAAAGAAGTCGGGTGCGAACTTATTCCTTTATGGGTGGACGAGACCGGAGAAGACAAAGACATACTGAAAATCACCGAAGAGATATCCTCGGAAACCGCTAAAAAAATGGATGTGGTAATAGGAAAAGCTTTGGAAAACTTAAACTACGACTCCCCCACCTTCGACAACCCGATAGGCAATTTCGTAACCGACGTTACCAGATGGAAAGCTAACGCCGATATGGCATTCCAAAACGCCGGAGGCGTGAGAAACATAATAACCGCGGGCGACATAAAATTAAGGGATGTTTATCAGGTGATGCCTTTTGAAAACACCATAGTAAAGTTAAAAATGAAAGGAAGTTTAATATACGAATTGATAAAAGATAATTTAAGACAGGATAGAACGGCCATGCACATATCCGGAATAACGGTAAAATACAAACTAATCGACGGAAAAGTTTCGGAAATAAAGATAGAAAAAGACGGCAAACCGTTAGAACCGGAAAAAGAATATACTGTAGCGACAAACAATTATCTTACATCCGGAGGAAGCGGAGGAAGAGCTTTTTCGAAAGCGAGCGAAGTTAACGATACGCTTATTCTGGTCAGAGACGCAATGATAGAATGGATAAAAGCCAACAAAGAGATTAAAAAACCGGAAGGCAAGAGATTTATCCCGATGGAATGAAAAAAAGCATATTACTCTTTTTTTTATTGGTATCCTGTAATTCTAAAAAATCCGAATTAAAGATATCTTTTTATCCTCATCTTCAGAAAAACATATGGATAGAAAAAAATTATAAAGATTACTGCGATAAAAAAGAAAAAAACGAGATAAAAATAACTTTTCCGTTGATTTCTGCCGAAGTAGTCGAAAGTTTATATTCCAGAGGAAAAGAAATATTGGCGCTATCTTCGGAATGCGACCTGGATATAATATCTTTGACTCCGGCCGATTTGGAAAACATATCGTTAAAAGAAATGACAGAATTGGCGCATAACGACAAAATTTTAGCCACAAACATCTATTCGAAAAAAGAAAAAAATATTGAGATAAAAAAACACTACGAATTGGATTTTCAAGGACAAAAGACGTTGATTTTATCGGTAATCGCAAACGATACCGATCCGTCCAAACCTTTTTACATATCCGATTTTAGAATAGAAAAACCACAATATGAAATAAACAAATTGATTTTGAAAAAAAATTACAAAAGAATCGCGATCATTCTTCACACCGCAAATCCGATCTCGTATGAAAAAAATAAAACAAAGAAATATTTCTCCGATTTTTTATCGGCGCTTACAAAAAAACCAGAAATAATATTCGCTAACATCGACAAAAACTTTGTTCTAAACGGAGTAAAAATAATAGGATACGGATACTCGAAAAAAGTATTTTCGTTTGAAAAGAAATTCGCTTTTTTCGAAAAGATAAGGCAATTTGAACCGACCGTGAAAAAAAGCGAAATTCCAACTCCAAAAACGGACGAAATAGCTACAAAAACCGTTTCTTTTTTTTCCAAAAAACTGACCGTTTCTTTAAACGATATAGAACCGAAAAAAGACGGAAAATCACCCATGGGAGAACTCGTATCTTATGCTATGTTTTCATTTCTAAAATCCGATCTGTCCATATTCGATAACAATCTCTTAATAAACGGAATTAAGAAAGGGGATGTTAAAGTAAAGGACATATACTCCCTTTTTCCGAACGAAAAAGAAAGGCTTGTATACATTAAAACAAGAGGAGAAAACCTTATTTATCTTTTGACCAGGGCCATTGAAAACGATTCGAGCGTTTATTTTAAAGGCAAAGTAATATACAAGAAAGATTTGAACGGTTTAATTTTGCAACCGGGAAAAACTTACAGGATAATAGCCGCGGAAAGCAGCATACGAAACGACACCGATATTTTAAATCACATAACGGAATTTTCGATATTAAACGTAAAACTTATAGACGCCGTAATGTGGTATTCGAGAACCCATAAACTTGATATAATAAAAGAAAAGACATGAATAAAATAATAGAATCGGTTAAAGCTTTTTTCAATAAGTGGTATAACAGATTTAGAATATTTTGTTATTCTTTCGCAATATGGTCGGTTTTTTACTCGAGCATAAGCGTATGCGGCTTTTCGGTCGCTTTCGAATATGACGACGGCATCGCATACACCGAAGAAGTGAAAAGAAATGCCAAAGAAAACGGCAAAGATAATATTTATTACGCGATAAACGGAAACACCGAACTTGAAAGAACAAAAATAGTTCCTTTTTTATCTTTGTTTTTTTTAAAGATTCTGGGGTTCAAAATCGATTTTATTATAGACAGAGAACCACTAAACATTCAATCCGTGAACAAAAAATGGAACGGATGGGCTAACGGAATATATTTCGTATCCGACCAAAACCAAAAATACGAACTGTTGGAATCTAAAAAATACATTTTTTTCTTTTCAAATTCGGACGAAGGCGTAATACAGGCAAAAAAAGCCGGGATAAAAGCCGTAAGAATAAAGAGAAACCCGAAATCCCTGTCCAATAATCTATCATATAATCCCGGGAAGTTCGGGGAATGGACGCTTCCGTTATCCGAATTTTAATTTATCCTTTAAAAATGCTATAATATTATAAAATGGATTGCATATTTTGTAAAATAGCTTGCGGCGAAGTTAAATCCAGGATAGTATATGAGGATGACAAAACCTTGGCTTTTGAGGATTTAAACCCTCAGGCGCCAACTCATATACTGATAATACCAAAGAATCATATAGAAAGCATACTGGAAGCTAAGGATTCGGATCTTCAGACCATAGGAGCGATAAACATAGCCGCGAGAAACATAGCGAAAAAACTAAATATATCCGATTTTAGAATAGTATCCAATTGCGGAAAAAAGGCGGGGCAGAGCGTTTTTCACCTGCATTATCATTTTTTAGCGGGTAGAAGATTCCTCTGGCCGCCGGGATAAAAACCGATAAAAGCGAGGTGATTAACTTGGTATACGTAAGAGTTAGAGAAAACGAGTCTCCGGAAGACGCGATAAAAAGATTCAAACACGAATGCGAAAAAAATTCCATTCTTAGAGAAATTAAGAAAAGAGAATTCTATATATCTCCGAGCCTTGAGAAAAAAATCAAGAGGCAGGAGTTTAAAAGAAAAATAAGAAAACTAAACTCTAAGAGATAAATCCTTTTAATGGATATTCATAAAATCGCAACCGAAATCAAGGAAAGGCTTGATATTGTCGATGTTATTTCGGAATATATACCGGATATAAAAAAAAGAGGAAGAAGTTACATCGCGTTGTGTCCTTTCCATAGCGAAAAAACGCCTTCTTTTACCGTATCGAGGGAAAAGCAGCTTTTTTATTGTTTTGGATGCCATGCCGGCGGAGATATGATAAAATTTGTAAGCCTATACGAAAACACCACATACGTCGAGGCTATAAAAAAGTTGGCTTTAAAGGCCGGTATTGACGCTCAAATCATAGATCCTATTAACCATTCCTCCGAGGAAGATAAGGAAAAAATAATAATAAAAAAGATAAATTACGAGGCATGCGAATTATTTTCCAGATACCTTAGGACCTCCGATGGGAAAAAAGCGCTATCCATACTTAAAGAAAGGGGATTCAAAGAAGAAACCATATCCGAGTTTAATATCGGATACGCCCCTAATTCCTACGACGCGCTATATAGAGAACTATCTAAAAAATATCCCGAAAAGCTTCTTTTAAAATCCCAAATCGTATCGTCCGCTTCGGGAAGAATAATAGACTCTTTTAGAAACAGGATAATGATACCTATAAAATCCATATCCGGAGACGTATTGGGATTTGGAGCAAGAGCAATAGAAGATGGGGATCAGCCGAAATATTTAAACTCATCGGAGACTTCGGTATTTTCAAAAAGAAGAACGCTTTTTGGAATTTATAACTCCCTACAAAAAATAAGAAAGGAAAAAAAAGCCATTATCGTAGAAGGCTATATGGACGCTATGATGATGCATCAGTACATGTTTGGAATAACGATCTCCCCCCTGGGGACGTCTTTCACTTACGAACAAGCCAAAACGATAAAAAACTACGTGGATGAAGTAATAATAATGTTCGATTCCGATAACGCCGGGATAAACGCGGCGCTCAAAGCGGCGGACATATTTACGGATATCGGAGTTTATTCGAAGATTGCGCTACTTCCCAGAGGCATAGACCCCGACGAGTATCTTATAAAAAACGGGGCGGATGAAATGATCGAACTGTTAAAAAGCGCAAAGGACATAATAGACTTTAAAATAACGATGATTAAAAACCAAAAAACTCAATTTAAGCCGGACGAAAAGATGAAAATAATAGATTTTATGGCCCCGACACTTTTAAAACAACAAAACGAGATAATAAAAATAGAGTGGATTAAAAAAATATCTCAAATTTTTTCAATACCCGAACATGCGATAAACAATTATCTTTTCAAAAATTTTTCAAAAGCGAAACAGCAATTATCAGCCTCACAAAATTCAAGCGAAACTGTTACCATAGAAGAAAATCTAATAGACATGTTGTTAGCCAATCCAAACCTCGTCAAACTCGCGACAGACATTTCATCTGAGCAACTATCTTCCGATTTTTCAAAAAAAATATTCGACTTCATAAAAAACGCTTCCGATTTTAAAGAAATACACAATTTGTTGATAGAAGCTTTTCCGGAATATAAAGATAAAATAATGAAACACATAATATCCCCTTCTTTAAGCGAAGACACTTTAAACGAATCCAATTTCAAAAAAACACTCAGTATCGTTAAAAAAAATCATATGGAGAGAGAATGGAAAAAACTAAAAGACAAAATTCCGAATCTCACTCCCGAAGAATTTGAAAGATTTAACAAACTTACGATAGAACTTAAAAATATAAAAATTTAAAAGGAGAAAATATGTCAAGCCAAAAACAACTGAGAGACCTTATAGAAATAGGAAAGGAGTACGGATATATAACTCTGGACGAAATAAGCAAATCCATGTCCAACACTTCCATGAGTCCCGAAGATGTCGACAACTTTATGTCCACTTTGGAAGAATTGGGAATAGAAGTAAGAGAAAAGCAGAAAATCAAATCTTCCGAAAAAGATTTCGCGGGAGAAGAATGGTCGAGTTTTTCAACGGACGTATCCAACTCGATAAAGATGTATCTTTCCGAAATGGGCAAAACCCCTCTTTTATCCAGAGAAGAAGAGCTTACTCTGGCCAGAAACATAAAAGAAAGAGAAAAAGAACTAAAAACCCTGGTTTTACAATGCCCTTTAACGATGAGAGAAATAAAAAATTGGGAAACATTAATAGAACAGGAAGAAATGACGACCAAAGAACTGATGCCGAGAGGCAGAAAAACCACCAGAGAACTTAACCAGATGAAAAAGAAAATGAAGCAGGTGGTAAGAAACATAACAAAAATCGAAAAAGAAATAAACAAACTCTCGGAAAAAATAAACCCAAAAACGACAAACGAACAAAAACTGAAAATACAAGCTAAAATAGAAGAAAAAAGACTTATAATCGTAGAAAACATATTAAATTTAAATCTTAATCAAGAAAAGATAAAAAGGCTTACCAACAAAATAAAAAACGTGGCCGGGAAAATAAAAGAATTAAGGGACGAATTGGAAAGATATAAAAAGTTTTACGGAGACATAGATAATCTGATATCCGACTTTGAAAAACACAAAAACAATAAAATGACCAAAGAAGAGTTTAAAAAATTGCATAATTTTTTCCCGAAGGAAGTGGAAGCCGCAATAGAAAACATAAACAACATAAAACAAAAAGAGGCTCAACTTTTAAAAAACATACCCCAAAACATAGACGAGTTTCTGGCGCTAAACGACAAAATACTTTTTCTCGAAGACCAGATACTTCAAGACAAACTCAAACTTATCAAAGCGAATTTAAGATTGGTGGTATCCATAGCTAAAAAACACATTAACTCCAACCTGGAATTGTCGGATCTGATACAGGAAGGGGGACTGGGACTGATGAAAGCCGTGGAAAAATTCGAATACAAAAGAGGTTTTAAATTCTCCACTTACGCCACATGGTGGATAAGACAATCCATAAACAGAGCCATAGCCGATCAATCGAGAACCATAAGAATACCGGTGCATATGAAGGAGCTTGTTTCAAAACTTATGAAAGTGGCGAAAAAATATAGACAGGAGTTTGGAAGAGACCCGGACGTCATGGAGTACTCGAAAAAACTCAGGATATCCATAGACAAAGTAAAGACGGCATTAAAGATAATGCAAGACCCGGTCTCGCTTGCCACCCCCATAGGAGAAGACGAGGACTCATCGCTTGAGGATTTCATAGAGGATAGATACGCAACCCCCCCCTCAAACTCCGTCGTTGATATATTAAGAAAAAGAGAAGTGAATAAAATATTATCGACTCTAACTGAAAGAGAAGCCAAAATATTAAAGCTCAGGTTCGGTATAGATACCGGTTATCCCAGAACCTTAGAAGAAGTCGGAAAGATATTTAGAGTAACAAGAGAAAGAGTCAGACAAATAGAAGCCAAAGCGATAAGAAAACTAAGGCATCCTTCAAGAAGCAAAATGATAAAAGATTATTTAAACAATAATTTTACAAGATAGTTATTAAATTACAAACTTAAAATTCGTTTTTCCAGACGAATTCCGTTCCGCCTATTACTACGCTATCCCCCTCTTTTATTCCTTTTTTTAGCAATTGTTTTATCAACCCTATCTTTTTAAATATATTAAAAAGCCTTTTCATCGCGGTTTCGTTGTTTATATCGGTTTTATTAACCATCTTTTCTATTTCTAAACCGTAAACGAAAAATATGCCTTCTTTTTTTACTATTTCAAAGCCTCTATCTACTTTTATTAAATTATTTTCTTCCGCCGGTTTATGATAATCCGATTTTATTTTGCCTATCGCCGATATGACATAATCGAGCATTTCGTTTATTCCCTTGCCCGTAACCGACGATATTAAAAAAACTTTATTCTTTTTAAATTTCGATTTGATTTTTTTATAAACTTCTTCCGAGCCGGTTATATCCGATTTTGTAATTGCGAGTATTTTTGTTTTGGAATAAACCTCTTCTGAATATTTTTTCAACTCTTTGTCTATTATTTTAATCGATTTTTCGGGCGTTATATCGTAATATCCCATAGGATCTACGAGATGAATTAAAAGTTTTGTTCTGGATATGTGTTTTAAGAACTCATGGCCGAGCCCTTTGCCTTCGCTTGCTCCTTCTATAAGGCCGGGTATATCCGCGACAATCAAAGTTTTGCCTTTATACATGCAAATACCGATATTGGGATTTAAAGTGGTAAACGGGTAATCGGCGATTTTGGGAGTAGCTTTTGTAATTCTGGATAAAAGAGTGGATTTTCCGGCGTTTGGAAAACCTACAAGTCCTATATCGGCTATAACTCTTAAACTCAAGCAAATAGTTTTCTCCTCCCCTTTTTCTCCTTTTTCCGCAAAATCCGGAGCTCTGTTTGTCGAAGATTTAAACATGGCGTTTCCTCTTCCGCCGTTTCCCCCTTTAGCTATTAAAATTCTTTCTCCGTGATTTAGCATATCCGCGATTATATCGCCTTTAATATCCTTTACAACCGTACCGCAAGGCACGTATATTAAAACATCTTTCGCATTTTTTCCGTATTTATTCGAACCCTTCCCATGTTCCCCTCTTTCGGCTTTTATATGAGGATTTAAAGCCAAATGAGTAAGAGTATTAAATTCTTTTGAAGCCTCTATGTAAACGTCCCCGCCTTTTCCGCCGTTACCGCCGTCCGGGCCTCCGAAAGGGACATATTTTTCTCTTCTAAAAGAAACGCAACCGTTACCGCCGTCGCCGGCTTTAACATATATTTTTACTTCGTCTACGAAATTTTTTATGTCCATAATCGAAAACTAAAAGAAAAAGCCTCCGTCTAAAAATAGATCGGAGGCTTTTAGAAAATAAACTTTAATTGGCCGGATATACGCTAACCTGCTGTTTACCTTTCTTAACGTATTCGAATTTTACTACGCCATCCTTAACCGCAAAAAGAGTATAATCTCTTCCCGATCTTACATTCAATCCCGGAAGAAACTTGGTACCTCTTTGTCTTACCAGAACCTCTCCGGCTTTAACGGTCTGCCCGCCGTATCTTTTAACACCCAAATACTTTGGGTTACTGTCTCTTCCGTTTGTGGAAGAACCTTGAGACTTGGTATGAGCCATAACTTAACTCCTTACGACAACTGTATATCCTTAACCTTAATCTCGGTTAAAACCTGTCTGTGTCCTTTGGATTTTTCATATGCTTTCTTAGGTCTTCTTTTAAAAACTATGACCTTGGGGGACTTAATGTGCCTGACTACCGTAGCTATCACTTTTCCTTTATTAGACGCAGAAGATTCGTTTTCTCCGCTGGACCAAAGTGCCTTAATTTCAACATCCTCGCCCACTTTGGCGTTAAGTTTTTCAACTTGCAAAACTTCGCCTGGTGTTACCCAGTACTGTTTACCACCTGTTTTTATTATAGCGTACATAATATATTATATTAGCAAATATGGCAAAAAAATTCAAGTTTTTATATAATCTATATATGGACTTGGAAATCGACTTTAAAATATGTCAGATATTAAAACACGCCATAGATCAGACTCCGGTACCATATATTATAACAGACGACGTCGGTAAAATATTATACGTAAACGACGCGGTTTTAAACGCTACCGGTTATACAAGAGAAGAATTAATAGGAAAAAAAACTTCGATATTTAAAAGCGGGAAACATAACAGCGAATTTTATAAAAAAATGTGGGATACGATCTCCAAAGGCAATTTTTTTTCCTCTCGAATGATAAATAAGAAAAAAGACGGAAGCTTTTATCAGGTCAGGGTGAATATACAGCCAATAAAAATAGGAGATAAAGTTTCTTTTTATTTATCGAGAGAAGAAGATCTTACCAACATAATAGAACTGGAATCCAAACTAATAGAATCTCAAAAATTGGAATCGGTAGCTCTTATGCTCGGAGAGTTATCTCACGATTTTAATAATTTTTTGACGGTAATAATAGGTTCTTTGGAACTCATAAAAGACGAAATGAAACAGGGCTCCGTATACGAACAACTTTTAATTGAAATATTAAAAAGCGCAAAAGACCAGGCCAATATGATAAAACAGCTTTTGACATTTGCGAGGAAATCCGTTCCGGTAGCCAAAGAAACCGACATAAACAATTTGCTATGCGAAATAAAGCCTCTTATACAGGCCCAAATAACATCAAAAAACAAGTTAATATACGAGCTATCTGAAGATTTAAAAAGAGCCAACATAGACGAGCAATTAATAAAGCAAGCTTTACTGAATCTAACCGCAAACGCAAGAGATTCGATAGAAGGAACCGGAACCATCAAAATAAAAACATATAATCATAAATCCAACGACGAATACACAGAACCTTTTCATGTAGGAGAGTATGCGGTAATAGAAGTATTGGATAGCGGCAAAGGACTAAACGACGAGGCTTTAAAACATTTGTTCGAGCCTTTTTTTACCACAAAACCTAAAGGTAAAGGAACCGGTTTGGGGCTATCCAGCGTCTATGGTATAGTTAAAAACCACAACGGCTATATTTACGGCTCAAACAGAAAAGATACGAGCGGTGCTTCTTTCAGGATATATTTTCCGGCTATATAAAATCTTTTATTTAGACTCGGAAATTGAGGTATTTAGTATTTTTTCCGACAATTCCGGAGTTTCTTTTACTTCTTTTAATACCTCTATATTTCCTTCTCTCTTCAATATCTTACCTATATCGGGTATAACCTGAGTTACGCAATGAATAGACCCGCCGGCGGTTATCGATTGGTCGGAATTTATCGGTATAACTTTAAGTCCCGCGGATTCGTAGAGTTTTTGAGCTTCGGAATTGGCCGAAGAATATTTGGAATATGTCGGCATAAGAACATAACCGTTTACTATCAAAGAGTTCGTATATGTATACCATACATTATTTGTATAATAACCGTCTATCCTCAAAACGGTATATTTTTTGCCGTTGGGCGCTTTTCTATCTTCGAAAAACTTGGCCGCTTTATCGAAAACGGTTTTAAAAGGCTCTTTATCGTTTTTTGCTATCAAAACAGTATCGTCGTTTAAGAGCTTCATAAACATATCTATATGCCCGGTTCCGTCGTAAGGCTCGCCGGGGTATCCCGCATAATCGAATGTGTAAATATTTTTTACTTTGAAATAATTTTTCAAAATCGAATTTACTTCATCTTTAGATTTTCCGCTATTCCACATATAAGTTCTTTCGGTCATGTAAAGATTACCATAACTATCCACCATAAAGTTCCCGCCGTCCAATATAATATCTGCGCCGTAAACCGAGAAATTTTGAGTTTGAGCCACTTTTTGAGGCACCACATCGTCGTTTGTTCTATATTGATAATGCCTGTATATGGTATCGACCAATCCTACCTTTTCCATTTTTTTAGAAAGTCCGAACGGCCCGTAATCTCTCATCCAGACTGTATCTATCGGTATGGAAAAATTAACGTATTTATCTTTATCTACTCCGGCGATGGAAGAAGGGCCCGACATCACCCATACATAGGCTTTTGCGTAGTTTGAAACGGCTTTTGCTATTTCCTTAAGCATTGTAGTATATCCCGCATAAGACATCAAAACGGCGGATGTCGGCTCATACTCGGCCGGTATCCTGAAATCCGAAGGCGGGATTGCTTTGGTTTTTGGAATGGAAACAAAATCGGTTTGTTTGGTTTCTCTTTTTAAATCGAGCCAGTTGGGAAGAGGATTATCTATATCCAGAGAAAAAAGTTTTATCGAATTTAGAACCAAAAAAGAGCACAGCAAAATCGTTTTAAACATATACTCCTCCTATAAATGTATCTCATAAAAATATTTTAACATAAACAAACGATATGTTAAGGGACTTTGGGCCCAATATAGTATGAGAAATAAGGCTTATAATTATTACGATTAATACTGTCGGGCTTATGAAGCAAAAAATATTTCTAATAAGAAAGAGTTAAGCTTCTGTCGGAAATTTCTTTTTTTAATTTGGCTATGAAATCGTCTAAACCGACATCGTAGACGTTTTTATTGCCTCTTAATTTAAGCGAAATACACCCTTTTTCTTTTTCTTTTTTACCGACTATTACGACATAAGGCGGTTTCATCGAAGCTGCGGCTCTTATTTTGCCGGATATTGGTTCGTTTGAAAGATCTATATCGGCTCTTATTCCGTTTTCTATAAGCCTTGAAAATACCAGATTCGCGTAATCGGACTCATCTTCGGTTATATTTAAAACGCTTACCTGAACCGGGCTTAGCCACAAAGGAAAAGCGCCGGCGAAATGTTCTATTAAAACTCCGAAAAAACGTTCAAGCGAGCCCAATAAGGCTCTGTGAATCATATAGGGCCTGTGAAGCTTGCCGTCGGATCCCGAATATTCCATCTCAAATCTTTGCGGAAGATTAAAATCGAATTGTATTGTTGTCATCTGCCACTCTCTGCCTATGGCGTCTCTTACTTTAAGGTCTATTTTCGGACCGTAAAAAGCGCCTCCTCCCTCGTCTATTTCATATTTCAATCCTTCGCTTTCAACCGCGGATATCAAACTTTTTTCCGCCTTTTTCCACATATCCTCGTCTCCTATCGCATCCTTGGGTTTAGTGGATATATAAGCTTTAATCTCCGAAAAACCGAACACCTTCCATATATCCAAGCTAAATTTCAAAACCGTGAGTACCTCGCTTTCGACCTGCTCTGCCGAACATATTATATGAGCGTCGTCCTGAGTAAAACCTCTGACTCTCATAAGTCCGTGCAAAACTCCGGCTTTTTCAAATCTATATACCGTTCCAAGCTCCGCCCATCTCAAAGGCAAATCTCTATACGAGCGAGTTTTCGATTTATATATCTGTATATGAAACGGACAGTTCATCGGTTTAATATAATAATTGATTTCATCTATCTTCATCGGCGCATACATCGCTTCTTTATAAAACCCCAAATGCCCCGATATCTGCCATAAAACTTCTCTTCCTATATGCGGAGTATTTATGAATTTATAACCGTTTTTTAAATGTCTTTCTCTCCAAAAATTTTCTATCTCATATCTTATGGTTGCGCCGTTAGGATGCCATAGCACAAGCCCCGGACCTACATACTCGTTAACGGAATATAAATCCATTTGTTTCGATATGTTTCTGTGGTCTCTTTTCTTGGCCTCTTCTTGCATTTTAATATAATCGTTTAATTCTTTTTCGGTTTCAAAAGCGTAAGCGTAAATTCTGGTAAGCATCGGATTTCTCTCGCTTCCCCGCCAATACGCGCCAGCCAACGAAACCAGCTTAAAACCCACTTTTTTCAATTCCGAGGTATTGCCGATATGAGGACCTTTGCATAAATCCACGAACTCCCCGTTTTTATATACGCTTATCGTACCGTCTTTAAGTTCCTCTATAAGCTCGGTCTTAAACTTTTCTCCGTTTTTGGAGAAAAAATCCATAGCTTTATCTTTCCCCCACTCTTCTTTTACAAAATCTTGATTTTCATTTATTATTTTCCTCATCTCCTCTTCTATTTTCCCAATCTCCTCTTCTTTAATCGGCGTTTGAAAATCGAAATCGTAATAAAATCCGTTATCTATGGCCGGCCCTATACCTAACTTAACGTCTTTGTATAATCTTTTTACCGCTAAAGCCATAACATGAGACAACGAATGTCTTATTTTCAATAATTTTTCGTCCATAAAATCTCCTTAAAAATATATTATACCATTTACCGCAAAACCGTTAATAAGGCTTTGAAAATCTTTTTCCAAACTAAAACGGCAAATAATAATTAAGATTTAGAAAAGATAAGGATTGAATATCTCGAAAATAGCGGAAAGCAAAAATGCCCGGTATAGGACTTTTCCGCAAATAAAATTCGCTCACCGCGAATTTTTTCGCGACCTCGCTACGGTGGCGTAATGCTTCGCATTCGCCACGGTGTCCAAAGCAAAACTTTTAAGAGAAGTCCACTCGAAAAACTGTATGATTGTGTTTTTCTGCGGACTTTCAAGTCCTAACGCAAGCCAAATCGTTGGCTTGCTTACCTCTGAAACAGCAAGAAGCAAAAATGCCCGGTATAGGACTTGAACCTATGACCTTTCCCATGTCAAGGGAACGCGCTAGCCAACTGCGCCAACCGGGCTATACTAATATTATACAAAATAATCTATTTTATGTTGTCTTTTAACTCTTTAATTTTGAAATAAGACAAAAAACCGTTAAATAAATCTATTATAGCCACGAAAAAACCGACCCTGCCGTCCAAAAAACCCAATTTTAAAAAATAATTGGTAAAAAATCTTTTTATCGATTTATTTAATCTTTTCTCGTTATCTATTTTAAGCCTATCCATTTCATAAGAAGTTCTATATATGTAAGAATAAATCTTTTGGGCTAACCTATCGGTATCCTCTATTACGATATGGTCGAAAGGATTTTTTAACTCCCCCACCTTCCCTTCCACTTTTATCCTTTCGTGTATGGATAAACAATCAAATTTAGCTTTTCCCTTTTTAAAAAGCCTTAACTGCCTGTCGGGATATTTACCGCCGTATCTGAGCCATTTCCCAAAGTAATAATTTCTTCGCGGCATTAAAAATCCGTCAAAATCGGTTTTATTTAGGACTTCCAGAATTTCTTTTTTAATCTCTCCGGTAAGCCTTTCATCCGGATCGATGTAGAAAATCCAATCGCCCTCGCATTTATCTATGGCAAACTGTTTGTTTACGTTAAGATTCAAATCGTTTTTAACCCTAAATATTTTATCGGTATATTTCATAGCGATATTAAGGCTTCGGTCCTGGCTTTCGCAATCGGCATAAATTATTTCATAAGCTATATCTTTTAAGCTTTCAAGGCATCCCTCTATCAGTTTTTCTTCGTTATGTCCTATTATCGCAAACGAAATTCTCATTTACACCTCTAATCTGGAAATAAAATCTCTTATTTTATCCCATAAATCTGCGGCTTGTAATTTATCAAGATCCCCTTGAACATACCGGTGTCTTTCTCCTCCGGGATCCCAGGATAAGGGACTTGTATGAGGGCTATAAACCGTAAAAGTGGGAACGTCGAAAGCCACCGCTATATGCATCGGCGCGGAAGAAGTTCCTATATGCAGTTTAGCTAAAGATATCAAAGCGGAAAGTTGCATCAACGAAAGGTTTTTTAAAATTATATGATTATCCTTATATTTCGAATAAGAATCTATGGCGTTTTTTACATAATCGTATTCGTTTGAATTGGGAGCGAAAACAGTTTTAAATCCGTTTTCTACAAGCTTATCGGCGATAAAAATAAATTTATCGGCCGATAATTGCCTATATGCCCTCGGACTTGTTATATCCATATTGACTATTTTGTTTTTTTCTACATCTATATTTTTAGAAAAAAGATATTCTTTTATTTTTTCAAAATCCGACTCCGAAGGATAAACATCGGGTTTTATATCCTCTATCGAATCCGGATCTATGCCCAGAGGTCTTAGATACTCAAACTTCTGTCTGACATTGTAACCGGTAAAATTTATTTTTAACATACAGTTATAAGCCAAAAAACCCCAGTCTCTGTAAAAAGCGATTCTTTTTTCCGCTCCGCTTGCCATAGAGTAAAACGCCGACGAACTTGAAAGCATATAATCTATGGAAACGTTTATTTTAAGGCTTCTTAATTTCTTCAAACTCAACTCTTCTCTAACGAGCACCTCGTCGATATAAGGATTATTTGAAAGTATCGGTGCGGAGTATTTTTTTGTTAAAAAATAAATGCTGCTTTGGGGAATTTTTTTCTTTATGGCTTTGACAAGCGGGGTTGTCAAAACCACATCTCCTATCCCTTTATAAACTATTATCAAAAAATTCATTTTTTTATTCTGTAAGAAGGGTCGTTGTACATTTTAAACTGACGATAAACTTTAAGCTTTCTTTTTCCCGAAAAAACATCGTAGAAAAGCTCGGTAAGCTCATCCTCTAAATCTTTTTTTTGCTCGTTTAAAACCGAAATCTTGTTATTTATCTGAGATTTAAACTCTTCGGTTACGTCGGTTCTTTGAAGTTGTTCTTTCATATGAAATATTTTAAGTTGAATTATGCTTATTTTATCTGTAATACTACCTATCGTTTCCGCCATTTTTAGCCTCCAAAACTATTTCATCTATCTTTTCGATAAGATCGTTTCTTTGTTGGTTTAGTTTGTCTATGTTTCTTTTGGCCTTCGCCACTTCTACGTCGTTATCGCATCTGGCTTTGTCTTCCTCATGCCATAGCATTATATTGGTCCAGCACAATTCGCTTACTATCTTTCCTAAATTTTTCTTTTCCATAAATCCTCCAAAATCTTATCTTTGTTCTTTTTATGCCAGAGATAAGCGGTTTCGACTATATCCTCTATTTTATAAAATTCGGGTTTCCAACCTAAAACTTTTATAGCTTTTTTTGAGCTTCCGACCAAAATAGCGGGATCTCCTTCTCTTCTTTTTCCATACTCAACATTTAATTTTAATCCCGAAACCTTTTCTACGGTATCGATTATTTTTTTAACCGAAAAACCTCTGCCGTTACCTAAATTAAAACTATCGCTTTTATTCTTTTGGTTTAAATACTCAAGCGCAAGAATGTGAGCTTTGGCAAGATCGTTTACGTGAATATAATCTCTAACGCATGTTCCGTCCTCGGTATCGTAATCGGTTCCGAAAACCGTTATCTTTGGTGTTAAACCGAGCGCGTTATATAAGGCCAATGGTATAAGATGAGTCTCCGGATTGTGCCACTCTCCTATTTCAAGATCGGGGTCCGCTCCGCTTGCGTTAAAATATCTTAAATTTATATATTTTAGTCCGTAAGCTTTATCGTAATCCTCCAATATTTTCTCGATCATAAGTTTTGTTTTCCCGTACGGATTTATCGGATTTTGAGGATGAGATTCGGTTATCGGTATTTCTATCGGGAAACCGTAAGTCGCACAGGTTGAAGAAAAGATAAATTTTTTAACCCCGTATTTTACCATAACATCCAGAA
This sequence comes from Elusimicrobium minutum, assembly GCA_020723765.1. GTDB lineage: Bacteria > Elusimicrobiota > Elusimicrobia > Elusimicrobiales > UBA9959 > JAAYVG01. The sequence goes on from DYIF01000002.1 coordinate 162,312, forward strand.
GGTTTAATGTATTTGAAACGTTATTTTTATAGTATTTGGAAGGATCGGCTACGGATTCGCCGACATAAGTGTAAGCGGAAAAATGCATAACAGCTTCTATTTTGTTGGATTTAAAAATTTTTTCCATTTCTTTTACGTCGCACAAATCGCATTTATAAAATTTACCCCACTTTACAAATTCTTTATGACCGTAAACCAGATTATCCAAAACTACGGTATCGTATCCTTTTCGGCTAATCATTTTATTTACATGAGAACCTATATAACCAGCTCCTCCCGCTATAAGTATCATAATTTTTCCCCTTCTTTTAAATATCTCTCAAGATAATAATCCCAACTTTCGAAATTAATACCGAAAAAAACGGAGATTTTTTGAGAGCTCATAGCCGAAAAAGACGGCCTTTTGGCCGGAAGATTAAAATCCGATTGTTTGGCCCGAATAATTTTCACTTCTTTACCCGCAATATTAAAAACTTTTTTAGACCAATCGTATCTGGAGACAAAACCTTTAGGTACAAGGTGAAACAAACCCTTTAAATTGCTATCGATGGATTTGATAGAGATATCGGCCACAAAACCCGTAAAAGTCGGAACCGAAACCTCGTCTACCGATACTTTTATTTCCGAAAATTTATTGGACCATTCGTTAAGCTTGTAAATAAAATTCTGTTTCCCTCTACCGTAAAGCCAGCTTACCCTGAAAATCAAAAAATTTTCGTAATTTGAATAAAGTAGTTTTTCGCCCTCCAATTTGCTCATTCCGTATTTATTCAAAGGAGCCGGAGCATCTTCTTCTCCATAAGGGATAAAATCTTCTTTACCGCAAAACACGTAATCGGTAGAAAAGTGAACTATCTTTGTTTTATATTTATGCGAAAACAAAGCCATATTCCTCAAAGCGTAGGCGTTAACTTTATACGCGGCTTCCGAGTCGCTTTCCGCTTTGTCTACGTTGTTATACGCGGCGCAGTTTATTATGATATCCGGTTTTAGCCAATCTATGCATTCTTTTAAAGATTTTTCGTCCGATATGTCTAACTTGTCTATATCGAAACCGTAGACATCCCCTTTTTTAATTTTGTTTAAAAATTCGAAAGCCAACTGTCCGTTAGAGCCGGTTATAAGATACTTCATATTTATTTTCTGCCGTAAACGTCGTCAAATCTAACTATATCGTCCTCTCCGACATACTCGCCGTTTTGGACCTCTATAAGCTCAAGAGGCACTTTCCCGGGATTTTCAAGCCTGTGCTTTGTGGATTTCGGAACATATATGCTTTCGTTTTCATGAACTATATTTTCTCTATCGTTTATTATAACCTTTGCGGTACCTTTTATCACGACCCAATGTTCGCTTCTATGATAATGCATCTGTCGGCTAAGCTTATGATCGGGTTTTACGAATATTCTTTTGATTTTATATCTCTCCCCCTCTTCCAAAACGGTATAACTTCCCCATGGCCGATAAACAGTTGGGTGCTCCACCGCTTCTATTTTATTTTTATTTTTAAGCTTTGAAACTATCTCTTTTACCTTCTCCCCGCTTCCTTTTTTAGCTATCAACAAAGCGTCTTCGCTATCTATAACCATGATATCTTCCATATCTATTATGGTTATTAGCCTTTTAGAGTTTGAATAAACTATGGAGTTTTTGGTATTCAACTCCATAATATTTCCTATCTTTACGTTATTTTTATCGTCTTTATCCACTATATCCGAAAAAGATTCCCAACCTCCCACATCCGACCATCCTATATCGGATTTAACCGTTAATGCGTTATCGGTTTTTTCCATTATGGAATAATCTATCGAAATATTTTCAAGTTCCGAAAAGTTTTTCAACAATTTTTCATAATCGTATTTAAAATAATTATACATAGATGGTTTATGTTTCTTAAACTCTTTTAACATCGTTTCATACGAAAACATAAACATTCCGGAGTTCCAAAAATATTTTCCGGATTTAAAATATTCTTTTGCTTTTTCAAGATTCGGCTTCTCGGTAAATTTTTCGACTTCGAATATATTTTCTTCGATTTCCTTTCCGGCTTTTATGTAACCGTAGCCGGTATGAGGATTTTCAGGTTTTATACCGAAGGTTATTATCTTTTTTTTAAAACAATAATCCCGTGAAATCTTTATTGAATCTATAAACTTTTCCTCGTTTATTATTATATGGTCGGATGGAGTTACAAATACCGGCTCGTTTTCTTTTAATTTGGCTTTTTCTTTTAAAAAAACCAAAGACAAAATTATCGCTCCGGAGGTATTTCTTCCGACGGGTTCAAGAATAAGATTGTTTTCTATTTTATCGTTTAAAGAGGATATTTCGTTAAAAACATAAAAACGATATTTTTCGTTGGTAATCACATATATGTCTTTTTTGTCGCATATTTTTAAAAATCTTTTGTAAGTTTTTAAAAGCAAACTCTCGCCGTTTATTTTAATAAATTGCTTTGGATAATTTTCTCTGGATATCGGCCATAAACGAGTACCGCTTCCGCCGGCAAGTATCACGACTTTCATAAATCCTCCGCGTCGGTTTTAGCGTCGTTAGACACGCGTTTCAAATCGGCTTCGATCATCATCCTGACAAGCTCCTTAAACTTTGTTTTCGGTTTCCATCCCAAAACCTTCTCGGCTTTCTTGGCCTCTCCCAAAAGCAAATCCACCTCCGCCGGCCTGTAATACCTTTCGCTTACTTCTATCAATGTTTTGCCGGTTTTTCGGTCTACGCCTTTTTCGTTTAACCCTTTTCCCTTCCACTTTATATTTATTCCCGCGTATTCGAAAGCGTATTCTATAAGTTCTCTTATGCTATGAGTTTCGTTTGTGGCAAGGACATAGTCGTCCGGATTTTTTTGTTGAAGCATAAGCCACATACCTTCCACATACTCTTTCGCATATCCCCAGTCTCTTTTTGAGTCTAAATTCCCAACCTGTATTTTATCGCAAAGCCCGTATTTTATCTTAGCTATGTTATAAGTAATTTTTCTTGTTATAAATTCCACTCCTCTCAACGGAGATTCGTGATTAAAAAGTATCCCGGCGCATGCGAAAAGCCCGTAGGATTCTCTATAATTTATAACCATCCAATGTCCAAAAAGTTTCGATACCCCGTATGGGCTTCTCGGATAAAAAGGAGTTTTTTCGTTCTGAGGAACGGCCTGGACTTTACCGAACATTTCGCTGGTGGAAGCCTGATAAAATCTTGTTTTGGGGCTAAAAAGTCTCACCGCCTCAAGCATCCTTAAAACACCCATCGCGTCTATCTCGGCGGTAAGAATCGGCTGATCGAAAGAAGCCTGAACGAAACTCTGGGCGGCCAAATTATATATCTCGTCCGGTTTGATTTTTTTAATAACGTCTATTATATTGGAGTATTCCAGCAAATCCATATATATGTGCTCTATTTTGTTTTCTATTCCGAGTTCCTTAAGTCGCCACAAACTGGAATCTCCGCTTCTTCTGTCGGCTCCGTAAACTTTATACCCTTTATCCAATAAAAGTTTGGCAAGATACGCGCCGTCCTGTCCTCTAATTCCCGTAATTAAAGCTTTTTTCATACGATCTCCTTATCTGTTTATATAATTTTTTTTAATCCATTTTTTATACTCGCCCGATTTTATGTTATTTATCCACTCTTTATTATCCAGATACCATTTTACCGTTTGTTTTATTCCGTCGTCAAAATCGTATTTTTGTTTCCAACCCAATTCTTTTTTTATCTTATCGCAGTTTATGGCGTATCTTCTGTCATGCCCCGGCCTATCTTTTACAAATTTTATAAGGTCTTTGTATTTTTTGCCGGAAAGATTAGGATTTTCGGAAGAAGGATAAAGTTCTTCAAGAATATCGCATATTTTTTTTACAACCTCTATGTTTTTCTTCTCGCTCTCGCCGCCGATATTATATGTTTTCCCATTCTCGCCGTTTTTTAAAACAAGCCATACGGCCGAACAATGGTCCTGGACATAAAGCCAATCTCTTACGTTTTTCCCGTCGCCGTAGACCGGAATATCTTTTCCTTCAACCGCGTTTAATATCGATAGAGGAATAAGTTTTTCGGGAAACTGATATGGCCCGTAATTATTGGAACAGTTCGAAATGGTAACGTTTAATCCGTATGTGTGATAATAAGCTCTTACCAGATGGTCGCTTGAGGCTTTGGATGCGGAGTAAGGGCTTCTGGGGTCGTAAGGAGTAGTTTCGTAAAAATATCCTTTTGGCCCCAAAGAACCGTAAACCTCGTCGGTACTTACATGATGAAATCTGTAAAAACTTCCGTTTTTAGCCGATTCAAGCGCCGCTTTTAATAAAATAAAAGTACCGTTTATATTAGTTTTTATAAAATCCTCGGGTCCAAGTATCGATCTATCGACATGGCTCTCCGCGGCAAAGTGAACCACGGAATCTATTTTATATTTTTTAAAAGTTTCGATGACCTTCTTGTAATCGGATATGTCTCCTTTTACAAAAAAATATCTTTTTTTATATTTCGATTCTATATCTTTCAGGCTTTCTAAGTTTCCGGCGTAGGTAAGCTTATCGTAGTTTATTATATTGCCTTTAAAATCGGTATTGTTAAAAACATACCTTATGAAATTGGAACCTATAAAGCCGGCTCCGCCGGTAACCATTATGTTATTCATCAACCCTCCGCTAAAATTTCAAATCTTTTATAAAAGGAAGCTTCATATCTTTATCCGAAACCGAAGGAGAAGACACTCCCCATGATATGTTTATATCCGGGTCGTCGTATCTTACCCCCGCGTCGTAATCAGGAGCATATTCCAAATCGCATTTATAATAAACGTCCGCATATTCGCTTAAAACCAAAAAACCGTGGGCAAAACCCTTCGGTATAAAAAGCATATGACAATTGGCTTCGCTTAAAACGACCGCCTCCCATTTAAGATAACTTGGAGAATCTTTTCTCATATCGACCGCCACATCCATTATTTCGCCTTTTAAGCATCTTACAAGTTTGGACTGTTCGAAAGGAGGTTTTTGAAAATGCAATCCTCTTATTACGTTTTTAACCGAAAAAGAATGATTATCCTGAACGAAATCGCAATCTATCCCGTTTTTTTTAAAATCGGATTTTTTATAGCTTTCGGTGAAAAAACCTCTTGCGTCTTTGAATATTTTAGGTTTTACCAAAACCAACCCATCTATCGAAAGCTTTTGAAACTCAAAAGGCATAATCACTCTCCGGCGATTTTTAATAAATACCTTCCGTAAGAATTTTTAGAGTACTTCAATCCCAATTTTTTTAAACTTTCCCTGTCTATAAATCCCTGGTTATAAGCCACCTCTTCTATACATCCGATCTTTAAACCCTGCCTTTTTTCTATGGTCTGTATGAATATCCCGGCTTCTATCAAACTTTCGTGAGTTCCGGTATCAAGCCATGCGTAACCTCTTCCCATAAGCTCCACATCCAATAATCCCTTCTTAAGATATTCTTTATTTACGTCGGTAATCTCAAGCTCCCCTCTTGCGGAAGGTTTTAGATTTTTAGCTATATCCACCACATCGTTTGTATAAAAATAAAGCCCTACCACCGCCCAATTCGATTTCGGATTTTTTGGTTTTTCTTCTATGGATACGACCTTATTATTTCCGTCGAACTCTACCACACCGTACCTTTCGGGGTCGTTAACGTAATAACCGAAAACCGTAGCCCTTTTCTTTTCCAAATTTTTCTTTGCGTTTTTAAGAAGTTCGGTGATGCCGTGGCCGTAAAATATATTATCGCCCAGGATAAGAGCCACATCCTCGTTCCCTATAAAATCTTTTCCTATTATAAAAGCCTCGGCTATTCCGTTGGGTTTGGGCTGTTCTTTATAAAAAAATCTCATCCCCAACTCTTCTCCGCCGCCTAATAAATCTTTAAATCTGGATATATCGTTAGGCGTAGATATTATCAAAACTTCTCTTATTCCGGCAAGCATAAGAGTGGAAAGCGGGTAATATATCATGGGTTTATCGTATATCGGAAGAAGCTGTTTACACAAAACGTTAGTAACTGGATAGAGCCGCGTACCGCTTCCTCCTGCAAGTATTATTCCTCTCATTTATTCCTCCGCTAAAAACTATATTTTACAAATTTAATTACCTCTTTTTAGTATCTCGCGCATTAGATAATAAAAAATCTATTATTGATTCTCTTCAGCCAGAGTTTTTTAAAAAATAAGTTTAAAAATTATTTATCACAATCACCAAAAAGCTCGCATAATATATATTTTTTATCCTTTTCGAGCAAACTCATAATTATCGAAAAATTCCTTTCTAAACCTAAAATTTTACCACGATTTATAGATAAGGATTCAATAATCTTTATATAATCATCATCTTTAAAATATTTTTTAAACTCTTGTATTCTAAAAGACTTTTGAGATGTAATCTGTTTCTTTTCTTTAGAAAGCGGGGTAAGCTGGCTGTAGATACATATTCTAGCAGTATCGTCAGTAAAGTTTTTAACAACAAAATCCAAATCAAACCTTTTTACCACTCCTCTGTATACCTCTATATCCCCTAAAAAGTTTATCCATTTATCCTGCGATATAAGAGTTTTATTTTCCAATAGCAACTTGCATTTTTCATAAAAAAAATATTTGTTGGTATTAAGATAATCGTTATAGCCATTATCTAATGCGATTTTTTTAAATTCTTCCAACAAATTTTCGCTATTACCCTCAATTTGTTTTATTATCTTTCCTTCTTTTATGAAATATATTGAAGGGAAAACATTCAATTTAAAATCTTTAAAACTTTTTTCCTTATATATTAAATAAATATCTTTAAATGCATAATGTAGTTTTGTAAACAATAAAGATTGCGGAGAAAAATCGTTAAATAAAACTATCCCATAATTATTAAAAATCTTTCTTAATTTTTCATCAGTAAAAATATCATCCAGAAGTTTTTCTGAAAAACCGCACGAGAAAGCAGAGACAATTACTATGTGCTTTCCATTTTCAATGTTTAATTTTTTAATAACCATTTCATCTAAATCTTTTATATCGTATACTAAATAGTTAATTTCATTACTATTAGGCTCTTCTATATTTTTAGGTAATTTTAAGATATCTGGAAAATAAGATATAAGTTCTCTTGCTTTTACAAAGTCCCTATTTATTAAAATTATTTGTTTATAATAATTCTTATCAGATTCGCTTAATAATTTCCTTTTATATTTTTCAAAAAAAATTTTTCTTAATATCCCAACCCCTCTTTCGTTTTTATAAGAAATTTTATAGAAGATATCAAATAAAGAGATTACTTCGTTATCATTTAAATTTTTAAAACAGGTAGAGGAGAATAGGATGTCAAATTTATTTAATTCATTACTTATATTTTGTAAATTATTCTGGCTATCTTTTTCTAAATTTTTTGCTAAATTTAATATATTATTATCGCATGAATTAGCATTTAATAAAAAAGAGAGAAAAAATAATATAAGATTCATAAATTATTACAAATCCAAACATTTTATTTATTGCCACAGGTAGGACCACAATATGCATCCTCTTGATTGCTTAAACATCTTTCTCCGTTAGAATCGATTCGGCATATTGTAAATCTGCAACCGTTATTATCCCATGGCAAACACAATGCTTTAGAATCTATTTTTTTACTAAATAATTCTTGAATAAATTCTTCCGGATTAATTTTATCCATATTAAGTCCATACAAATAATCCAAATTGACTAAGCCAACAACTTTACCAGTAGGAGATATTTGTATTGATTTTATAAATGACAAAAAAGAAATATCATTAAAGAAATATTTCCTAAGGTCGCCAACTTTTTTTTCACATACTCTTTTATCTTTTGTTTTCATAATAATATCTATTTTATTTAAATCGCTTATGTTTTCACAATCTATAAAATAATTATCTTTAATATAAAGGTTTGATATTATCTTTGATGTTTTTTCTTTATTTTGGATAAAACTATCAATATAGCAATACAATGTTTGGCATTTTATATCTTTATCAGGCAAAGATATAGCAATATTATTAGAATATTCTAAAATATTTGTTTTATATTCAAAAGCCTTTATATGAGAACAGAGCATTGTTAAACCAATCAATAATATAAATATTTTTTTCATCTTACCTCCCTATATCTTATTAAATTGTAAAAAAAAAAAAAAAAAAAAAAAAGATTTATGTCAATTTTTCATCTTCTCAAAAACAACTTAACCCAAACTGGTTATCGTGTTTAGCCCTCTTTTAAGTATAAAATAAGCTTAAAGGATGTTATTTATGGCGCAGATTATTTAAGATAAGGTATTAGATTTATTTTTGAGTTGACAGTATCGCTGGATTTTTCTTCGGACAATGATGGGACAAACGGGAAATTTATGTAAGAAAGGTCTTTTAAAAACTCTTTTTTTTGAGAAATTTCAAGGCTCTTCCATTCCTCCGAAAAATTTTTTACCGTAAGATCGAACAAATACCAATTTATGTTTTCTTTTACGTCTTCTATCAAAGGGCTTAAAGAAAGTCTTACCCTGCTATCGTTTTTTACTTCTAAAGATTTTGTCGAATCCGAACCGTTTTCTCCGTTAAATTCTATCTTCTTTTTCTTGGATATGAAATATCTGAAAGGATAGGTGGAATATCCGTAGTATTTAAATCTCACCGAATCTCTCAAATTAATATTCGAAATATCTTTGTAAAAGTTTAGGGGCAGAGAGTAAAAACTCAAAAAATCGGAAAAACTTGAAAATTTAAAAGAATAAGTGAGGTATGTTCTGGTGACCCGGGAGTTTTTGTCCAAAGTCAAATTTATTTTCGAATCGGAAAAGCTCTGAGAATACGAATTTAACAAAAGAAACGAAAGAAAAAAAGATATCATTTTTGATTTAATCTCGCCAGGATTTCTTTCGCCATTTTGTTTTGAGGATCATATTTCAAAGAATTTTCGATGGAAGTTTTTATGGAATTTTCAAGCCTTTCCTTCTTATTTTTTGGGGTATTTTCATCTATTAAAACCATAATCATCGCGGCTTTCAAAGAATAAAGCTGGGAAACAAACTTGTCGTTATAATAAAAAGGCAGCGAACTTAACTCTCCGTCTTTTATTCTAATCATGTCGTCTATCTCGGACATCTTATCGTATACCAGATTTTCCGCGTCGGTCTTATCTCTTTTCATTAATGAAAGAGAAAGTTTGTTTTGAAACTCCGCTTCTATCAGATTTTTTTTCGCGTCGTAAAATTCTTCGTTTAGCGAAACGGCCGCTTTATAATATATTACGGCGTTTGAGTATTCTTTTTTGGATAAATATCTGTTCCCGTCTATGGTATATCTCACTATCTTTGAAAAATTCGAGTCCGAATTAATCCTGGAATACAAATCGCAGTTTCGTTTGACGTTTTTAGCTTTATTTAAAAAATCCGAAAGAGTCGTGGAAAAATAATAATAAAGCCCGCTGTCGGCGTCTTTAAAAAAAGACTCGTCGTTTAAGTTTTTTACGTTATTTATGTCTTTAAAATAAGAGCAGTATTTTGAAAGATAATCCATCATCTCGTCGTAGCTGTTGTTTAGCGAAAGCTGTCCGTAAACCTCGGACCAGTAAAGCAGATTGGTTTCCACTATGAAAGAAAGAAGCTTAAAGTTTTTGTCCGAAAGCGCTTTTTTTTCGAAATCTTCTTTTAAGTTGTTTAAATTATACAAATCCCCTTTTAACGAAAATATGTTTATTATGTTTAAATAAACCTCCCACGCTTTGGGGTTTCTTTCCACGTATTTTTTAAAAAATTTAAGCTCGTTTTCGTAGGCTTTTACATAACCGGCTTTGAGACTCGCCTGAGTCACTTCTTCCACCATCGATACGGATTCTTTAATATCCGTTTTATAATCTAAACTCTTCATCATATAATCGTAAAAATTATCTATATCCTTTTCGCTTACCTCCTCGCTATTTGCTATTTTTTTCGCTTTGCTCAAATAATAATCGCCCATTTTGCTTTTTATAAAATTGCAGGATACAAAGCTGAAGATAAAAATTAAAAAGATTAGTTTTTTCATTTTTACCAATCGAGTATTACCTTGCCCGAGTTGCCGCTCGACATAATCTCGAAAGCTTTTTGGTAATCGTTTATCGGGAAACGATGAGTTATCACCGGCTTTATATCGAGTCCGCTTTCTATCATTGAAGCCATTTTATACCAAGTTTCAAACATTTCTCTTCCGTATATGCATTTTATCGTAAAAGCCTTGAATATTATGGAGCTCCATGGTATTTGAGTTGAGTCGGGAAGAATTCCCAAAAGCCCTATTTTCGCCCCCATCCTAAGAGACTTCAACATATCGTTAAAAGCTACGGGACTTCCGCTCATCTCATATCCTATATCGAACCCTTCGGTCATGCCCAATTTTTTCATAACGTCCGTTATTTTTTCTTTTCTTACGTCTACCACGTTTTCTATCCCGCATTTTTTTGCAAGTTCGAGCCTATAGTCGTTTATGTCGGTTATAACCACATGCCTTGCTCCTATGTGCTTCGATATTAAAGCCGCCATTATTCCTATCGGACCGGCTCCGGTTATTAAAACATCTTCTCCGACTACGTCGAAAGAAAGCACGGTATGAACGGCGTTTCCTAACGGGTCGAAAACGGAAGCCTCATCGTCCGTTACTTTATCGCTAACGGCGAAAACGTTTTCCTGAGGAATTACAAGATATTCGGCAAAAGCTCCGGGGATATTTACTCCTACTCCTTTTGTATTTATGCACAAATGTCTCTTACCGGCTCTGCAGTTTCTGCAATAACCGCATGTTATATGTCCTTCTCCGCTTACTCTTTGACCTATTTTAAATCCCTTTACGTTTTTACCCAGCTCAGCTATTTCTCCGACGAATTCATGGCCTACGACCATCGGAACCGGTATGGTTTTCTGAGACCATTCGTCCCATTTATATATATGAACATCGGTGCCGCATATGGCTGTTTTTTTTATTTTAATTTTAACTTCATTATCTCCGCAAATCGGTTCGGGAACTTCGCCCATCCATATACCTTTTTCTCTATGTTTTTTTATTAAAGCTTTCATAACAACCTCCAAATTTATTTTACAAAAAATAACGATATATTTATAACTTAAAGAAATGTTATTAAGATATGGAATTAAAATCTTTTATAAACTCTTCGACGCTATGATATCTGTCTTCCGGTTTTGGCTCTAAAAGTTTTGAAATTATTTTATCCAAATTCTGGTCTATACCGACAACCACCGAAGAAAGCGGGGTATATAATTTTTTTTCTTTTTGATAATGGTAATCGGGTCCCGTAAAAGGCAACTCTCCGCTTAACATCTCGTATATGCAAACGCCTAACGAATACAAATCCGATTCTTTTACGAATATCCCCAAATCCTGCTCCGGCGCCATATATGCCGGACTTCCTACAACCTCCGAAGAAGAATATCTGGCTTTAGCCTCTCTTAAAACCTTTGCAAGTCCGAAATCCATAACTTTTACAAAACCGTCTTTCGAAACCATAACGTTGGAAAGCTTCAAATCTCTGTGTATCACGTTTTTGGCGTGAGCGTAATTTAAGGCTTTGGCTATTTCTCCGACTATTTCTTTTACCTCGTAAAAAGGCATTCTGATTTCCATATCTAATTTTTTATCTAAGCTTACCCCGTCTATGTATTCGAAAACCAGATATATGTCGTTTTTTTCCTCGAATATGGTGTATATCTCTATTATATTCGGATGATGAAGCATAGCCACGGTTCTGGCTTCTTCTATAAACCTCTGTTTTTCTCTTTCGTTCATTTTTATGTCTTCATTCATCTTTTTGACCGCGACTTCTCTGTTAAGCGTCTGATCCATGGCCAGATAAACGCTTCCCATTCCTCCCTGGCCTATCTTTTTGATTATCTTATATTTCCCTGTAGCCACTCCTTCGTAAAAAATATTAGGAGCGATGACATCCGTCTGAGTGGAGTGGGAAGCCGTAGCAGTGTGGGTGGAAATTTTTGGAGAAAAAGCGTGCAGAAGAGCCACTCCTATAAAAATACCTCCCAGAACGGTCAACACCAAAAGACCTATAAATCTTCTTAAATTAAAAGGCTTGGTATCTTCTTTTTTTATTTTAAAAACATCCTTGTTCCTATCGTAATACTTCATAAAATTGGGAGCCTTATAAGCGTAACTCGCAACGGCGTCGTGAAACTTGGATGAATAATTGGGATTTAATCTGCTTGCTTTCTCAAGGTCCGAAAGCATCTCGTCGAATCTGTTCTGTTTTTCGTAAATAAGAGACCTTAAAAACATAGCGTCCGCGTAGTTGGGTTTTAAATCTATGGCTTTGTTGGTATCGTCGTAAGCTTGATTGAGATCTCCCTTTTTATACAAAGCCCACGCTCTTATGTTTAAAGCGTGAATGTTTCCGGGGTCGTTTCTTAGCACATAAGTCGCGTCTTTTATCGCTTCTTCGTAGTTTCCGATAAGATTATAAGTGTTTGCTCTTTCTATATAAGCGTCCATGTTATTAGGATTTTTTTCTATCGCCATATTAAGGTATCTAAGAGCTTCCGAGTAATCTTCCATCTGAGCTTTAACCATCGCATTTTTTAAATAATAATTGGATTTTTTTTCGTCCGCGGTTATTTCGTTGGAATTTACAAAACCGTCTTTGGAGCTTTTAAAAGAATCACCCACGTTTATTTCCACATCCCCGGCCAAAGAAGGATCGGCTTTTGAATCCGAAAAGCTGTCTTTTATGGAAGAAAAATTAGTTTTTGAAAAAGAAGGGCTTTTGGTTATAAAAGAAGCCAAAAGCTTTGCGGTTTCGTTGGTAGGATCTATTTCGCTCGCTCTTTTAACGTCTTCTATGGCTCCCTTTATGTCTTTAAGCGAATACCTGGCTTCGGCCCTCATCGTATAAGCGTCGTAATTTTTATCGTCCGCTTCTATGGCTTTTGTCGTATATTTTTCCGCCTCTTTGTAGTTTCCGCTATCCAAAAAAAGCCTCGCAAGACCGTTTTGAACCGAGGAGTTGGTAGAATAGTTAACGCTTATTTGATTCGCCTTATCCAAAGCGACCTGAGGATTTCTCCTTACGTCTCTGGCAAACTCCACCAACTTATTCATAGGGTTTTCGTAATTAAGCGTAGTAGTGGATATATCCGGCATTCTCATATTCGGCGGCATTCTTCTCATTCTATCGTTAAAGTCCGATACGTAAGAGGCGAGTATTTCTCTGGCCTGCGATTCGAAATTGGAAAAAAAAGCCGGGGTAACCGGCATGGAATTTTCGACTACCACCTTAAACACATCGTCGAACTTATCCGAACGGGAGTTATCCAGATTAAAAAGCAAATAAGAAACTTTGTCGTAGTTTTCTTCTATAAAACTTCTTTGTTCCTGAGGAGTTTTAGACGCCATCAGCCTTATAAAAGCGTCAGCCGCTTTATCCGGCTCCTTTTTTATTATTCTGTAACTTTTGATTATTCTTTCCGGATCGGTTATGTTGGACTCGTCCCTATAATGAGAGTCGAAAAAAGCGGATATATTGGGTTGTTCGACCAGATCGTCCAAAGCCTTTTTTTTATCTTTGGAATAAATAAAATCTAAATTGAAAAAGAGAAGAGCAAATATGAATAAGAATACTCTCATCATACCTCTTTTATATATTATATGCTTTATTAAAAGTTGTCAAGAGACCAAAGGACCCATATAAGTTGTATGTTTAATGTTGCAAGTTCAAAGCATAAAGTTCAATGTTCAAAGTTCAATGTTTAAAGTTCAAAGTCTAATGTTGAAATTTAAATGTTGAAAGTTGCACGAAAGGAACAAAAAGTTGCAAGTCTAAAGCTTAATCTTCAATGTTGCATGTTTAAAGTTTCACGAAAGGAACGAAAAGTCGTAAGTTTAAAGTTAAATGTTTAAAGTTCAATGTTGCACGAGCGGAACCAAATGTCTAAAGTTTCCTCTATACATCCATACATCTAATTTCTTTCACTCATCTATTCGTCCAAGCTTCCATACATCTACACATCTATACATCCATACCTCTATGCATCTATTTTTTATTTGCTTTTTGGCTATTATATAATAAAATATATATAATGGACATAAAAAGAAAATCTTTATGTTTTATTTTTTTTATTTTTTCATTTTTTTCAATTAATTTAAATTCCACCGATCTCTCTCCTTCCCAAACGGTTTATGTTACCTCTATAACCTATTCATGGTCTTCGGTCGGTTCGAATAATTATGTAGCGGTACTATCCACCTCCCCTTCTTTTTCTTCTCCCATATCTTCCGCCACATTATCCTCCAACACCACCACATACCAATCGCTTAAAGGAAACACCACATATTATTTTAAGGTTAAAATATCCACCGAATCGGATTCTTATTACTCGGAAATATCCACCTTAACTTATCCGTCAAAACCCTCATCTCTCAAGGCTATTTACAATGAACAGTGGGAATCATTTGCGCAACTTACAATAGATTTTTTAAACGAAAACGACAAAGACACGAAATATCAAGTAAGATACTCGACTTACGACGATTTTTCATTATATTACGACATTTACTACACCGGAGTTCCCCCTCTTCCGATAAATTCGCTTTTAACAAACACCACATATTACATAAAAATAAAGGCGATAGACAGAATAAACAGAGAAACCGAGTTTTCAAACGTTTTATCCACTCAAACTCTATCCAAACTCCCTTCGGCGTTTTCGGTTAGCGTATTTGAAACAAGCGCGACTTTCAACTGGGCGCCCGTAAACGGAACGGGAGAAAACTCCTCCGACGGCTACGAATTGATAATTTCGGAAAAAGATAACTTAGATACGGTCTTGTATAGTTATATTACGCCCGACAATTCCGAAAACAATTACTCTTTTACATCGCTTAACAAAAACTCTACATATTATTATATGTTTTCGGTTTTAAATTCTATTAAATACAAAAACTCGATCAAAGGAACAATACATACTTTGACATCCAAACCTTCAAATTTTTCCCTATTAAACTATTCTTCTTACTCGGCAACACTTGGATGGGACGCTTTTCCTTCTTCTCCTTTGACCGAAACCGCTTTGGGATATGTTTTGGAGGCTTCCACAAGCGCAAACTTCAACCAGATTAAAACTTCCGCAACTTATGTTTTATCTATTTCCACACTTACAATAAAATCTTTAGAAGCAAACACTACATACCACTTCAGGGTCGGCGCAATAAATCATTACGGGGACAAAAATTACTCTGCCGTAATAGAAACAGTCACATTAAGCGTTCCGATAGATTATAACTCGGTAGGATATATTCTAAACCCGAGATCGATAACCGCGAATTTCCCCTCTATGCCATCTGATGTTGAATTTTTAAAATCATATGGCTATAGATTGGATCTATCCACGACAAACTTTATCGGCGGAACCGTATACTCAAGCCACACGCTATCTTTTGAAGCCTCGTCTTTAACCATCGAAAATCTAAGGCCTAATACCACCTATTACTCGAGACTTTATACTTTTAACAGAGTTCTAAACGAAAATTATTACGGCACAAAGAAACTGGTAACCCCCATACCTAACATTTCGCCGGATGTAAACGTAACATACTACTCAAGCAATACGGTAATAGTAAATTATTCTACGACCGACGCGGACGGGTATATAATAGAATTAAGCACCGACAATTATTTTAGAGTCATAAATTTTTCGTCCAAAACATTTTCAAACGATATTTCCACTCTGGCGATACACACCTTGAATTTTGACACCTTATATTACATAAGACAAGGTTCGCTGTTTGAAGGAACGACAATATACAAAAACGCTTCTCCTTTTAACATAAGAACCTTAACCCCCCCGCCCTCTTCCGCGGCTCTTGATAAAGTATACATCTCAAGCGTAAGCGCCAACTGGACGGCGGTACCTTGCAAAGGATATTCTTTAGAAGCTTCCACTTCCTCCGATTTTTCGGTAATAAAAACTTCTATAACTCTTTTCGATACCGTATCGTCTCTCTCGGTAACAAATCTTACTCCGAATACCACTTATCACTTAAGAGTCGGAAGTATAAACTCCGATAACCAGAGAAACTACACATACATAACATCGACCCCCACGCTTGCCAACTTCCCTTCCGAGCTTCCTCTTACAAATCATACCACTTATTCCATGCAAATAAACTGGTCTAAAAATTCAAACCCCGACGATACTTTATATTTAGCTCAGATATCATCCACCAATTTTACCTCCGGAACCACCTACTCCTCTTATACTTATAACAACTACGCGTTATTCGACAACTTGCAATCAAACACGACTTATTATAAAAAAATAACCGCTTTTAACAGACGAAATATTCCCACGGGCCCCATATCTTTTAATCCCGTTGCGACTTTGGCGTTTAAACCTATAAATTTAACTTATGTTTTTTCCACTCATACGATAGTACTAAACTGGGAAGACCCTAACAACGCTCCCGGAACTCCTTATTTAGCCGAAATATCCTCCAAAGCCTTTTCCGATTCCATAATTTCATCCAGCACCCTTGCCAAATCGGCCACTTTTTACAATCTCAACGCAAACACCCCTTATTTTATCAGAATATCGGCGATAAACTTTTCAAACATTCCTTCCATATATGAAACGGCCCTATCCACCACTTACGTCGAAATTCCCAAGATAACAACCCCCACTTTCATAAACGTATTGCTCGACGGTTTTACCGCTCAGTGGGACAATAACACAAACTCCACTCATACCTTATACGTGGTGGAAGCCTCGACTACGAGCGATTTTTCTTACATATTCAAATCCACTCAAACAAAGATGACTTTGTTCGTTTTCCCAGACTTAACCTATAATACGGATTATTTTATAAGAGTAAAATCCAGAGGCATAATAACCGGAAACGAGAGCGAGTATCTGGATCTGGGTTCCATATCCACTCTATATAGACAGGAACAACTTATAAACAACCAGCAAAACCAAATAGTATCCATCCCATACTCTTACGGTTCCATACAGGTGGAACTTCCGCCTTACTCTTTGGGAAGCGTAACCAAAGTATTCATAGAACCGGATCTTTCTCCTCCGCCTCCGGTATCCAAAGCCGGGGTGCTAAATCCAACCGGATTTGCGGCGAAAATATGGATATTCCCGGTAGTTTTATACAACGGCAAAATACTCGTTAAAATTCCGTATAAAGACCTTCCTTCTTCCATAGATAAAAACAAACTCGTTATGGCTCGATACGACGAAACCGCAAAACTATGGGTTCCGATAAAGTCTTATATCGAAGGCAATTACGTAGTCGGCGAAACTTACCATTTTTCAATATTTCAAATAATGGAACTCTTAGCCTCTCAAAGCTTAAAAGACCCTAAAATTTACCCAAACCCTTATAAACCGAATACTTCTTTGGGCAAGATAAACTTTTCCAATATGCCGTCCAATACCGAAATATCCATATACTCTATAACCGGAGAGCTGATAAAAAAACTCAAAACAAACGACGGCGGTTTTGTGCAATGGGACGCCAAAAACGAATCTCAAAGAGACGTTTCAAGCGGAGTTTACTTAGTAATATTTAAATCTCAAAACGGAGAAAAGGTAATTAAAAAATTGGCGATAGAAAAATGAAAAAAATATTAACGCTCATATCGATTTTTATACCTTTAAACGCAAACTCGGCGTTCGACTCTTCTTCTTACGGCACAACCGCCGCATCCATACTGAAACTAAACATAAACCCGCGTTGCGTTTCCATGGGAGAAGCCTGCACCTCGGACATCTCGGACGCTTCGGCTATAGACATAAACCCGGCAAATTTGGTTAAAATACCGAAAAATTCTTTATTTCTTTCTCATAACATTTTTTTTGAAAACATAACGCTTGAAAGTTTGTCTTTTGCGGCCAATTTGGGCAAAAATACGGGAACATTCGGCATAGGAGTAAAATATCTTAACTGGGGAAAAATAGAAAAAACCGACGACTACGCAAACGACATGGGAAGTTTTAGCCCCAACGAAATGGTGGTAGAGCTGGGTTTTGCAAGCTACCTCACCGGACTTACCAAAGACCCGGAGGAAAGATTGGTATTCGGAGGAATAGGGAAATTTATTCAAAACAAAATAGAAAAATCGGCAACGACTTTGTCCGCGGATATAGGTATTTTATTCCCTTATATGTTCGACAGAAAATTGGCTTTGTCTTTGGTTTTCCAAAACATAGTAGGTTCCATTAAAATGGATCAGGAAAACTACGATATAACGAAAATAATAAGGTTAGGCTCAAGCGTATTTATAACTCGCAATATGACGATAAACTCGGACATCATAATGCCGCAGGACAGATTCCTATACTGGAGCATAGGGTTTGAAGAGCGAATAAAAATAAACAAAAGAACCCAATTTTCTTTAAGGGCCGGAGCCAACACGAGAAACATATCCGATATGGAAGGTCTTAGAAGCGTAAGCTTCGGTTTCGGCATAAAACACTGGGACTATCTCTTCGACTACTCTTTTTCCCCTTTTGGAAACTTAGGAAATATTCACAGAATATCGTTAACAATAAATTACTGATCTTTTTCTTTTATTCTCGAAACCGCCAGAGACCACAAAACGGAAACGATCATTATTATCGGAATAATAAATTTATAATAACTTACGCTTGCGATATTTAGAACGGACAAAACCGAAGATGTAAACCCCTTTGAAAATCTGTAAGTAAAAGCGTCCACTATCTGTTTAGCTCTGTATCTGGTATCGTATGAAAAAGGTATGTATAAAATTTCTTTCGAAGCCCTGTATATCGAATAATCCATGGACTTAAAAACCAAAAAAACAAGAGACGCCGAAAAAAGAGAGGGATGAATAAATGAATAAAAAGAAGTAGATAAATGTATGAGAGGTATAAAAAACAAAACATATTTTATTTTTACTCTTTTCAGTATTAGCGGGGTTATCAAAAACTGCATGGCAAAAGATATTATATTGACTCTTGTCCAAAATCCCCCCAAATAAGCGGTTCTCAAATCTTTATCCGAAATTTCGCTTTTTACGTAACCCGTAAAATTAAGGTCCGACAAAGTGGATACTATTTGGGACAAAAAAACCATAATCGCCATTATAATCAAAACTTTATTTTCAAACAAAATCGAAAAATGCACGTGTCCTTTTTTGCCCCCCGCCTCCTCCTCCGATGGTTTGGGCTCTCCGGTTAGTTTATAAGAATAAACAAACAACAAAACCGCGGGGAAAAGGATAAGAGAAGAAAACAATATCATAGTTTCGGTTGAAAATTTTAACGCAAATTTGGAAACCACATACCCGCCGATAACCGAGCCTAATGCCCCAAGCCCCGCCACAGGACCGTTTATAATTTTAGCTTCATCCCTGTCTATCACGCTATTTATGTAAGACCAATACATCTCGGACAAAACCACGACATAAGCTTCCTTAAAAACAAGTATCGAAAAAGCGGCGAAAGAAATTTTATGAGAAGAAAAAAAATAAAAAAAAGAAAGAGAGAAAATAACGAAACCGAAATAAACCATCATGGTTTTTCTGCTTCCCAATTTGGAAAGAGTAAAACCGTAGGCGTATATTATAAACATCAAAAAAATCGGAGTTAAAGCCAAAGCGTAAACCTTATCGGAAGCGGAAAAAGAGGATAGAAATATGGACTCGGAACTTGAACGCATAAGCTCGTATCCCATAAAACTAAACATTGCGGAAAAACCCGCCAATATGGCGCCAAGCCCTTTTACTTTTCCCTTTTCGGATTTTAAATAATTTATAAAAGAAACCATATGAAACATCGAGAAAAAACTAAAAACAAGTTTTCGGCGAAAATACGAATCAGTATTTAAACATTCCTTTTTCGTATAATGTAATGATTTTGCCTTCTTTAAGTTTGGCTTTTACCGTTTTATCTTCGGTATTTATCAGATCCCAATGGACGGCGGAGTCGTTAAATCCCAATCTTTTCTGATCTTGTTTGGATAATTTTGAAGAATCTCCGTTAAAAGTATCCGTATAAGCCGAACCTATGGCTATATGGCAATTCCCGAACTTTCCGCCGTGGTTTTCGTCGAAAAGGATATCGGCCATAAATTTGGTTATCCTTGAAAACCTGACGTCGGTAAGAGAAAACTCTCCAAGCATCTTCGCTCCCTCGTCGGTATTCATCGTTTTAACCAGATAATCCTGGCCTTTTTCCGCGCTTATCTTAACCGCTTTCCCGTCTTTAAACTCCAATTTTATTTTTTCTATGTAATTTCCTCCCCTGTATGTGGGAAGGTTTGCGAAATAAACTCCTTTGGTATATCTATAATCCGGAGATGTAAATATTTCAAACGAAGGGATATTATGGCCGCTTCCGCCTAAAAATTTCCTTTTCTCGCCTATTACCACGGTCAGATCGGTATTTTGAGAATTTACATAAACCTCTTTAATATTTAAAGAATCCAACCATTTTCTAATCTCGGCTATATTTTTAAACGCATCCGCCCATTTTTTTACCGGATCTTTTTCGTCCAAAAAACAAGCCTTTATTATCTGATCGGTATAATCTTTCAAACTCAATCTCGCCTGTCTTGCCAGCTCTTCCGTCGGAAAAGTGCACAAAGTCCAGCCGAAAAGCCCTTTTGATTCTCTTTTCTGCATAATGTCTCTTAAAAATTTCCTGGACACTGCGACATCCGCCTGTTTTTTCGTATCCACTCCTTTTAAGTGAGTAAGAGACGCCGGCGCATGTATATATATGTTTCCGTTTAAATTTTCAAAAAATTCCTTTTCGCCGAAAGGTATGAATTTTCTTTGCTTTTCGTCGGTTTTTTCATAAAAAGCCCTTTCCATATTCGGAGTGGGCATGGTTCTAAAGCTGACGTTATACCCCTGTTCTATAAGTTTGGAATAAACCTTTTCGCCTAAACCGAGCCCCGGCAAGTCGCATCTTATTAAAACGGTATCGTATTTTTTTAACTTTTTATTCGCCGTTTTAAGCCCCCATATAAGGACGTCGGCGTATTTTTCTATGGTTTTTTCGTTCATCATAATAGCCTCCTATCTGCAATATTTGGACTTTGTTTGTTTCAAGTAAAATTCGTATGAAATATTATCCGAAAAAAGATTTAAAGGATTATATTTCTTTTCTTCGATCAAATATTTAACTACCGTCATGTTTTCAAACTCTTCGTATTTTTTACCGTTTTTTCCGCCGCATATATCCTCGGGCAGAAACTCTTGTATTTCCCCTGCGACATATTTGGAATATCCCGTTATCTTCCAATCGTTTATCATAATATATTCAAGCTTTGAAAATTTTGAAAAGAGATATATTTTAAGCAAAGCCTCGCTTATTTCCTCGTTAAAATTATCGTCCGAATCTACAAATTTTTGGTTTTCAAAATCCGCCGGCCGAATTATTTCAAACTCTCCTATCGGATTTATAAAAGAAGTTTTTGACGAAAAAAACGAAAATAGTTTGTATTTTAAAACGGAGTCCGCCAGATAAATCCTAAAAGCGGATTCCATTTTAAAAGGATACTTGTCGGATATAGATTGAAGCGAATAACAAACCTTTTCTGAGTCCGACGAAGAGTAAATATCTAAAACTCCGCAAGAATATTTTTTATTTAAAAAAAGTGAAGGATAATTTAATAAAACCAAAAACAAAATCAGAATTAATAGAAAAAAAACAATCTTTTTCATTTTATCTTTTTGAAAGATACCATATTATAAGCGCTATTATTACGGAAACGATCTTTACTTCCCAATTTTCCGTTAAGTATTTTTTCATGCGTTCCTCTGAGATTTTCTAAAAACGCTTTTCGCCATTTTGGATTTGTAAATCTCCAACAATTCTTTTTCAACTTCGGCGGGATCCGCTTTCATCATAAGCGAACCGTTTCTCGCAACCGACAATTTGCCAGTTTCCTCCGAAACCACTATGGCTATGGCGTCGGTTATTTCGGTTATCCCTACCGCGCTCCTATGCCTCATACCCAAAATCTTTGAAATATCCTGCCTTTCCGTAAGCGGAAGCTGGCATGCCGCGGCTATTAATCTGTTTGAAGATATTATGGCCGCTCCGTCGTGCAAAGGGGTGTTGTGATGGAAAACGGTCAATATAAGCTCTTTTGTAACCTCTGCGTTTATTCTAATTCCGCTGTCTATATATTCTCTCAAACCCATATCCTGTTCCAAAACTATTAACATTCCTTTTTTTTCGCTCATGGCTATCCTAACCGCCTGCATTATCTCGGTTATGAATTTATACTCCGAAGGAACAAAAACCCTGCCGAAAGGATTGGACCCCAAATTGGCCAGAGTATTTCTTATCTCGGGCTGAAATACCACTATAAGCAAAAATATTCCGGCAAACCAAAACTGCTGTAAAAGCCAGAATGTGGCGTCAAGTTCCGCTATTTTGGACAAAAAGGTTATTATGGCAAGCAACAAAACCCCGCCCAATATATGAAGAGCCTTGGTTCCTTTAAGTATAAGTATCAGTCTGTAAATTATGTAATAAACTATGGCTATGTCTACGAATTCTTTTACGAAAGAAATTGTCTTAAACATCCCTCTCCCGATTAAGAGTTTACTATCAAGTCGAGCTCTTCCCCGTTTATCGTTTCTTTCTCCATCAATTTTTCTACGATCTTATCGAGTATCAATTTATTTTCCATCAAAATACTTTTGGCTTTGTAATAAGCGTCGTTTACTATTCTTTTTATCTCATCGTCTATGTTTTTAGCCGTCTCGTTTGAGTAGCTATGTTGTTTTACAATATCTCTTCCCAAAAAAACCTCGTTTTCGTCTTTTTTCAAAGAAAGCGGACCTATTTTTTCGCTCATCCCAAACTCCATAACCATCTTCTGAGCGTAAGCGGTTGCTTTTGAAAGATCGTCCCCGGCGCCCGTCGTAATCTCCCCGAATACCACTTCTTCGCTCGCCCTTCCGGCCAGAAGTATCGAAAGCTTGGATAGTATTTCGGATTTTGAAGTTAAATACTTGTCTTCCTGCGGAAGTTGCAAGGTATAACCCAGAGCGGGGCCTCTCGGTATTATGGAAATTTTATGAACCGGATCGGTATCTTTTAAAAGCTTTGCCACCAGAGCGTGTCCCGCTTCGTGATAAGCTATTATTTTTTTCTCTTTTTCCGATATTATTCTGCTTCTTCTCTGAGGTCCGGCTATCGTTTTTTCTATCGCCTCTTCCAACTCTTCAAATTCAACGCTTTCTTTATTTTTCTTAGCCGCTATTATCGCCGCTTCGTTTATTATGTTGGCCAAATCGGCTCCGGAAAACCCGGGGGTTCTCTGGGCTATTACGGAAAGGTCTACGCTTTCCGAGAGTTTTATCTTTTTGGCATGAACTTTTAAAATCTCGGTCCTTCCCTTTATATCCGGTATCGGAACATTTATTCTTCTATCGAACCTTCCCGGCCTTAAAAGAGCCGGATCTAAAACATCGGGCCTGTTGGTAGCCGCTATAAGTATTATCCCTTCCTTAACTTCAAAACCGTCTAATTCTATCAAAAGCTGATTTAGCGTTTGCTCTCTTTCGTCATGCCCCCCGCCTATTCCGGCAAACCTATGTCTTCCGACCGCGTCCAATTCGTCCACGAAAATTATGGCCGGGGCGTTTTTTTTAGCCCTTTCAAACAAATCCCTTACTCTCGCCGCGCCAACCCCGACAAACATTTCCACAAACTCCGAACCGCTTGCGCTAAAAAAACTCACTCCGGCCTCCCCCGCTACCGCCTTTGCAAGCAATGTTTTTCCTGTTCCTGGAGCGCCGTATAAAAGAACTCCTTTGGGAAGAGTACCGCCCAAAGTTTTGTATTTATCCGGATTTTTAAGATAATCGACTATATCGGCTAACTCTTCCTTCGCCTCGTCGCAACCGGCTACGTCCTTAAAAGTAATTTTATTTTTTTTGGGGTCTATCTGCCTGGCCTTCGATTTTGCGAAATTCATAGCCTGTTTTCCGGTTACATTGGCCTGCCTAAAGAATATGAACCACCATGCCAGAACAAACAACAAAATCCATCCTATGTTAAATATCACGGTAGTAATCCAGCTTCTATCGGCCACTCCTGAAAAATTCTCTACTCCGCTTGCTTCCATATCTTTTACAAGATCCGGGTCGTTTAAAGGAAGAGTTTTAAACTTTACCGTTTTATTGTTATCTACAAGCTCCCCTCTTATGACATCGTTTGAAATATAAACTTTTTTCACTTCTTTATTTTTAAGTTTCGATTTAAAATAAGAATAAGGAACTTCTTTTTCGCTCTCCATCATAGTAAGACTGTTATATATTCCGGCTATAAGCAAAAATCCTATAAGCCACAAAAAAATCTGTTTTATTCCGTTCGTTTTCCTCATATTACCTCGTCTTTTAAAACCCCCACGTAAGGAAGGTTTCTATAAAATTCTTTATAATCAAGGCCGTAACCTACCACAAATTTATCGGGTATATCGAATCCTACATATTTAAGATTAACGTTTATTTTTCTGCAAGAAGGTTTATTTAAAAGAGTGCAAACCTCTATGGATTTCGGTTTTCTTGTTTTTAAAGCCTTTGTAAGATAATTTATCGTAAGCCCCGTATCCACTATATCTTCCACTATTATCACATCCTTGCCGTCTATGGGCTGTTTTAAATCCAAAAGTATTCTAACTATTCCCGTGGACTGCTTTCCTTCGTATGAAGATATCATCATAAAATCTATATTTGTTTCTATCTTAAGATGCTTCACCAAATCTGAAATAAAAAGGAAACAACCCTTCAAAACTCCGATAAAAAATACGTCCTTTCCTTTATAATCTTCGGATATCTCCAAAGCCAATTCTTTTACTCTTTTTTCTATCTGATCTTTTGTTATCAATATCTCCGACAAATCTTTATGCATAATAGATATTTTACCTTTTTTTAACATCTCTAACAAATTGGAAAATTAGATTTATGGAAGTATAGATGTGTGGAAGCATGGAGGATTGGATGAATGGAGGACTGGATGATTGGCTTTAAACATTAAACTTGATTATTCTCTAACCCCTTTTCTCTGTCATTAGACTTTGAACTTGCAACTTTCAACATTGAACTTTAAACATTGAACATTAAACTGTAATAACTAAAACCTTCTTCTTATCTCATACATACAAATCGCCGAGGCTATCGAAACGTTTAAGCTGTCGAAATCTTTGACCTGAGGTATTTTTATTAACTCGTCGCAATGTTCCTTTGTTTTTTGATGAATTCCCTCTCCCTCCGAACCCATAACCAAAACCGCCGGCAGATTGAAATCCACTTTCCTAACGTCTTTACCTTCGATGTCGGCCCCGTAAACCCAAAAATTATTTTGTTTAAGATAAATTAAAGCCTGATTTATATTGACAACTTTAACAAACTTTATCTTCTCAACCGCCCCGGAGGCTATTTTCTCTACGCTCGGCGTAACGCTTACGCTTCTGTTTTCGCTAAACAATATTACGCTTATTCCCATGCAAACCGCGGTTCTTATTATGCTTCCGAAGTTCTGCGGATCGGTTATCGAATCCAAACAAAGCCAGACCGCGTCTTTTTTACCTTTATCGTAAGAAACGGCTTCGTCCAGAGAATAATATTTTATATCGTCTATCTCCACTATTATGTTTTGGTGATTCGCTTCTTTGGTAAGCTTATCCATAAGCCTTTTAGGAGCAAATTGCACGCTTATTTTCCTTCTGTTAGCCTGCTTTATTATCGGCATAAGCTTGGAACCGCTCGTATTTTCAACTATTATCCTGTATATTTTTCTCGTGGAATTTTTAAGTATCTCGTTTACCGTATTTATCCCGTAAACATATTTTCTCATCCGACCTCCGAATTTCCAAAACTCATTCCAACGTTAACCGCCGCCTTAACTTCCTCCGAATCTCTTTCCACTCTCTTTAAAAAACCTACTGCGTCTTTCAGATCAACCTCTATAAAGTTTTGGCCTCTTATCGCCACCATTTTGCCGAATTTTTTTTCCTCGAACAATTCCACCGCCTTAGAACCGAAACAAGTGGATAACCACCTATCGAAAGCGGTAGGAGTTCCGCCTCTTTGTAAATGGCCCAACACTACTACCCTCGCCTCAAAACAGGTGTTTTTTTCAACCATATCCGCTATTTTATAAGAAACCCCTCCTAACCTCAAAGGATCGGTAGAGTTATTTACCACCTTGCTGACTGTAAGATCTCCACCTTTTTCTTTCGCTCCTTCCGCTACCACTATTATCGAAAAAAGTTTTCCGTTGGCTCTCCTTTTTTTAAGATAAGAAATTATATCCTCCGATTTGTATTCTATCTCCGGTATCAAAACGATATCTCCCCCTCCCGCAATCGCGGATCTTAAAGCTATCCAGCCGGCGTATCTTCCCATGGTCTCTACGATCAAAACCCTGTCGTGAGACTCCGCCGTAGTATGAACCCTATCGACCGCCTCGGTGGCTATCTGGAAAGCGGTATCGTAACCGAAGGTATAATCGGTGGAAGCCAGATCGTTATCTATGGTTTTCGGAACTCCTATGACCGGAAGCCCCATCTGATGAATTTTATAAGCCATATTCTGCGTTCCGTCCCCGCCTATAGTAATAAGACAATCCAGCTCGTGAAGCTCGAATATTTCTTTTACTTTGGCGGAAAGATCGGACGGGGAATCGGGAGTTCCGTAAGGAGGAAGCGTATATCTGAAAGGGTTTGCTATGTTGCTTGTTCCCAATATGGTACCGCCTTTGGCTATTATACCGGAGACAAACCTATCCTCGATATCTACAAAATTATTCTCTATAAATCCTTTAAAACCGTCTTTAAAACCTATCACCTTATAACCGTTTCTAAGAGCGGACTTTGCCACCGCCCTTATAACCGCGTTAAGTCCCGGGCAATCTCCCCCGCCCGTAAGCAAACCTATTTTTTTCATAAAATCCTCCGATATCATTATCCGCAAAAGAAAATGAAAAGTTAAATAAAAAGTATGCTTTCTTCTTTCTCTTTAGATATAACATAAAGAAACAACGAGACGGTGTATATTGGATTAGCCAATCTGAAGTAATCGTAATCGAAATGCACTTGATATCCGTTTACCGAATTTGGGTCTAAAAACAAAAAACCTATCCTTTTATCCCCTTCGGCGTAAACGCTGTAATAACATCTTAAACCGAAAAATTTATTGCCTAAAATCTTGGTCCAAAGCCATATATCCGGAGAATCGTCTTTTAGAGTCATAACCAATTTATTATCCTCGTTTATAACGTCCCATTTTCTATTAAAATAGCTTCCGGTTTTTTTAACTTTTAAAACCTCTCTTCCTTTTCCGTCTTTAACTATAAAACCGTTTTTGTCATTTAAAATTTCGCAAATCACATTCATCTGAGAATCAGAAACGGAAAACTTTTGTTTTTCCTTTAATTTCATAATAAGCGAATATAAGATTATAAAGACAAAAGGCAGTTCTATGAAAGAAATTATGTAATTTCCAAGCGGCAACGAAACCACCAGAGCCTGAAAGAAACCTTCTCTTACGAAATCTCCCAAACTCCACAATAAATGAACGATTATTATTCCGTAAACTCCGGCTCCGTAAAGCTTTTTGTAGTTATGATTAAAATGGGCCGACAAGAACTGATTGTTTCTCGTTATTATTTGATACAAAGTTTCAACCGAAGTATTTACTCTTGTTATTATAAAAGGGAAAAGGAAATCCGGAGGCATTTCCTTGGGATAAGGTTTTATTTTTGGATTGGAATACTTCGAAAATTTAGCTTTTAAAACAAAAACCGTTAAAAAATAACCGACCAGAACAAAAATCATTACATATTTATTGAGAGGTTTTCTTTCTATGAAAGGCTTGACATCCGATTTTTTCGAAATCTCGTCGAGAAATCGGCTTATAATCGAAAAGGCTCTTTTAAAATCAGGCTGAGGTATGGTTTTAACCTCGTTTAAAACCTCGGGCGTAGAAACTTTAACCTCTATTTTTTCTTCCGGCTTTACTTCGGAAACGGCGGGCGAGGATACGACCGTCTCGGCCGAAGAAACCGACACCGCTGTAGAGGTGGAATCCGAAACGGAGATATAACTTACCCCGGATTCTTTAGGCTCTTTTTCTATTTTTTCGACGGGCTTTGGTTTCGGTTTGGGCTTTGGCTTTGGAGCCTGAGCTTCTATTTTCTCTCCTTCTTTTCTAAAACCGTATATCAGTTTTTTAAAAGAGTCGTCGGATATTCCGCAAGACAGAAAATTGTATGTTACCCCGCCGTAAGTAAAAAGGCCCACAATGTTTAGTTTTTTGTCGTCGTAGTAAAAATAATATATTTTTGAAACCGAATGTATGGTTTGGGTTCTTATATCGCTCGGCTTTATACCCTTGTTGAAAAGAGCTTCCTTTTGCTCGTTTAATCTTGAATTAAGGTAAAAATCCGACAACTCGTCTTCCAATTTTATAAACTCCACATAAGATCCTGATTTCTCCAGCTTTAAAACCGAGTTGGGGTCGGTTCCTTTTCCCTCGCTCCAACCTTCTTCAAAGTCGAAAACGAAATTATCCACCTTGTATTCTTTCGCGTAAGAAAAAAAGGCTAAAAAAATAAAAGACAAAAAAAATAAAATCTTTTTCATAATAAAAACACGTCTATAATATATTATATCTTATTGAGTTATAAAAGTTACTTATTATTTAAAGATAAAATCAAAGTTTCTCTTCTAAATCTATAGCCCTGATGAAAAGCTATAGAGCTTAAAAGAAGAGGCGATTTTATAAGAGTTTTATATATCTTAACCCTGCTTATCTTAATTCTATTTTTTAGCGGGTTTTTAACAGAGACCAGATACAAGCTGTCCATAGCCCAGTATATCGGCCATATCAAAGCCAATTTCAAAGAAAACTCCGAAGATTTTATTGAATCTATAAACAACTCGGATTCGTCGAAATAATCGACGCATGTCAAAATAATGGAATTAATAAACGGTTTTATCTTTTCGATATTTTTCGGATCTTTAAGATCCTTTTCATCCAGCCCCGCTTTAACCAGAAATTCTTTTGGAACGTAAGACCTGTTATTTTTTAAGTCGCAATACATATCTTTTAATATGTTGGTCAACTGAAGCGCGGTTCCTATTCTATAGGCGGATTTTACCACGTTGTTTTTAAATATCTCGGGGTCGTATTTCAAATAAACTCTATACCAGAATATGGCCGGAACCCCGCCTATCAAATTGGAGTATCTCATAAGCTCTTTAAAACTCGAAAAAGAACCAATGCCGTTTTCGTTAGAAAAAGCGTTAACGTCCATCCTCATCCCTTTTGAAAGCCCTTTCAATAAAAACTTGAAATTTCTTTTGTCGCAATCGTCCGCATTTTTCCAAAACTCTAAAACTATATCGGAAAACTTTTCCAAAAGTTCTTTTTCCCAGCCGAAAACCCCGCCTGTTAAAGCGGGTTTTATCTTTAAAAACTCCCTCTCAAACTCTTCTTTTCCGATTAAATTCACAAGGTCTAAAAATTTTAACTTTAAATCCGTTTTTATATCTTTGGAATCTATAACGCTATCCATCGCTCTTGCCGCCAAATACCCGAAAGCAAGCATATACTTTACATAACCGGGCAGTATCGAAAAACTCAAATACAAAGTTCTCGAAGTATGCTTTAATAACCTTTTAGATTCTTTAGATATTCCGTATTTTTTCATATTATCCTCTTCCGCTAATTTTTAAAAATAAACCCTTCCTCCCCCTCGACCAGTATCTCAAGCGGAGCATCGAACCTAACCCATTTAACATGTTCTGTTTCAAAAACCGAATAAGCGCTTTCCAAATCCTCCCAGCAAATAACGCTATCCTTATCTCCTATCGAAAAATAAGGTATCGACATGGCTATTATATTATGAAAAAAATGAGTTCCGTAAGAAGGAGTAACGTTAAAAGAATCGTAAACCGCTTCAACTATAACCTTGGCCATCGATATGTCGCTCCATTTTATGGGAATACCCAAATGTTTGTCGCTGGTTCCCCACCTTCCGGGGCCTATCAGCACATAATGGCTATTTTCGGATTTGATTTTGGAATTTATTTCCCCGACCTCTTTAGCTATCTCCGTCGTTTTAAGATTGGTAAAGTTTTGCCTTTTAACGAAAACCAGATCTTTGATATTTTTAGAATACATATTTCCGACCACGTTTTTTGAATAAACGATTTTTTTCTTATCCGTTCCGTCTATTATCGTTTTTCTCGAAGCCGTTTTGGAAGCGAAATGCCTGACTTGCAAAATGTAAAGGTCCGTTTTGTTTCTGGAAATATCCCAATTAAGAGCGAATTCCAATTCTATATTCCCCCCCATAGCGTTAACGCAACTCTCGCAAATCTCCAAAAGTGCCTTATTTAAAGGTATTATATTATTTTTTAGAATCGGGAAAAATGTCAAAAGATTGGTTCCGTTTTCCGTATAATAATCCGACAATCTATCGTCCGCCTGATTGTAAGAAGAAAAAAGATTTTTCATCTCCTGACTTAATTCGACCGAATCAATATCTATGTCTTTTACCCACGAATTATCGTCATAAGAAATATTTAGGATATCTTTAAGCGAAACGGCCGTAAATTTTTTTTGAGTGGTTCTAATAATATCTTCGATAGTTGCGAACTGATGAATGTTGTTCGGATGAGCCGGGGAGTATCTTAAAAAATACCTTCCGCTCATTATCGCCTCTCCCAAACCCATGGCCAGATGAACCACCGGATCGCTATGTGTCAAAGGATAAACCGGATAAAAATTATAAGACTGCATAACTCCCGACAAAAGCGGAAACCAATACCCTTTCACATACTCTCTACCTACGACGGACTGTATGATAACCGCCATTTTCTCCTCGTCCGGTATATACGGATTAGACCTTCTAAACTCAACCGCTTCTTTTGAAAAAGTGGAAGCGTATATGTATTTTATTATCTTCTCTACTACCTTTAAGTTATCGTAAATCTTTCCGTTGTTTGAAAACATATAAGTTCTGTATATTCCTGCAAACGGATAATTCTTGGAATCCTCAAGAAGCGAAGAAGACCTTAAAGCTATCGGCCCTTTCATCTTGTCTATTACGCTTAAAAGGTCTCTTACGGCGTAGTCCGGGAGATTTACGTTTTCAAAAATTCTTGCGAGTTCCTCGTCCGAATATTTCCCTTCCAAAAACGAAGAAAGGTTGTTGTGTTCTATAAAAAAATCGAAAACGTCTGTAGCTATCACCACCGAGTTTGGAGTCTTTACGTTTATCCCGTCAATGTTTTCTTTTATTATCCCTTTTCCTATCAAGTAATCCACGAAAGCAAGCCCCCTCGCCTTTCCTCCTATGGAACCGTAACCTATCTTGGCGAAAGGAATATCCGCGTCGTATCTGTTTTTATCGAATTTCAAAATGCTTCCCAACTGTGTTTTATACATAAACTGATGGATTGTCTCTATCAAATAATTCCTTATGTCCGAAGGGTCTTTAAATTCTTCTATCTTTTTAGGCTTTATCTTATAAGCTATATCGAACTCGGTTCTCGCCAGAAGCCACTTGGAAAAATGGTTTCTGGAAGCGTGATAAACTATCGATTTTTCAGGCACTATCTTTAAAACCTTTATCATCGAAGCCAGATCCCCGGCTCTTGCGATTTCGTTTCCCTTCCCGTCGTCGAAAACGAAATCCCCGAAACCGAAGTATCTCTGTATAAAACCTCTTATCTGTTTGGACAAATCCGAAGAATTTTTATTTAAAAAAGAAGCCCCCAATTTTAAAGCCACCGGCTCGTAAGCCTGATTTGAAGACTGTATCAAAACAGGCATATCCGAAAGCGTTTTTTTAACCCTTACAGCCAAAAGTAACCCCGCTTTTTCGGTCGTTTTTTCTTTTATGGGATACTCCACATCCGTTATAACGCCCAAAAGATTATTATGGTATTTTTCAAATATATCCCAGGCCTGCTCATAACTTTGAGCCAAGAATATTTTCGGCCTTGCCTTCATTTTTAAGACCTTTTTGGATATGTTCAACTCGTCGCTCATAACCAGATGCATCTGTTTAATAAGCTCTCTATAAATTATCGGAAGATACATCGAATAAAACCTTATATTATCCTCAACCAATAAAACGCACTGAACCCCGTAATTCAAATCGTGTTTCAAATTGATTCTATCTTCTATCAAATTTATTATCGAAGAAAAAATCTTGGTATCCCCCTGCCACAAAAAAACTCCGTCGACCACGCTTTTTGCTTTATCCGTAAGCAGATTTATATCCGGCATGCTAAACGAAAGAATCACCACCGGAATATTTTTTAAATTTTTAATCTTTACTACAAACTCCTCCATATCGAACTCAACCGACTGCATCATAGAAATGACCATATCGAAATCTTCTTTTCCCAACAACTCCAAAGCCTCGGTCGGGTTTTTCGCTCTGGTTATTACGAAATGGTCTTTATGTGTAAGATTATGTTCAAACAAAACCTCTGACAACATCTCGTCGTCGGCGAAAAGAAACGAATCGTATATGGAAGCCGTTAAAAGAATCTTTTTAATTCTTTTAGGCATCAACCGCTCGAATAGTTCCACTCCGCTTAATTCCATAACTATATTATAATAAATAAAAAACCCGGGCGGGTTTAAAACCGCGCCCGGGTCGTAGATATACCATTAATTATTACATCAACCCTTGAGCCATCATAGCGTCCGCGACTTTCAAGAAACCGGCTATATTTGCTCCTGTCATATAATCGCCTTTTACGCCGTATTCCTCGCTGGTTCTAAGGCAGGTATTATGGATGTTTATCATAATGTTTCTAAGATGATTATCGACCTCTTCTCTCGACCAGCTCATTCTTATTGAATTCTGGCTCATCTCCAAACCGCTTGTCGCCACTCCGCCGGCATTTGAAGCCTTACCGGGAGAATAAAGAATCTTGGCGGCTCTAAAAACCTCGATAGCGCCCGGAGTAGACGGCATGTTAGCGCCTTCGCAAACGCAAATACAACCGTTCTTAACAAGCTCTTTGGCGTCGTTTTCGTCAAGTTCATTCTGTGTCGCGCAAGGAAGCGCCACGTCGACTTTAACTCCCCACGGCCTTTTGGCTTCGAAAAACTTGGCGTTTTTAAATTTATCCACATACATCTTAACCTCGTCTCTTCCCGAAGCTCTCATCTTAAGCATGTAATCTATCTTCTCTCCGCTTATCCCGTCCTCGTCCAAAATAAACCCGTCCGGACCGGAGATTGTCACAACTTTCGCGCCGAGCTCGGTGGCTTTCAAAGCTGCTCCCCACGCCACATTACCAAACCCCGATATCGCGACTCTCTTACCTTTAAGATCGGTTCCCTTTGTTTTTAACATCTCCTGAGTAAAATAAACCACTCCAAACCCGGTAGCCTCAGGCCTAATCAAAGACCCGCCCCATGTAAGCCCTTTACCGGTCAAAACTCCGGTAAACTCGTTGGCTATTTTTTTATACTGGCCGAACATATAACCTATCTCTCTTCCCCCTACCCCGATGTCACCCGCGGGGACATCGGTATCCGGACCTATATGCCTATAAAGCTCTGTCATAAAAGCCTGACAAAACCTCATTACCTCGTTATCGCTCTTACCTTTGGGGTCGAAGTCCGAACCTCCCTTACCGCCCCCCATAGGCAAAGTAGTCAAAGAATTTTTAAAAATCTGCTCGAAACCCAAAAACTTAAGTATGCTCAAATTAACCGAAGGATGGAACCTAAGCCCTCCTTTATAAGGACCGATAGCGCTATTAAACTGAACTCTAAAACCTTTATTTACATGAATCTCGCCCTTATCGTCCTGCCAGGCGACTCTAAACATAATGACTCTCTCCGGCTCTACTATTCTATCAACAATCTTTGCCTTAATATATTCCGGATGTTTTTCAAGCGCCGGACTAAGAGTAAAAAGAACCTCTTCAACCGCCTGATGAAATTCTTTCTCACCGGGGTTTTTAACTTTAACATTATTTAACACGCCGTTAAGGTAATCCTGAACGTTACTTTTTGTGGCTACTGTCATCGTATGCCTCCTTGAATTTTATTGGCGGGCCATACCCGTCATAACTCATAATACAAATATATTTTTTAAATGTCAAGCCGCACAAAAAAGTTTAAAGTTCAATGTTTAAAGTTCAAAGTCTAATGTTCAATGTTGCATGTTTAAAATTGCAAAGTAGGAACAAAAAGTCGTAAGTTTAAAGTTAAATGTTCAAAGTTCAATGTTGCACGAGCGGAACCAAATGTCTAAAGTTTCCGCTATACATCCATACATCTACACATCTATACATCTTATTGTTCCAATCGTCCATACATACACGCGTCTATTTTTCCCTTCTTATCGGGATCGCAACTCCTACAAATAGACTTGGGGGACAAATGAAAGTCGTAAATAGGTTTCAGTTCCCTTCTTATCGGGATCGCAACTCCTACTGTGCTTCAAGGGGATGTAGAACTATTAGATTATTTGTTTCAGTTCCCTTCTTATCGGGATCGCAACTCCTACAAAGAATATAAAAAACCAACCTCAACAACAAATAATGTTTCAGTTCCCTTCTTATCGGGATCGCAACTCCTACATTATATGAACCGCCAAAAAAATTTGATTTTTCGGTTTCAGTTCCCTTCTTATCGGGATCGCAACTCCTACGTGGGAACTCAAACTGAAAAAACTTAGCACTGGGGCGTTTCAGTTCCCTTCTTATCGGGATCGCAACTCCTACCGCAGGAGTTTATACTTATAATATAACACTTTTTTTTCTTTCTGTCAAGCCTTTTTTTCTCATAGGTCATGTCAATAGATGTGTGTAAATTTGATTAAAAGAACCTGAGTATTTT
>DYIF01000031.1 GCA_020723765.1 Elusimicrobium minutum
TCCCTTATATCTTACTACTATCATATTTTTACACACTTTATTATACATAACCTTGTAACCAAATTATCATTGACTTGAATTAAGATAGTTAATATAATATATCGGTAGTTTAAACGGAGGGAGTTATGAAAAAATTGTTGGTTTTAGGCTTGACCTTATTTTCTTTGAATTTAAGTTCTGAGCAGTGGCAGATAATGGGAACAAGACCTATGGGAATGGGCGGGGCATATGTAGCTCTTGCAAAAGGACCTATAGCGCAGTACTGGAACCCGGCGGGTCTTGCACTCATATCCACACAGACATTTAACGGACTTGAAATAAACGCGGGAGTCGGAATCGAAACAACGGGCGGACT
This sequence comes from Elusimicrobium minutum, assembly GCA_020723765.1. Classification (GTDB taxonomy): domain Bacteria; phylum Elusimicrobiota; class Elusimicrobia; order Elusimicrobiales; family UBA9959; genus JAAYVG01. The sequence goes on from DYIF01000031.1 coordinate 356, forward strand.
TTTATCCAATGTCAGCGAAGTAACCGACGTATCTGAACAACTGGACGCCGTAAAACAAACGCAAACAAGCGGCCAGTTAGACGCTCAACAAATGTCCGCTTTTGTTAAAACGTTAGGTATACTTAGCAAAATAAACGAAAAAGAAGACTCTGGAGCCCTTTTAGAAGTGGCGGGAGGGTTAAATCTTAAATTTTCAAAAGTAGCGTTATCTGTAAATAATTTTACTTCGGTAGGGTTAAACCCGTTTATAGACGCGCAAAATATAAACGTAATAAATACCGGAAGTGCGGGTGCAAACATACCATCTAATACCGCACCGATATCGGATCCCACGCTCCAGCAAGCTCAACAAAATCTAACCGATGCCATAACCAATATCGGCGGATTAAGTAATATTGAAAAGATTTTGTGCGGCGGAGTAAGCTGTTTACCTGGCGGAATAACAACCGAATCGGATCTAGCTACGGCTTTAATAAATTCTTTATCCGGAGCTGATCCTAATGAAGTATTAAAAATGTCAGAAGAAGCGAAAAAATACGCTTCCGACGCTAAATCGGTTATAGATAGCATAACATCCGGCGGTTCTTTTGATAATAATACTTCAAACTTAAACGTAAAAGCCGCATCTTTTACCGAATTTGCCGCTGGTTATGCGAAAAGAGCGGATAAATGGTTAGCCGGACTTAGCGTGGGCGGAAACATAAAACTAATCAGAGGCCAGATAGGCGATAAAACATTCGAATTTTTAAACGAAAGCGAAACCGGAGATGTTTTTAAGAACTTAGACGACAATATAAAAACTTCGGTAAAACCGGCACTTGACGTAGGATTTATGTGGAATGTAAACGACAAATATCCAAAGCTTCCATTAAAGCCGAGGGTCGGGCTTACAATAAGAAATATAAACAGCCCATCATTCGACGGACCAACGGGAAAATACAAACTGGATAGACAGGCGAGATTGGGTTTCGCTTTAAGTCCTTTTAACTGGTGGCATTTTGCGCTGGACATAGATATCACTAAAAACAAAACCGCGGTGGACGGTTTTTACTCAAGACAATTGGCCTTGGGAACGGAAATAAACATACTTAACAAAAAATCTTTTAACCTTCCTTTGAGATTGGGAATGATGAAAAACGTGGCCGAATCCGATTCCAAAACCGTATACACGGCAGGCTTAGGGCTTACATTCGCATACGTACATATAGATGCCGCGGTCGGAATATCTAGCGGCAAACAGTATATAGACGGAGACAAGTATCCCGAAAAAGCTCAAGGCGTAGTAAGCCTGGGAATACTCTTCTAAAAAAACCGAAATTCTCACAAAAAGCCCCGTTTTTATAACGGGGCTTTTTTTTTTACATAAATCAAAATGATAAACTATAATTATGGCGATAATAGAAATATTTAATTTGACAAAAAAATTTAAAGATACCGAAGCCCTTAAAGGCATAAACGTCGAAATAGAAGAGGGAGAAGTTTTCTCTCTTCTCGGACCAAACGGAGCAGGCAAAACCACATTGATAAGCATATTGACATCCATATTAAAACCGACATCGGGAACGGCCAGGGTAAACGGGTTTGATATAATAAAACAGCCCCTTGAAGTAAGAAAAAGCATAGGAATAGTTTTCCAGGAACCGTCGCTTGACGAATTATTAACGGCTTATGAAAATCTTTATTTACATTCTATGCTCTATAATATGCCCAAAGACAAAGCGAGAAAAAGAATTTTAGATATGCTAAACACTGTCGGATTATACGATAGGAAAGACCATATAGTAAGAACATTTTCTGGAGGTATGAAAAGAAGGCTTGAAATAGCAAGAGGACTATTGCATACCCCGAAAGTTCTTTTTTTAGACGAGCCCACTTTAGGCTTAGATCCTCTTTCAAGAAGAACTATATGGGATTATATAAAGAAAGTAAAAAAAGAGGAAAACACTACGATAATACTAACCACTCATTATATGGAAGAAGCGGAAAGTTTAAGCGACAGAGTATCTATTATAAACAAGGGAGAGATAATAGAACTCGATAGCCCGGAAAATCTTAAAAAGAAATTGGGAGACGAGATACTTAAAATAAAAGGAGAAATAGATAGCGAAAAAATTAAAAATTTAAATTTTATAAAAAACATCGTTTTTAAAGACGGTTATTTTATAATAACATCCAAGGAAATTACGCAAAATTTAAGCGAAATATTAAAATATGTAAAACCGAAAGACATAGAGTTTAAAAAAACTTCGCTTGAAGACGTATTTTTAAACATAACGGGTAAAAAAATAGAGGAATTGGATGAAGAATAATATACAGATAAAAGGCATTAAAGCCATAATAATGAGAGAGCTTATAGTTTTTAAAAGAGAAAAAGAAAGATTAATATCTTCGATAATATCTCCTTTGCTTTTTCTTTTCGTAATAGGAAGAAGCTTAAATCAAGATACGGTTATAGCCGGCCAAAAATATCAGGTTTTCATATTCCCGGGTATAATAGCGATGAACATACTTTTTACTTCCATAAGATACGGATTATATCTTATATGGGATAAAAGATTCGATTTTTTAAAAGAAGTTTTAGTAGCCCCGATATCCAGAACTTCTCTTTTTTTAGGCAAAGCTTTGGGCGGGGTTAGCGGAGCAATGATCGAGATGTTTATAATACTTATAATAGGCCATTTTTTTGTGGTTAAATTGGGTTTTCTTCAGATTTTAGGAGTAATTGCGATATCTTTTTTATCGAGTTTTATGATAGTATCCATAGGACTATCCATAGGCGGAGTGATGAAAACCATGGAAGGATTCGGGCTTGTTATGAGTTTTGTAACATGGCCAATGTTTTTCTTTTCAAACGCCTTATTTGAAATCAAATCGGCTTCTTCTTTGATAAGAATAATATCCACTATAAACCCGTTTACATACTGCGTGGATGTTTTAAGAAAAATAACTATGAACTACTCAGTATTTCCCGTATATCTATCAGTCATTAACCTGTTACTATGGACCTTTATTCTATCGTTTATAACGATAAAGATATTTGAAAAAATAGACATACAAAAATAAAAATCTATCTGTTTAATAATATATTTTTTAATTTCTGGATTTCTTCTTTTGAAAAATAACCGAAAGCAAAAATGGAAAGAGGAAATATCAAGATTAGAAATAACTTAAACTGCTGATATAAACAGGGATTTATAATATTTACAAACTTCGCGGAGACAAAACAAACAACGGCTCCAAAGACCAGAAAAAGATTTTTCTTGATATTATAATCTATCGGATATATTTTCTTATTGACCATATACATAAATACGGCGAGAAACATATAGGAAATAAGAACCGAAAAAGCGGCTCCGTAAATTGAGAATTTAGGTATCAAAATAAAATTAAAAGATACGCTTAAAGCCGCGGATATGAGATTTGCGAGCATAGTATAATGAGTTTTTTTGGTAATCATAGAGCCTATCATAAAATTTACATAAAGGCCGTTAAAAAAATAAGCCAGCATTATTATCGGAACTACGGATAGACCCGACCAGTAATTCGGATTTATTAGATATGCGTTTCCAATAGATATTTTTACTATGTCTTCTATAAACAAAGAAAGAAAAAGCCATATCCCTATGGTTATAACCACAAAATAATCGAAAACTTTTTTAAATATTTCTTTGGCGTCGGTCCTATCTAACCTTTCCATAACAAAAGGTCGCCAGGCGAAATCGAACATGGATATTATAAGATTTATAAATATAGATAATCTAAAATTCGCCTGATATATTCCTACCGCATAAGAAGATAACATCAACATCATAATGGGCCTGTCTATAAGTTGTATGACTACTGATGAAATGGAGGATGGGATATAAGGAAGAGAGTAAGAAAAAATTTCTTTTAAAAGAGACTTTGAAAATTTCAAAGTTATATATTTAAAATAACCGGTCAAAAAAAACAATTGCGAAAAAGACGATATGACATTAGCGAAAAAAACTCCCTCGGCCTCCATTTTAAAATACTTCAAAAATACGACGTTTAATATTATGTTAAAAACTATAGAAAATATTTTAATAAAAACAAAAGAATAAGCCCTATGTTTCATCCTTAAATCGGTTAAAGGAATCAAGACAAGAGAATCGAAATACAATATTAGAGAAGAATATATTATAAGCTTATGGTTTGAAATTCCCAGATTAAAAACGTAAGTAATTGGTTTGGATAACAGAATGAGAATAAAAGATAGAATAAAAGAAGAAAAAAATACGACACTTACCGTTTGAGACAAAGAATCTTTTTCTTTAAAAAATCTCATATAACCCTGGTTTAAACCTAAGCCGTATATTACGTTTAAAAACGCTATTATCGAAAAAACGGTAGCCACCACTCCGTAAATGTCGGGAGAGAGATAATAAGTATAAAGCGGAAGAAGGATAAAATTTAAAAGCCTTGCAAAAACCGTGGAAATTCCGTAAATTACGGTCTCTTTGCCTAAAACTTTTATATCTTTAAACATAAAAATAGTTTATTAAATTTTTAATCTTTTTAAAATTGGCAAATACGTACCATACCTGTCAACTCAAAAATAAATCTAACCGAAAGTGATATTGTCTTTTCATAAATA
>DYIF01000019.1 GCA_020723765.1 Elusimicrobium minutum
AAAATACTCAGGTTCTTTTAATCAAATTTACACACATCTATTGACATGACCTATGTTCAATGTTCAAAGTTCAAAGTTTAAAGTTGCAAGTCTAACGACAGAGAATAGAGAGGAGGGGTTAGAGAAGAGAGGAGAGAGCAGGGGATAGGGGATATAAGTTGTAAGTTCAATGTTAAAAGTTTCACGATCGGAAAAGTTTAATTTCATTGAAATAACCAATAAAACAATACAATCCCTACGCATCCATACATCTATGCTTCTAAACATCCAGTTGGCGGTATTGATTTGTCAATAACCTATTTTGTATTATTTTACTTATGGATAAAATTTTCGTTAAAATTTACGGCCAGGTTCAGGGAATAGGATACAGATGGTTTGTGCTTGAAACGGCGAAAAAATACAACCTTTCGGGATGGGTAAAAAACTGCGAAGACCTTACGGTGGAATGCGCGGTAAAAGGCTTTGACGAAGAGATAAAAAAATTTTTAAACGACATAAAAACCAAACACCCTTTGGCTTTTGTGGAAAAAATGGAAATAAAAAAATTTGAAGAAGAAATAGAAGACGAATTTTTAATAAAGAGATGAGGGGGAAAGATGAAAACCAAAAAAAATAAAAAAATAACCAAATCCGCAAAAGAATTAATCGAGACCCATATTGAAAAATTAGACGAAGAAACGGAAGAAAAGCCGGAAGTTGAATCTCCCGAACAAACCTCTTCATACTCCACCCAAAACCTTTCCATAGATTCGACCAAACAATACATAAAAGCGATAAGCCAGATAGACACAAACGTTTCCCGTCAGGAACTTCACGAATTATGGCAAAGAGTCAAAAGAGGAGACAGAAGAGCGAAAGACAGAATACTTCAAATGAATTTGAAGCTCGTAATACCCATAGCTAAAAAATATTTATATCCCGGCGCCGATCTTATGGATTTAATAGAAGAAGGTAACTTAGGGCTTCTTCACGCAATAGACAAATTCGATCCCAAAAAAGGATACAGATTTTCGACCTACGCGTCATACTGGATAGAGCAATACATAAGAAGAGCGGTAGAGGAGCAATCCAAAACGATAAGAATACCTCCTCACGCATGGACCGCTTTAAGAAAATGGCTCAGGCAGTGGGATGCCCTACATGGAAAATTGGGAAGAGACCCGACGCTTACCGAAATGGCGAAAGAAATGCACCTAAACGCAAACCAGATAAGAACGGTTTTAAACGCCTACGAGATAGTAAAAGGATCCACTTCCCTTGAAAACCCCGTATATAACGAAGACCACGACGAAGACACTTTAGGTCATATGATACAGGACTCCAAACAATCCTCTCCCGAAGATTTGATATCCATACTTAAAATGCACGACGAACTTAAAAACGCTTTAAACGAGATAGGAGACAGGGAAAGGATGATACTTGAAATGAGATACGGGCTATCCGGCACAAACCCCATGACCCTTCAGGAAATAGGCGACAAACTTAAACTTTCGAGAGAAAGAGTAAGACAAATAGAAGAAAGAGCGATTTTAAGACTCAGAAGAGTCGCCGCCGGCATGGGGCTAATAGAAATATCCGGGAAAATAACGCCAAACCTAAAACCCGGATGGAACATGGCGAAACAAAAAACCGATTTACTGGGAAATCCCATAAACAAAAAGGAGAACAGATGACAGAATTAGAAAAAGAAAAAATAATATCGGACGTAAAGAAATTAATAAGAGACGTTCCGGATTTTCCAAAACCGGGAATAATATTCAAAGACATAATGCCTTTTTTATCGGACAACAGAACTTTTAAAAACACGATAAAATACTTAGCTTCAAGATATAAGGAGAAAAACATATCCAAAGTAATAGGAATAGAGGCGAGGGGGTTTATAATAGCCGCACCTCTGGCTCTTGAAATAGGAGCGGGATTTGTTCCTGTCAGAAAAAAAGGAAAGCTACCTTATAAAACCATATCGGTAACATACGACTTAGAATACGGAACGGACACTTTGCAAATACACGAAGACGCCGTTAAAAAAGGCGAAAATGTTATAATAGTAGATGACGTGCTTGCCACCGGCGGAACCGCCAAAGCGGTTTGCGAGCTTACTAAAAAATTGGGCGGAAACGTTTCGGAAATACTTATGCTTATAGAACTTGAGTTTTTGAAAGGAAGAGAAAAACTTAAAGATTACGAACTGTTCTCTTTAATAAAATATTAAAACCTGCCCCCGTAGCTCAACTGGATAGAGCTGCTCCGTCCTAAGGAGAAGGTTGCTGGTTCAAGTCCGGCCGGGGGCGACTTGCTAATCTAATCGGCGGCGACTCAACGATTTGAGTCGCGAAGGACTTGAAAGCCCGCAGCGAGCTTAATCTTACAAGCGAGCGAGGGGCGGTCTGCAAAAAAATTTTCGGTGAGAAAATTTTATTTGTAGACAAGTCCGGCCGGGGGCGACTTGCTAAGCTAATCGGCAGCGACATTTTTTTTAAAACGATACGGGAGGAAAGATGCCGGAATCTACATGGGTTAAAACCGAGGATTCGATAGAAAAGAAAAACGATGCGGTATATAAATGGATAAAAGAAAACAGACAAACGGTATTTTCTTTAATAGCGATAATAATAGCTTCGATAATAATAGTTACCGTCGTAATAATCAATCTTTCTAAAAACAAAGAAACCGCCGAAAAATACTTCTTTTTGGCTCAGCAATATTACGGGGCAAATAATATAGACAAAGCTCTGGAGCAATTGGATATAATAGAAAAAAATTTTTCCAAATACCCCGCATACGACTTCGCCTTATTTTTAAAAGGCGACATATACTTCACATCCGGCAATTACGCAAAAGCCATAGAAGAATATGAAAACGCCAAAAAGAAAACAAAAAACAAAGACCTTCTTCCTTTCGCTTATTACTCAATAGCCAAATCCTACCAGGCGTTGAAGGATTATTCAAACGCGATACCTAAAATGGAAGAGTTTATAAAACTCTATCCCGAACATTATCTTACCCCCGAGGTATATTTGTCGCTTGCGATATCCTATGAAAACAAAGGCGAAAAACAGTTGGCCAAAGAAACTTACCAGAAACTTTTAATACTATACCCTCAAACGACATGGGAAGGGCTTTCGAAAGAAGCTTTAAAAAGGTTTGAAACCAAGGACTCAAAAGCAAAAAAATAACTATTTATTAAAATTTTGAAATTTGAATCCCAAACTCCGTGTTTTTTATGCGAATAACTCTTTCCGGCGCCACCGGATATATAGGCCTTAGGCTAATACCGAGATTAATCGAAAAAGGATATAAAATAAAATGTCCGGTAAGGAACCCCGATTTTCTGATTAACCGAAGTTTTTCAAAAGATATAGAAATAATAAAAGCGGATTTTACCGAAGAAAAAAAATTGGACCTCTCGTTTGAAGGCTCCGATATGGCATATTATCTTATCCACTCAATGACCGACTCCCCGAACTTTAGGAAACTGGAAGAAACCTGCGCCGATAACTTCGGTAAATACGCTCGAAAAAACGGAGTAAAAAAAATAATATACTTAGGGGGACTCGTACAAAACAAAGAAAACCTATCCGAACATATGAAAAGCAGGATGGCCGTAGGAGAAATACTTAGAAGCCATGTGAAAAATGTAGTGGAGTTTAGAGCTGGCATAGTAATCGGTTCGGGAAGCGCTTCTTTTGAAATGATAAGATACGCTTCGGAAAGGCTTCCTTTTATTCCTTCCATATCCGAATTGGAATCTTTATGCCAGCCGATAGGAATAAGGGACGTGCTTTCATACCTTATATCGGCCATAGAAAAAGAAGAATCAAACTCTAAAATAATAGAAATTGCGGGCCCGGATGTTTTAAAATACTCGGAAATGATGGACATATATCTGAAAATAAGAGGTTTTAAAAAACGACATATAAAATGCCCGATTAAAAATCCGAAATTCTGCTCAAAGATATTATCTCTGGTATCTCCTCTACCTCAAAACCTGATTCTCTCTTTAATAGAAAGCCTCAAATTAAACTCCGTAAAACAATCGGAACTTGCCGAAAAAATATTTCCCGAAATAAATCCGATAGATTATAAAACCCAAATTCAATACGCCTTAAGAAGAATAGTCGGTAATCAAGTGGAAAGCGTATGGTCCGACTCGTACATTCCTCATTACGTAAAACACATAAAAAACCTTACCGAAACCGAAGGGGTAATAAATCAATCGTATAAATTGACTATAAACTCAAATCCTCAAAAAATATTTAAAACCATAAAATCCATAGGCGGGGAAAAAGGATATCTATATGCCGATTTTATGTGGAAACTAAGAGCCTTAATAGACAAACTGATCGGCGGCATAGGAATGAGATCGAGAAGACACCCCGAAGAACTTCACATATCCGAAACATTGGATTTCTGGCGGGTGGAAAACTTAATTGAACCAAAACTTCTTCTTTTAAGGGCCGAGATGAAACTTCCGGGCAAAGGCTGGCTTAAATTCGAACTAACGCCCGAAAACGAAAACCAAACCGATCTAAAAATAACCGCTTACTTTGAACCCAAAGGGCTATTCGGTTATTTATACTGGTACTCTTTGTATCCCATACACCACATCATATTCAAAGGCCTTATAAAAAAAATAAAAGATATCTCCGAAAAATCTCAAAACTAATACCAAAATGCCAAATATCTTGACACTTTTTTAAAAAAATTTATATAATTTCTATATACCTTTGAAAAAAGGTAAAACCTTAAAAGGAGGGTTAGATGAAGAAAATACTATCTATGGTAGCCGCGGTAGCGATACTTTCATCGGTCGCATCCGCCGAGTTACTTAAAAACTTCAAACATACTGGATCTCTCGAAGTAAACGCCTACAATGTCAACAATGCCGACTTCGATAAAAATACAGATGACAAATCTGGCGATGTTGACACAAGGCTTATGCTTGATATGTCGTTCGACTTAAACGATGATGCAAGCGCGGTTGTCTCCGTTGTTAAAAACAACAGACAATGGGGTACGGCTCAAGAAGATGCCAACACCATACAAACCAATCTTGTATTCGAACAGGCTTATTTAAACCTTAAAGGCGTAATGGGTATGGACCATAAATTGGGAAGACAGTACTACGGTAAAGAAGGCGATATGGTTATATACTTCGGTCCCCAAAGATGGCCTTATATCCCCGCCGTTATACCTGTATCCGCTTTAGACGCTTGGGTCGGCACTTATAAATACAACGACTGGACATTCACCGCTCTTTTGGGAAAAATTACCGGCGCAACCGGCGATATGGGAAGAAACATTTCCGGTATTGATGTAAAAACGAAAATAAATAGATTCGACTTAAACGCCTATTATTACTACAAAGTAGATAACGTTGCATCTCCTGCCGATAAATTAGGCGTCATAGGTTTAAGAGCAAACTGGGAATGTATGTTCTTAAAAGACTTAAACTTAGCCGTGGAATATGACAAGAACCTTGGAAAAGATGACACATACGCCAAATATAAAGGCTATGCCTATAAATTAAACGCGGACTATAAAATGGACTTAGCCGGAAAAATTGGATTTAATGCCGAATATACTTATATGAGCGGAGAAAAAGCTGGAGCAGATGTTAAATTGTATACTCCAATAAAAATAGATTACAGACCTGGCATAATAGCCAACGGTTTTGGAGTACCTATAGCTTATACCACAGCAGTAGGAACTGGTTATAAAGGAATACATTTAGGCGCGAACTGGACTCCTTCCGCTATGGAAAAGCTCAACATTGCAGCTACTTACTATAACATGAAGGTAGCCGAAAAAAATCTCGGAATGAAAGATACTCTTGGAAACGAGGTTGATTTAGTTGCGACTTGGAAACACTCAGATAACCTTTCATTAAAAGGTTATTACGCTATGCTTAAGCCTGAAAAAGATAATGCTGGAACCGATGACGCTTATACTGCTCTTGGAGCAGCGTTTGTCTTAAAATTCTAATTAATAACTAATTAGAACCTCAAAAACCCCCGAAGTTAAAAACCTTCGGGGGTTTTTTATTTCCATCCTATTTAACCGCGTAGGTTAAACTATTGACAACCGCCATTTTATATATTAAAACATAAAAAATAATATTTAACCGCGTAGGTTGGATATGGAATACGGGGATATTGTTTTTTATCATGTTTTTAATAAAAGCATTTTCGGCAATATATTTAACGAGGATAGGGATTTTGAGCGATTTAAAAAGACGATGATTTTTTACTCATATAAAGAAAACTTTACACCTTCTTATAAAATTTTTTCAAAATCAAAAGACCAATCAAATTTTTTAAATTATACCAAAGGTCAAACTAAAATTATAAACATAATATCATACTGTCTTATGCCGAATCATTTTCACATTCTTATATCCGAAGCCAAAAATTATTTATCCAGATACCTTAATAAGCTTTTAGATAGCTATACCAAATATTTCAATATTAAGTACGGTAGAAAAGGCCCTTTATGGCAGTCAAGAACCAAAAAAATATTACTGGACAAAGACTCTTATTTCATTCATTTAACGAGATACATTCACCTAAACCCGGTAACGGCATATCTTACGGAAAAACCGGAAAACTGGAAATTTTCTTCTTATCATGAATACATAAATTCAAAAGAGGAGATTTGCGAGTACAAACGTTATTTTCCAGAAAACTACGATTTTAAAACCCAATACAGAAAATTCGTGGAAGACCGAATAGATTACCAGAGAAACCTAAAAGAGATAGAATACCTTATAAAAGAATAACTTTTTTGTATAATTTAATTATGAGAAAGATTTACTCTTTTTTATTGATGTTGGCCCTTATAAAAAACGCTTATGCCGCTAAACTGGACATAACCGCGGATAACTATTTTTCGTTAAAATCTTTCTCAAATTTAATAAATGAAAACAAAAATTACAATCTTACATATTATTCCAACAATTCCGCAATATCCTTTACTCTTAAAAACATAAATTTAGAGCAGACCGATAATTCATGGATGGATGTCGGATTGGGATTTAGATTTATTTCGGTAGAAGAATCGTCAAAAACCATTGATTCGATATATTTAAGAGATTTATACGATTATTACGGAAAATCGTCTTATCTATACGCCGATAAGGCTTATGTAAAAATATATAATTTCGCATACGACGGAGTAATAGCCACATTCGGAAAACAACCCTATACCGTAGCTTCGGGGCTTGTTCTTTCCGATAATTTTAGAGGTTTGGACGGCGCTAAGTTTGAAATAATAGACAAATATTTTATGGATAGCTTAGACCTTTTTTATTTCAGGTCCAATAACTTTTTTTCAGACTCAAACGCCCCCGAAAATATATACGGAATATCCGCAAACAAATCTTTCGGAGACGGAATATGGCAGATATATTACGTTAAAGAAAAAAACTCGGACCAAACAAAAGACATATCTTTTAATTCGAAAGAAACCAATAAAAACTTTTTCGGCGTTTCTTATTATTTAGACAAAAACAACATAACATACTCATCCGAATTTGCGCTTCAAAAAGGAAACTCAAAAGATCTTTCCGATAATACCATAAACCATAACGCTTACGCTTTAAATTTAAAAGCCGGATGGAAAATGAATATACCTAAATTCGGGAAAACAAACGCAAGGTTTAATTATATCAAATCTTCCGGCAATAGTTCTTCTTCTTTTAAAGAAAACAAAGCGTTTTACAGCCCTTTTTCAAAACTATACGAAGGATATGAAAGAACGGGGCTTGGGGAAATATACAAAGCGTCGGCATTCAACGCCTCCAAAACCTCCGATACATTAAACGGCCTTCCGGAGGGCTTAAGCGGAATCACGGCCGCGGGAATGGGAATAGACATATTAAAATCGAAAGGCGTAATATCCATAGATTACTTCGGATACAAGGCCACCCAATCTACTTCTTTAAACAAAGGAATATCATTAGGAACCGAATTAGACATAAAATACTCGTTAAAATTGGGGGAAAAAGCGAGTTTTTATGTGGTCTATGCGACATTTTCGCCCAAATCGGCTCTTAACGCTCAAGGCATAAAGTCCACAAAACTGTTTTCAATAAACGTAAAAGCAAAATTTTAATCTCTTTTTTAGACGATTATCCACAAAGAAATAATTAATTTTTTAAAAAGAGCCCACAACAAACAAGCATTTAAATGCCAATTTGCATATCCTTTGCATTTACCGTTAGCATATCCAATCAAATAAACCTTTAAGAGATTGTATTTATATAAGAAGATATCAACAATTATTGACATATAAACAGCATAAAATACATATAATTGACATATAAATCATTATAAGATATAATTATGAATATGGGTGTTGATAAAAATGTGGAAAACTGCAGAATAAAACTAAGATATCCGGACGGAATAGAGCTTGAAATAGAAGGACCCAAGGATTTCGTAATAGAACAAAAGAAAGAGCTGATTTGTGAGATCCGCCCGGAAACAAACAAGAAAACAGCCGAAAAACCTCAAAAATTAGAAGACTCGTTGGGCAAGATAATCGATTTTAAAGAAAACATTCCTTATATAAAGATAAGACTGACCGAACTGGACACAAAAATGGCCATACTTATAATACTTACCGCCTTCAAAAAATTACAAAACATAAACTCGGTAACGGCGATAACGCTATCCAGGGCTTTAAAGCTATCCGGATACCAACCCAAAAGAATAGACAGAGAAATAGCCCCGCTAATAAAAGACAAAACCTTAATAGCCCGCGGAACCAAAAGAACAAGAGAATACGCCGTAACCGAAAAAGGGCTTACCAAATCCGCGGTAAAAATATTTAACATAGACCAAAACATATCCAAAAACAGATAAACAGACCGATTCAAACCGGGAATCAAACAAAAAACTATCAAAAATAGCCGACCCAAAAGCCCGCCAAAACAACTTACGATAAGATATATTATGTTAACTTGTTTGGTTTGCGAAAGCCCCCTTAAAAACATAAAACAATTATTAACAAAAATGTAAATATAATTAAAAAATAACTATAATTTTAAAAAACTTAATAAGTTTTGTAATTTTTTATTTTTAGCAGTCTGGTTCCGTTTTTATTGTTTCCCAAAAAGTATAGTTATTTTCTTTAAATTCTAAAAAGATAGCTAAAAGTTAAGATTTTTTAAAAAAATATGAAATCGACAAAAAACCCTTGAAGAGCATAAATTAACATAAAATTTAAAATTTGAAAATCGGGGTATTTAGATACCCCCCAAATTAAATTTAAACACCGTAGAGGTTAGCCTTCTTTAATAATACAATCTAAACCAACTAAAAACCCGGATAAATTCGGGATAAAAAACCTTAAAACAGGACATGAAACAAATTACTAAAAATTAGGTCGGGAATGTCGGGGATGCGAGTAACACGATTAGGCAATAGATTGAAGATAACATATTAAAATCCGGTTTTTAAGAGATTCTTTTAATTTATTTTTTGACAACCAGATAGATGGATTTTTTAATAATCAGATAGTATAAAAAAAACCGTTTAAGAACCCATTTATTAATAAATGTTTAAAAACTTAAAAAAATTGATCAAACCATTCGAACAAAAATAATAGTCCGGGACGGATCAAACCGATAATCCGGACTATTAAAGAGACAATTTATTCCGTTTTTTTGTTTTTTATTAATATAATAGACGGGATTAACACAAAATAGCCTAAAAAAAGCAACGGGAAAGCCATAAATTTTGCCCATTCAAATCTATTTATATTAGATAGAAGTTCGTAACCGGAAAAAATCACGAGGAAGGGGAGAAAATAAGCAAAAAAATACCCAACACTCCCTTTTCTTTTTTCTTTATATTTATTATCCCCTATTCTCTTATCCCTATTCTCTATAAATTCCCCCCTTCTTCTCACCGTCCCCCCGTTTAACACCCGCTAATCCCTAAATTTTATTTTGAGAGCTTTATTCTGGCTTTAATTTTTTCTCTCGTAAATTCCATAAAGCCTTTAAAAGACGGATCCGTTTCCGTTTTTATCTTATCGTCGAGTATTTTAACGCTTTCTTCGTTTCCTATCATACCTATTATGTTCAAAGCCATATTTCTATAGCTTGCGTTGGACGATGTTAAATATTTATACATATTATTAAGAGCAAAAGGGTCATCCATCTTGGCAAGCGACAAAGCGGATTCAAGCTGTATTTCCGGAGTATTTTCTCCGGATATAACTCTAAGATCGGTAATCGCCGATTTGATTTGCATTTCTCCCGCGGCTCTTATGGCCTCTATCCTTAAAAGGTTATTTTCGTCTTTCAAAAGTTTTAAAAAGATATCGCTCGATTTATCGGATTTAATTGAACTTAAATAATTGGCGGCGGCCACTCTTAAATTAACCGAAGCTTTTTTATCGTTTAAAGTTTTTATCATATCCTGCTCTATGTTTTTTACTCCGAAGCTTCCGAGCGTTCTTATGGCCGAAACCTTTAAATTTTCATCAGGCTCTTGCAAAGCCACTTTAACCAAAGCCTCCGGTTTTTCAAGCTTAGGCATATAGGATATCGCTATTATGCATGAATTTTTAATATCCTTATCATTAGAAACGGAAAGCAAATTTAAAATTTTATCCGACGAGCCTTCGCTTCTCATAGTTCCAAGCGATTCTATGGCGGCCATCTTAACGAGCTTATTCTCGTCTTCAAGATACTTTTCTATAACGGGCGCATATTTTAAATCTCTCGTCTGGGCCATTTCCATAATGGTTTGTCTTCTGACTATGGGATCGGAAGAGTTTATTTTTCCGGAAAGAGTATCCTGAGCGGCGGTTTGGGCGGAGTCCGTTTTTACTTCAATAGTTTGAGGTTGAGAGGTTTTGGAAGGAGTTTGAGATTTGGTATTTTTTTTGGTTTGAGCGAAAGCGGAAACCGAAAAAACAAATACTAAAGACAAATAACAAAAAGTTTTAAATCTCATAATCCCTCCTAAAATTATTATACAAAATTACAAACCGATTCAAGCTAAAAAACGGGGCCCAAATAAAAATACATAACCTTAGCTCCGGTTTTGGTATTAAAAGACCAATCGAAAGACAAAACCATCTGATATCTTTGCAAAATAAAAGTATGAAGATTAAAACCGAACCCTACCGAATTTTTAATTTTATCGTTAAAAGAATTATTCCAACCGTAAGCGTTATCTGAAAAAATCTTAAAATAAAGAGCTTTAAAATAAAAATCGGGGAACATAAAACTCCAGTAATGGTCCATGTCGAACAAGCATAATCTCGCCTCCGCGTTATATACCAAAACATTCTTATCTTCGTTTGACGAATTATCTATAAAACCTCTAATCCCTCCGACCCCGCCGTAAGAAAACTCGGGGTTATCCTTTCCGTTTGAAACGCCGAGAAATAACCTGTTAACTACCGTAGATCTTCTCGATAGCGGAAGATATCTCAAATAATCGCTTGAAAATGAGTTATAACGAACGTTTCCCCCCGCCATATGGTCGTAATACCCCAATATAAAATTGGCGTAATAACCGTAAACCGCGGTCAAATAAAGGCCGTTTAATTTATTATTCATATAAGAAGCTATTATGCCCCGTTTTTTTTCGTTAAAACCGATATAAGGATAATCGTAAGTTTCTTTATTATTTTTATAACTGAAATAAACTCCGAAGCTTTTATATCTGTCGAAAGGATACAATAATCCGGTTAATGTTTTGATATACTCTTTGTCGTATTTTACGTCCAGAGTATTGTCATCCAGCTCGTAAGCGTTTAAAATTGAAACATCCGCCACGAATTTGGTTCTGTATCGGTTATAAAGATAAGTGGTTCTTAGATTGGTATAAGGATAGCCTGAGTTATAATTTAAAAAAGCCGAAAAGTTATGTCTTCCTAAATAATCGCTTGCCTGATAATAAGTAAAAGCAAAAAGCCCGCCTGGAGAAGAGAATAAAAGGGCCGGGAAAAAAAGATCGGTAGAGGCTTTAAATCTGTAATTTTCAAAAGCGAAATCTTTCGTTGAATTATCGCTTCTTTTAATCTCCTCTTCTTTTTTTTCGGTTTTAATTTCTTCGTATAAAATTTCTGTTTCCAATATTCTATAAACATTAACCTCTCCGTGCCTGAAATAAGAAAACAAAATCTCTCCGTCCTCATAATAAGGAGTAAATCCCCCTCCTATTAAAGACGTATGTTTGTATATTTTAGAATCCTTAATGGAATAAGAATAAATATTATAAATTTTATCTTTATCCGAAACGAAAAAAATCCTATCGTTTTCTTTATCGTAGAATATGTCGGATATGTCCATATCTAAAGAAATTCTTTTAACGCCGAAATCTTTTTTATAAAAACACAAATCGTTTTTTAAGTCGTATACATCCCCGGTTTCGCAAAGATAAACTATCCGGTCTTTTGAAACATATGCCGGAGAAATCTTATTGTAATCTCCTTCGGTCAAAAGTTCGATATCGGAATTTTTTATTTTCTTTAATTTTAAAACGGAATTAAAATCCGCTTCGTAAATATTATTCATTCCGTTTTTCATTCCTACGAATGCGATTTTCTTGTCGTCCGGAGAAAAAGAAAATTGTCTGGCCTGATCCAATTCTTCAAAAACTATTTTTTTAAATTTTTTCTCTTTAATATCGTAAACGCAAAGATATTCTTTGTTATTTTTTTGGGCGGAAAACAAAAGATATCTTTTATCGTTTGAAACGGAAAGAGACCTTATCGGCATGGTAAATTTAGAATAAGGGATATTATCTATGTCCATTAAGTCGTAATCTATAATATCCTTTTCTCCGGTTGTTATGTTGCGAATAACGATAACAGGCGGATGGCCTTTTAATGTGGAAATGTAGGCTATCCTGTTTTTATCTAAAAAAACGGGAGAAGTATTGAAAACAGGAATGCCGTCGCGGGACTCCGTTAGTTTTCGGCCGTAAGGCTCGAATAGTTTTTCGTCTTTTATTTGATTAAAATATTTAAACTCTAAATAATTTCTAAATCTTTTATCGAAACCTTCGATATCGGTTCCTATAAGTTTTTTTAAGACATAATTTATATCGTAAGCGTCTTTGAAATAATAAAGCATAAGAGATGGTTTGTCTTTTCCGTATTCATCCGATAAAAATCTCATCGCGGCTGAACCGGTTTTATAACCCAAAGTTATTTGATGAGGCTTTAGATGAGAGAAACCGTATAGTTTTTCAAGGGTCGGAAGTTTGGAGTCTATAGTATAATCTCTAACATACATATCCTCCATGGCTATGTCCCAATCGCCCGTCATATTTTCGGATATTCCCTCCATCATCCATAAAGGATACAAAACGGTTTTCAAAATCTTAGGACTTTCCCACCACCCGTCGACCAAAATGGAAAACTGAACCTCATGCCCGAATTCGTGAAATATTACGTCCCTGAGCCATTTCTTGGAACCGTCGTTATAAACCATAAACCTGTCTTTATAAGGCTCGGTCAGCCCCCCCGTACCGTCGCCCACCTCGGTTATGGAGTTTTGCTTCATATCGTTTTCTGAAGCGAATAAAAAAAACGGAATCCTTTTATCCAATTTCGGATTTAATTCTTCTTTGCCTTTTTCATAAGCGAGTTCCAGTATTTTTGAAGCGTAATTTACGAGAGGTTTCGAGTCTTCGTAAAAATATATGTCGAAGTGTTCGGTTTTATGAATTTTCCAATCGAATTTTTTTATTATGATTTGAGATTGAGAAAAAAGGGAAACAGAAAAAAAGAGAATAGATAAAATTATTCTCATTTGAGACTTGAAAGGGCTCTTTTTAAGAAAACGCCGATTATTTCTTTTCTATACTCCGCTACCGATCTATGGTCGTTTATCGGAGAAACCTCGGTTTTTATAATCTTATAAGACTCCTCTACGGTTTTATCGTTTATTTCTTTCCCTTTCAAAAACGTCTCGGTTTTTAAGCATCTTAAAACAACCGGCCCGACGGAAGAGGCTGAAATGGAAATATCTCTAACCGATCCGTTTTTAATATCCGCGCAAACGCACAAACCGGCTTTGGATATTCCGAAAATTTTTCTCGGTATGGATTTTAAAAACACCGATTTATGGCTCCATATGGGAACTAAAAACCCTTCTATCAACTCGTCTTTTTTAATCGAGGTCTTTTTCGGACCGATAAACACATCTTTTATTTCCAAGACCCTTTTTTTGCCGTAAAGATTTAAAATAACTTTAGCCCTTGAAGCCAAAAGCGCCAAAACCCCGTCAGCGCAAGGGCTTGCATTGGCGAGATTTCCGCCAAGAGTAGCGATGTTTCTTATTGTAGGGCTTGCGTAATATCTAACTGATTTATAAAGAGCGGGGACACATTTTTTTATAATCTCGTTTTTTTCAAACTCGGATATTTTAACTCCGGCCCCTATGAAAACATGATTTTTCTCTTTTTTTATCAAAGATAATTCTTTAACATCGGATATGTCTATGAGGCAATCTATATCCAGACTTCCGTATTTTAAAGATACGGCTATATCCGTTCCTCCGCATATATATTTTCTTTTTTGAGGAAGTTTTTTAATATTTTTCCACAAATCGGAAAGCGAATAAAATTTTTCGGCTTTCATTATCATTTTTTAGCCTCATTTACGGCTTTAATTATCATATCGTAGCCGGTGCATCTGCATATGTTTCCGCTCAAAGCTTCTTTTATTTCTTCTTCCGTTGCATCGGGTTTTTCTTCCAAAAAAGCGGCCGCGGTTATTATGAAACCGGGGGTGCAAAAACCGCACTGAACCGCCGCATTCTTTTTAAAACTCTTTTTAAGTTTTTTGCCGTATTTAGTTTTATCTATGCCCTCTATAGTAATTATTTCTTTACCGCTAACCGAAAAAGCCATAACAAGGCACGAATTTACCGCCCTGCCGTCCAATAAAACCATACATGCTCCGCATTCTCCTTCTCCGCAACCTTCTTTTGTTCCTTTAAGCCCAATCTCGTCTCTTAAAAAATCTATAAGTCTCATATTGGGATCTATCAAACCTTCAAACTTCTCTCCGTTTATTTCGCATTTCAAAAGATAATTTTTCATTGCGTTTTATACTCCTCCAGTACGTTAAAAGAATCGTCGGTCACGACCACAGTTTTAGACGGATCTTTAAAATATATTTTATATATCTTTTCTTTAGCCGTAGGATACTTGGAGCAGTTTATCATTTTACATGAAAAATCGGCGCAAACATAAGGATAATTTGAAACGGATATATCCGAAGCTATTTGGACAAGCTCTGGTATTTTACATTCTTCGGTGGTTTTTAAATTTTGAGAATTTTTGAAATTAATTTTTTTTAATATTTTATTCTGATTTTCGTCGGCCCAGTAAATCGGTATTCTATGAGTCAAAACTTTCAAAACTTCAAAATCGCTTATTCTTATTATCCTTCCTCTTATCTCTACATCCCCCCCTATTCTCGAAACGCTTCCCATAACCGCATAATCCGTTCCAAGTTCTTTCATTATTTGATTTTTATTTTTTTGCTCCATATCTCCCAAAGTTTTTAATCCGAATTTTTTAAATTTAACGCCGGCTATCATCGGGTCCACCACTTTTATGCCGTTATTCATTATTCCGTCCATAAGTTTTTCGGCGAATATCACTCCGTCTTTTGTTATCCCTTCCGTGCTTTCGAAATACAAAATCGCGGCTTTGTTGGTATAAGAGCTTAAAACGGTCGCGTAATCTTTAGAAACGGCGGAAATATCTTGAGATGAAAGAGAAACAAAAAAAGAAAAAATAACATTTAAAAAAATCATATCCTTCCCATCTTTTTTAAAATCTTTTCGGGTATCATAGGAACCGAATCCATCTCTACACCGCAGGCGTTTTTAACCGCGTTTCTAACAGCCCCGGCGACGGCTATCAAAGGGAGCTCTCCCATGCCTTTGGCTTTATAAGGGCCTTCGGAGTAGTCTTTTTCGACAAACGAAACGTCGTACTCGGGGATATCGCAAGAAGTGGCAACTATATAATCGGTAAAGCCCGGGTTTTTCATCACGCCCTTTTCTATAACAAGATTTTCATAAACCGCCCAGCTCATTCCCTGAAGTATTCCGCCGTGGGCCTGGCCTAAAGCCAAAACGGGATTTACCACCTTCCCCACATCGAAAGCGGAATATATCTTTTTAACCTCCAAAAATCCGGTCTCTATATCAACCTCCACATCGGCTATGTTTGCGGAGTAGCTGTATACTATGTAAGCGTCTCCCTTGCCGTCTTTTAAATCGTATGTTGTAGGTGGCGATACATACCAACCCTGCTCGCTCATTTTAAGCCTCTCCGCCCAGCATTGTTTTATAACTTCATTAAAAAATATTTTTTTCGATCCGGATATAAAATAACCGTCTTTGGCTATCATATCTTTTGAACCCAACATTTTTAAAGCGGTTTTGAAAATTCTTTCTCTCAAAGGTTTTGCCGCCTCTATTATCGCGTTTCCGCTCATAACCGTCGTTCTGGAAGCGACGGTAGGGCCGCTATCCGGGACTTTGGAAGTATCCACTTCGTCCAATTTTATGTTATTTATCGGACAATTTAAAGTCTCCGCGGCTATCTGGGTTAGCACGGTCAAAGCCCCCTGTCCCATTTCTGTATTGCCGACGGTTATGTTAACGGTGGCGTCTCTGTATATGTTTATATACGCTCCGGCCCTATCTAAATATCTTCCCTTAGCTCCGAGCCCCACTCCGTAATAAGCTATTGAACAACCAAGCCCCCTTCTTTTATTATTTGCCGAAGGCTTTAAATTTTTTCTTTTATCCCAATCCGATTTTTTTCTTACTATCTCTATAAGCTCTTTAAGGCCTATAGAATCTTTTATCTTCTGAGAAGTGGAAGTGAGTTTGTTTTTATCTATTATGTTTTTTAATCTAAAATCTATCGGGTCCATTCCTATTTTTTCGGCGAGATCGTCTATCAAAGACTCCTGTGCGAAGGATATCTGAGGCTGACCGAATCCCCTGAAGGCTCCGCATGGAACTTTATTCGTTTTTACCGCATAGCTTTCCACATAAACGTTATCTATGCTGTAAGGACCGGCCGCATGAACCGTTCCGCGCCATAAAACTATAGGGCTTAAAGTGGAATATGCCCCGGCGTCTAAAATATACTTTACTATGCAACATTTTAATTTTCCATTTTCGTCCGCCCCGTATGTCACTTTTGAATAAGAAGGATGCCTTTTGGACATCGACCTGAAATCTTCTTCTCTGTCGTAACAAATTCTAACCGGAGATTTTGTTATAAAAGAAGCAAGCGCCGCATGAGCTCCCACGAGTGCCGGAACATCCTCTTTTCCGCCGAACCCCCCGCCGGTTACGGTTTGAATAATTTTAACTTTATTTGAACTAAGGCCCGTTATGGCGCAAACCGCGTCAAGCACGTAAAAAGGGCATTGAGTGGAAGAATAGACCGCAAGCGTACCGTCGGTAGCGAAAACGCCGGTCGCAACCTGAGGTTCCAGATAACAATGAACCTGATAATTGGTAGTAAATTCTTTTTCTATCACATACTTGCATTTTTTTATTTCGTTAAAAGCGTCGCCTTTTTTTATAACGTAGCTTGAAAAAATGTTTTCTTTTTTAGTTATCGATTTATGTATATCGTCTATGAAATCCAATTCTTCATATTCTATTTTAACTTTTTTAGATAGTTCGTTCGCTTTAAATCGATTTTTAGCCACAAGTATGGCGACGGCCTGAGAATGAAACTCCGCTATGTCCCAAGCCAAAAATGGGTAATCGTCGTTTACAACCGGCCATTTATTGGAACCGGGGATGTCCTTTGCGGTTATTAGTTTGACGAAATCCGGATCTTTTTGGGCTTCGGAAAAATCTATTTTTTTTATCCTGGCTTTAGGATAAGGGCTTCTTAAGCAGACGCCGTAAAGCATCTTCGCAAAATCCAGATCGTCGCCGTATAAAGCTTTTCCTTCCAATTTTATATCTGCGTCTACTCTTTCTATCCCTTTCCCCACAAAGGAAAGTTTATTTTCTTTTTTTCTGGACATAATATTTTATCTCGTCGCAAAGCTTTCCCACGTCGAAGGGCTTAGAATAATAAGCCGCCGCACCCGACTTTAAAGCGTTGACTCTGTCTATCGGTTCTATGTATTTTGCGGACATCATTATTACCGGTATATCTTTCAATTTATCGGAAGTTTTTATTATTTTCAAAAACTCCATGCCGTTCATATCCTCGAGGCTTACGTCCGATATTATAATGTCGGCTAAATTCTCCGATAGATACGCCACGGCCTGTTTGACCTTTGAAAAAACCAATATCTCGCTTTCGCCTATCTTTTCTTTTATGCTGTCTTTTAAAGTATCCACAAAATTCAAGTCGTCGTCCAGTATCAATATTTTATTGCTCATATCAGTATCCCATATCCAGTCTTTCTATTAAAAGTTGAGGCATATTTATCTCTTTCATAAGCTTTTGAACTTTCTTTACGTCGTAATCTATCCTTATCAATTCAAATACCATTTTTTCATCGTCAAAAAGCCCGAAGGATGCCATGGAGTTGCCGTCTCTGGGCTGACCTACGGAACCCGGGTTTATAAAAAATTTTCCTTTGTCGTTAATCTTTATTCTGGCAAAAGGTTTTATGAAATCCCCCATATTTTTACCGTTTTCGTCTTTGCAAAAACACATCGGGATATGGGTATGGCCGAAAAAAACTATTTCGGATTTTAAATTTTCCAGATTGTCGGAATATTGTATCTCGCTTAAAAGATACTCTTTCAAAGGAGATTTGGGCGAGCCGTGAACTATCAATATTTTGCCTAAATCTATCTTTTCCGGCAAAGCGCAAAACCACTCCACGGTATCTTTGTCTATTCTTTCTTTCGTTATCTCTATGCTTTTTCTGGCGTAATCGTTAAACCATTTTATATCCATCTTTCCGGCCAATACCGCGTCGTGATTTCCCAGAACTATTTTAGCCTTATCCCCTAACTCCCTTACCGCTTTTATGCACTCTATCGGTTGAGGACCGTAGCCTATTATGTCCCCGCAGATAAGATAGCTCGATACCGATTTGGAACCAAGGAAATTCAAAACCTCGCTGAAAGCCTCGTAATTTGAATGTATATCCGATATTATGGCGTGTATCATTAAACTTCCGCCTTGGCGGTCATATCCACCGCCCTTTTTAAATCCACCGAGATTATTTTTGACACTCCTAACTCTTCCATGGTAACCCCGTAAATTCTATCTCCGACTTCCATAGTTCTTTTGTTATGAGTTATCACTACGAACTGAGTCGTAGGGGCGAATTCTTTTATAAGCTTCACAAACCTTTCGACATTAGCCTCGTCTAAAGCCGCATCCACTTCGTCCACAACGCAAAAAGGAGAAGGATTTACGCAGAAGAAACTGAAAAGCAAAGCCAAAGCGGCGAGAGATTTTTCTCCGCCTGAAAGCTGCATTATGTTCACCGGCTTTTTACCGGGAGGCCTTGCCACTATTTCCACTCCGGTTTCCAAAAGATTGTCCGGGTCGGTAAGGACGAGTTTCGCTTCCCCGCCTTCAAAAAGCGTGACGTATATTTTCTGAAAATATTCGTTTACTTTGTCGAAAGTGTTTTTAAAGTTTTCTTTGGTGGTTTGGTTTATCTTGACTATCGCCTGTTTCAAATCTTCTTTGGCTTTTTTAAGGTCGTCTATATGAGTTTTTTTATCGTTATATTCTTTTATCAAAGCCTCGTACTCTTCCGGAGCGGTCATATTGACAGCCCCCATATTCTCTATTCTTTTTTTAAGATATTCTATCCTCTCTACGTTTACCTCATACTCGTTGTACTTATCCTTTACATCCTCGTAATTAACCTGATACTCGTCTCTTAATTTGGCGAATATGTCGTCCATTTTAGTGTTTAGAGTATTTATTTTAATCTCTATCGCCTGTCTTTTATCGACCTGCTCTTTTAAAACGTCGTTATTTTCTTTCAAAACCATGTTAAGCCTTGAGATTTCGTTTTTAATTTCTTCTATCTCGCTCGATACCCGGTTTCTTTTTATCTCAAGCTCTCTTCTGTCGTTATTAAGCTCTTCGTATCTTACCTTCAAATTGGAAATTTCGTTTTTAAGCTCGTTTATCCTATTTTCCATCTCCGCTTTTCTTATCTCGTAATTTTCTTTTTCGGATTTTATATAGCTTAATCTTTCCTCCATATCCTTGATTTCAAAATCCAGCCTTTCCGCTTCCTGATTTAAAGAGCTCAAATTATGCTCGAAACTCAAAACCTTCCCTTTCTTATCCATTATTTCTTTTTCAAGAGATATTCTTTCGTTCTTAACGCTTTCAAGTTCGTCTTTTTTAACGGCCGTTTTGCTTCTTATCTCGTTTATCTCCGAGTTATATTTTTCTATCATCGAAACAAGCTCTTTTTCTCGAGCCTCGACCGATTCCAAATTATTTTTAAGATAAGAAATATTTTCGTTTATGATGGAAACCTTTTCCGCAATGTTATTGAGCGAATTGGTAATATTCAATATTTCAAGGCTTTTTTCGTCCTTTTTGGAATCTATTTCGAATAATTTTTTATCGTTTTCGCAAAGCAGATTTTCCTCGTTTTGTTTGGACGCTTGAAGCTCCGATATTTTTCTTTTAATTTCTTCGATTCTGTTTTTAATCTCCTCGGTTTCCTGCCAGTAAGGTTCGTTGGAACTCACTTCTTTAACTCCTCCGACCACCCACAAATCCGTCAAAACCTCGGTCTCGTTGAAGCTTACTCTGGATAGCAAGAAATTCAAAAGATTTGAAAACTTAGAATCGCAGGTTACTTTTGAAGAAAAAGATTGATTTTCAAAATTAACCGGAGGGACGTTTTCAAGTATTATAAATCTTGCCCTTCCTTTGCCTAACGATTTTAAAAAGTCGACGCATTTAAAAGCGGTATCCCTGTCTTTTACCACAACCGCGTCTATGGTCTCTCCCAAAGCGTCTTCTATCAAAACCCTGTCCTCGTTGGAAAATTTGATCAAATTCCTCAAAACACCGAAAACTCCTTCGATATTCGCGTTTAAAACTTCTTTTGTACCTACCCAGTAGGTATCTCTTTCCGCGTCTTTGAGCATCGAGTCGAGCCTCGACTCCAGAGAAACCTTTTCCATAGAAAGCGCCGATATTTCTTTTTCTATGTTTTCTATGTTCGAAAGGTTTTTGTTTCTCGACTCGGAGGTTTGAGCCAATTCTTTTTCAAGCGCTTCTTTTTCGGATGCGGCTTTATTTAAAGAGTTTTTAATCTCATCCGATTTCAAATTTAACTCCGCCGCCTCGGATTCGTTTTTGGAAATATCTCTTTTCAAATTGGATATATCTTCTCTCAAATGCGACAGCTCAGATTCGGTTTTTACTATAAGATTGGACATGCTTATTTCGTTTTGATAAGAAACCGTCGACTCCGATTCGATGCTTTTTATTTTGGCGTCGGTCTCGGCTATTTTTTGAGACAAAACCTCGTAATCCGTTTTCTCTTTTTCATAACCCGATTTCACTTCGCCAATGACGCCTGATATCTCGGCTTTTCTCTTTTTCTTTTCTTCTATGAGCGGAACAAACCTGGATTCGTTTTCAATATTTTTGTTATGGTTGATATTGAGATCGTTTAATTGTTTCGATATCTCTTCTATGAGATTTTCGTCTTTTATTATGTTCCCTTCGGTTCTGACCACGTCCGATTTAACATTCGAAATTTTTTCGGCTATATCCCTATCTTCGTTTATTTTGTCGTTTAAAAGGAGATCCTTATTGGTAAGATCCGCCGCTATCTGAGCGCAGTCGGAATTGATGCTTTCTATCTCTTTCATCACCGGCTCGAGAGCCTGCCTTTCTTTTTCTATATCCTGTTTATACGAGTTTATCAATTTTACGTTGTAAGCGATCTCCGCCTCTTTTAACTCTTCTCTGTATTTCTGCTGAAGCTTAGCTCTTTTCGCCTCAAGCTCCAGTTTCCTTATCTGCTCCTCAATCATCGCCACGGAATTTTCGACTATCGAAAGGTCAACATCCACTTTCTCTAATTTTTTAATGGCCTCGTCTCTTTTGGATTTGTACTTGGATATCCCGGCGACTTCCTCGAAAACCTCTCTTCTTTCAATGGCGTTTGAAAGCAAAACCTCTTCTATCTCCCCCTGGTCTATTATCGCATAACCGTTATATCCGATACCCGTATCCAAAAACATTTCTCTTATATCCTTTAATCTGCATCCCACTCTGTTTATAAAATACTCGGACTCCTCGCTTCTATATATTTTTCTGGTAATTGCGACCTCGTTAAAATCGAAATTAAGTTTTCTTTCGGTATTATCGAAAACGAGAGTAACCTCGGCGAAGTTCATCGGTTGTCTTTTGGTGGTTCCGGCGAATATAACGTCCATCATAGAAGGCATTCTGAGCGACTTTGAAGACATCTCGCCTATGGACCATTTTATCGCGTCGACTATGTTGGATTTACCGCAACCGTTTGGACCGACTATTATATTAACCCCGGGAAACAATTCTATTTTGGTTTTATTCGCAAAAGATTTAAATCCGCATATTTCTATATATTTAAGATACATTATATCTCCTTAGATACATAAAAACTCAGCAAATTAAATTATATAAAAAATTAAGCTTATTATTTACGAAAAATATGCAAAATAATCGTTATTATCAAGCTTAATAAAATGCTTGTGGTAATCGGAAAATAAAAACTAAAACCGCCTTTTTTATAATATATGTCCCCGGGAAGCTTAAAAGACCAGCCGTTTTTTGAAACCAAAAACAAAACCAGGCCGATAATAACCAGAATAAAACCAAAAAGCATTATGATTTTAGCCATCTTTTCGGGCGTTTCCATAATTTTAGATAAATATATTATAAAATTTTATTATGGACGAAAAAAAGATATCTTTTAAAACCAAAGCCTTAATTTCTTTTCTAATTTTGATAGCAATTTCTTCCGCATTGATTTATTTTTCAAAAAACTCGATAAAAAATTTTTTAGAAAAAAAGATTCTGGAAGAAGTATCTAAAAAACTAAACAGAAAAATAACATATTCGGATATAGACTATTCTTTAAACGGAGCGAAAATAAAAGATTTGGCCATATATGAAAAAGACGGCTCAAACATATTCGCAAAAGCGAAAGAGATAGACTTAAAAATGGATTTCAAAAAATTAATAAAAGAAAAAAAAGATTTCGAAATAGAAAGATTATCGGTGGAAAACGCGGAAATAAATCTTATCAAATCGGAGGAATGGAATTTTAAAGACATAACCGACCTTTTCTCAGACACCTCTAAAAACTTATCCGAAACGTACTTTATAAAAGAAACGGTATTTACAAACTCCGATTTGCTAATAAAAAACTCGAAAAGCGAATATCTTTTCAAAAACTCGGATTTCAAAATAACCCACGCGAAAAATTCGGAAACTTTTAATATTTCGTTAAAAACGGATTCATATATAAATTTAGGCTCCGCCAGAATATTTTTCAAGGCTTCGGCCTCGTTTATCTCCGAGATAAAAGACAGAATAAACAAAATAGATCTATCTGAATTCAGCCTTTCGGAAATAACTTACGAAAACCTGAAAGCGGAAAAAATAACATCCAGGTTCTACATAGACTCTTTGTCTAAAGAAATAAAAATCGAGACAAACATAAATTCCGTTTACGGGATAAAGGAGTTGGAATTTTTCAAAAAAGCGAACGAAGCGTATCGAAAAATATACTCTAAAGACATAAATTTAACCGAACCCAAAAACCTGAATCTTAAATTTATCCGTTTGGGAAAGATTATTTCGCTGGATTTGGAATCCGACGATTTTTCCGTATCTTCAAAAATAGATTTGTCAAACCTGACGCATCTTTTCGTTTTTAAATCTTCAAAAGTCTATCTTGAAACAAAATCCGGTTTAAAAAATCCGGTAATAAAATCCAATTTATCCGAAAGCATAAACCGCGAAATAAGAGAAACCGTAATAAGATATGAAGAAACGGTTTTAAAATTTGCAGAAAACTTTGACAAATAACCGGAGGAGAATATGAAAAAAATAATAATAATCGGCTCGGGCCCCGCGGGCTATCCCGCGGCCATAAAATTAAAACAATCGGGCGCGGACGTTAAAATAATAGAATCAAACACCTTCGGCGGAACCTGTTTAAACAGAGGGTGCATACCTTCAAAAGCCATACTGGAAATAGCCCACAGATACCACTCGATAAAAGAGATATCCGATTTTTTCGACCCAGAGCCCCATATAAAACCCAAATGGGAAAAAATCAAAGAACATAAAACGAAAGTCGTGGAGGGAATAAGGACCTCGCTTGAAAAATTTTTCTCGATGAAAAAAATAGAAATAATAAGGGGCAAAGCGAAACTTTCTTCGAATAAAACCGTGGAAGTTGAAAGCGGCGGAGCAAAGAGCTCCTACGAATTCGACAAACTGATAATAGCTACGGGGACAAAACCGTTTTACCCAAAACCATTCGACTCTTACAAAGATTTTTTAACCGACTCGGATAAAATATTCGACATAGAAAACCATCCCAAAAGGCTTACGATAATAGGCGCGGGCGTGATAGGAATAGAAATGGCCTGTTTTTTTAACGCTATAGGAACGGAAGTGGCCGTAATAGACATAATGAGCGAAATACTTCCTTTTGAAGACCAGTCCATTACTAAAGTTTTAAAAAACTCGCTTGAAAAAAGAGGAGTAAAATTTTATTTGGGAGTAAAAACATCGGACATAAAAATAAAAGACGGAGAAAAAACTCTCATACTCGAAAACGGAACCGAAATAAATTCAAACGAGATAATGGTCGCGGCGGGAAGAACGGCGGATTTAAAAGAATTAAACTTAGAGGCGGCCGGAGTAAAATACTCTAAATTCATAGAAGTAAACTCCGCGCTTGAAACATCAAACCCGGATATCTACGCCATAGGCGACGTAAACGGAATATCTTTATTAGCCCACTCGGCTTCCAAACAAGCGGAGATAGTATCCGAAAACATAATGAAAGAAACGAAAGAAGAGTTCGACAAAAACATAGTACCAAACTGCATATACTCTTTTCCGGAAATCGCAAGCATTGGATTAAATCCGAAAACCGCAAAAGAAAAAGGAATAAACACGAAAACAAAAAAATCTTTCTTTCAGGTTTTAGGAAAAGCGGTCGCCACAAAACAAACGGAAGGTTTCATACAAATAATTACGGACGAATCGGATACGGTAATAGGCGCTCAGATAGTCGGGGGGCCTGCGACCGAAATAATACATACGATTGCTCTTTCGGTCAAGTTTAAAATGAAGACGAAAGATTTAAACTCAATAATATACGCTCATCCGACTATGAGCGAGATAATTGCCGAGGCTTTGAACAAATAACCAAACGTTAAATCGATTTGCGTTTAGTTAAACTTTTTGCTAACATATATTACATATGGTTAACAGAAAATATTGGCTTAATCTTATAGACAAACTATGGGAGAAAACAAGCATAATATGGCTTTACGGAGTAAGAAGAGCGGGAAAAACGTTTATCTGCAAAAGCATAAAAGACATAGACTATTATGATTGTGAGCTTCCAAGTGTAAGAAGAATTCTTGAGGACTCGGAGAGTTTTCTTGAAAATACGAATGGAAAATTAATCGCTATAGATGAAATTCACCGACTAAAAAATGCTTCTGAATTTTTAAAAATAGCCGCCGATTATTTCCCAAAAACAAAAATAATAGCAACAGGCTCATCTATTCTGACAGCAAATAAAAAATTTAAAGATTCTCTTACCGGAAGAAAAAAAGACATATTGCTTACCCCTATAAATTATAGTGATTTCTTTGACTTTAAAATAGATAAGATAACAACAAGGCTTATTAAAGGCGGACTTCCGCCTTATATATTAAACCCAAACCCAACCGAAAGAGATTATTATGAGTGGATAGAAAATTATTGGGCTAAGGATATTCAAGAACTTTTTGGAGTTGGAAACAGAACAGCTTTCTTGAAGTTTACAGAACTTTTAATATTTAGAAGCGGAGGGATATTTGAAGCTTCATCATATGCCCCGGAATGTGAAGTAAGCAGGCAGACGATATTTTCTTACCTTAACATACTTGATACAACACTTATTGCGAATACCATAAGACCTTTTAGCTCCAGAAGAAGCAATGAAATAATAAGAGCTCCAAAAGTTTATTTTTTCGACACTGGATTTATTAGATACTTTAAAGGAATTAGCCAATTAAAAGAAGAAGATTTAGGTTTTTTATGGGAACATTTCGTACTAAACGAACTTATTTCTATTTTACAACATCGTAAAATTTATTACTGGAGAGACAAGCGGGGACATGAAGTTGACTTCATTATCAGGAATCATAACGGCAAAAATATAGCTATAGAATGCAAATGGAAAGAAGAACAATTTTCTGCCAATAATTTTACAATATTTTCAAAATACTATCCTGACTTCGAAAATCTTGTAATAACATCAGACACTAAAAAAGAATATTATAAAAAGATTTCAAATGTAAAAATAAAATTTATTAATGCAATGGAGATTGCAAATTATTTAAACAAAAAATAATATTAATTCGACGGGAAATACTCTCTGCCGAATTTATCCAGATACCCCCATTTATCTCCAAGTTTAACCGCAAATAATCCCTCCGAAAAATACGCCTCGTCGTATTTTTTGGAAGAAACGATATTTCCTTCCAAATCCGAAAAAATTATTTTGTTTTCCGATTTTAATTTTATCATCCCCTCGTCGTAATAAAAAACGATATCGTCGTAAATGGTCGGCAGTATTTCCTTTCCTTTTAAATTTATAACGCCTTTCTTTTTTCCTATTTTTACATCGGCAAATTCTTTATGGAAATAACCGATTTCGTCGTACTTAAAGGGAGTTATCTGGTTTCCAACCAAATCGAAAAGAGCTTTTTTATTTTTTAACGAAACGGTAAAAAACTTATCGTAACGGCGCTCTATTTTGTCGTATTTAATCGGGATTATTTCTTTCCCTGTCTTATCTATAACTCCCCATTTTAATCCCTTTTTAACCTCCGCCGCGCCGTCTGAAAAATTATAAACCTCGTCGTAATTGAAACCTATTGCGGTATTTCCTTTATTATCTATATAGCCGCATAAAGAATTACATGCGGCGGCAAGCCCTTCCCAAAAAACTCCGGCGGAAAAATATAGTAAAGGAATAACTTCTTTTCCCTCTTTATTAACGAAACCGAATTTATCTCTAATTTTAACGTAAGCAAGCCCTTCTTTAAAAACTCCCGCCCCGTCCAATCTAAGAGGAATTATAAAATTGCCCGAAGTATCGACAAAGCCGTATTTCCCGTTTAAACCGACCGTAAAAATATTTTCGCCAAAATCCACCGAAGAATATTTTACCGGCACAATTTCTTTGCCTTTAACGTCGAAAACTCCGTATTTATCTTTTAATTGAACCTGTAAAAAATTATCGTCGATAAAAAACACATCGTCGTAAATTAAAGGCACAATTTCTTTACCGTTTAAAGATACCGCGCCTTTTTTGTTTTTGTCTATTAAAATAATCAAATTATCGTAAAAAGATATTTCGTCGTATTTAGTCGGAATTATTTCTCTTCCGTTTTTATCCAAAACTCCGTATTTGCCTCCCATTTTAACATCGACAAGATTATTATTAAAATATCCCACCTCGTCGTATATCGGCTTGATTATTTCTTTCCCTTTTTTATCGACAAATCCCCACTTACCGTTAAGATTAACCTTCGCAACCCCCTTTTCAAACCAATAAACCTGTTCATATTTAGGAGCGACTATAAGATTACCGTTTTTATCTATAAACCCATGCCTTCCTTTTTCTTCCACCGGAGCAAGACCTTCCGAAAAAAATGACACATAATCGTAAAAAATATACTCTACGGCTATGTTCCCGTTTTTATCGAGAAGCGAATAAAAATTACTGTCGCTATTTCCTTTTATTACCGCGATCCCATCGGTATAATCTTTCCCATCGTAAAAAAACCTTACGTACTCATACATTCCCTGTTTAAATCGGGAAATATTCCTCCCGGTTCTATCCACATAAAAGTATTTTTTGTCCAATCTTTGAATTCTCGCTATGCCTTCGGAAAAGGGAAAAGTTCTAAGGTAGTTTCCTTCCAATAAAATCGAACCGTCATAATGGCAAATCCCCATATTACCGCTTACGCAAGGAACGGGCATAAATCTTTTTATCTCATTGTAATACTTATTTTCTTTTTGGCTCCAGCCGTATGCGTCCAAAAATTTAAAAACCCATTCGGTCTTTTTATCCGCGGAAACGGATTTAAGATTTAAAAGCCTTTTTAACTTTCCCCAGTCGGTATCGAGAGCTTTTTCTCTTTCCTGTTTTAATCTCTCGGACTCTTTAACTCTACGCTCGTAATCGAGCCAGTAATCGGCTCTTTCTTTGGCTATATCGGAATATTTGGCGTATTTTTCAGAAAAATCCGCCCATAATTTGGATTTCTCCGACGGGCTCAAACTCATATCCGGATCCATATCCGAAATCTTATCGTATTCCTCTATCAAATCTATATCCGCATCGGTAAAATTAATTTTGGGAACCGGACGGACATCTTCTATTTCTATTCTATAATCCGCCAAAGACGGCTCAAAACTTACGCTTTCAACCACCCCTTCTTTATTTTTATCGTCGGACCAGTCTTTTAATATTTCCGATACGGACGTGGCTATTATGGAGCCGTCCGAAACCTTAACAATTCTCGCGTTTATCTCCGCCAACGAATCGCTTTTATCGTTTATCGTTCCGACAAGTATGCAATCAGCCCCGGCGATTTTACCAAGCTCGGAAATGGTGGTAGAATCTATCGCCCCGGTATATTGAATCTTATATTCTTTAAAAATTTTATCGAGCTTTGCTCTTTCTATAAGCTTGACGTTTTTTTTGCCGAAATAAGTGATAAATCTTTCCTCAAGTATCGCGGGGCCCAAAGATTTTTTATTATTTATATAATCGAATCTCGATATTATCAGATTCGAACACTTTGAAGAAATATTAATAGATAAATCGTCCGCGATTTTGGCCAATTTACCGTTATCTTCCGAGTAAACGACGCCAAAAAACAAAAACAAAATAGAAATTATTTTCATAAAAAGATTATACAAATTATCGTCTTTTCGTTTAATACCCCCAAGCGCCACCCCAAATTTTTTGCGACATTTTAAGCCGATCGGCTCATTTTGTCGCAATTATATTTTATATATGAAAAAGACAAATAAACGGCGCATAAATGCTACGATTTTGACCGATCGGCATTTTTCGGAGAATAGATATTTTTTAAAAAGAAATATGTTATAATTTTTTTGTGGACAGGGACAAAATAGAAATTTTTTTAGAAACTTTAGCCCTAAGAATTCTTATATTATTAGAGGCCGGGATTGATATTTCTTTTAAAAGCGCCAACGCTAAATTAAAAGCTTCATTAAGTTTGCCATACGAACTTAAAGACGCAAGAGAAGAAGTAATCACGGCAAAAATAAGACAACTTTACAAAAATAAGCTTATACAAAAAAATTCAAAAGGCAGATACGTTTTAACATCAAGAGGCAAGAAATATATTGAAAAATACAGGTTTAACAATCTTAAACTTGATATTCAAAAGAAAAAATTTGAAGGGAAATGGAGCATAGTCTTTTTTGATATTCCGGAAACAAAAAGAAAATTAAGAAATCTTTTTAGAAAGCAAATTAAATTGTTGGGATTTTACGAAATACAAAAAAGCGTTTTTGTAATACCCTGCGTATGCGAAAAAGAAATAGATTTCTTAATAGATAGTTACGATTTGAGAAAATATGTAAGATACGGAATACTTACAAAAATAGACAATGAACTCCATTTAAAAAGGATGTTCGGCTTAATATAATTTGCGACATTTTAAGCCGATCGGCGCATTTTGTCGAAAATAGGTTTTATATATGAAGAAAATGGAATAATAATACAAAAAAAGAGACGATTTTGACCGATCGGCGATTTTTGTAGATTAATAAAGATTTTAGGGAAAGATTGTAATTAAAACAGAAAGAAAAAGGTTTGAAACAAAAGTTACAGGCTTTTAAAAACAAAAAATTTATAAAATATATGATATGAACATAACATCAATGAAGTACAGGATATCTCAGTTAATGCTTTTGATATCGGATTTAATATTTTTAATTTTAATACTAAAATTATCCATTTTTTTAAGGCTTAAAATATTTACCGTCTTTTTTATTCTCCCCCCGATTATGAAATCTTACTACCCGCTTTATTTTATAATAATACCGACCTACATAATAGTTTTCGCATATCAAAAACTTTATTCCAAAACCTTTCCCTACTGGGAAGAGGTAAAAACCATAATCAAATCGGCGGTAATATCTTTAATAATAATACTTTCCGCTTTATTTATATTCAAATTGTCCCAAACATATTCGAGAATAGTAATAATAACGCATACCGTTTTAATGATTTTCTTATTTCCGATATTAAGAACTTATATAAGAAAACTTCTTTATAAATCGGATATGCTCGTAAGAAAAGCGATAATAATAGGAAGCGGAAAAACCGCCGAAGAAACTTATAAATCTTTTACTGAAGACAAAAACTTATGCTATAAAATAGCGGGTTTTTTAGACGACACGGATAAAAAAGAAATATTGGGACACAAAATACACAAAGGCATAAATAAAATAGAAGCGTATATAAAAAACGCTCACATAACTGACGTAATAATAGCCAAAGACGATATAACCTGTTCGGAAACAGAATTAATAAATAAAATACAACACAAAACTTCAAACATAATACTGATACCGGACATAAGAGGGATAGGGATTTACGGTTCGGAAATAAAATATTTCTTCGGAAAACAATTATTCGGTTTTGAAATAAAAAACAACTTATCAAACCCGCTTACATACATAACCAAAAGAATAATAGATTACATATCCGGATTGATAATATTCGTATTAATATCGCCTTTGATGGTTTTAATATCGTTAATTATTAAATTTTCAACCGAAGGACCGGCTATATATTCTCACAAAAGAATAGGAAAAAAAGGAAAAGAATTTAAATGCTACAAGT
Source organism: Elusimicrobium minutum (assembly GCA_020723765.1). Lineage (GTDB taxonomy): Bacteria > Elusimicrobiota > Elusimicrobia > Elusimicrobiales > UBA9959 > JAAYVG01. The sequence goes on from DYIF01000019.1 coordinate 31,159, forward strand.
TCAGGACAATGTATATAAACGCGGACGAAAAATTAAAAGAGATACTTGCAAAAGACCCGGAAAAGAAAAAGGAATGGGAAACTTACTGGAAACTGAAAGACGATCCGAGAGTTACAAAGATTGGAAGTTTTTTGAGAAAAACATCGTTAGACGAGCTTCCTCAGATATTCAACGTATTAAAAGGCGAGATGTCTTTAATCGGACCAAGACCATACCTACCCAGAGAATGGGATTACATAAAAGAAGAAAGCAATATAATACACGCTCTCCCTCCGGGGATAACCGGATTATGGCAGGTAAGCGGAAGAAACAACGAAGATTACAACTTCAGAATAACGATGGATTCCTGGTATGTGAAAAACTGGAATCTATGGTTAGACATAGTAATATTATTAAAAACGGTTAAGGCGGTAATAAAACGAGAAGGCGCCTGTTAATAAAATGTTATAATAAGTTTATGAAGTTGGATTTTACATCTTTTGAAAAAGCCATAAACTCTTTTAAATCCGCTTTAGATTTTATCGACTCGGAAGAATTTAAAAGTTTTTCGGAAGATAAAAAAAACGTAATAAAAGCCGGAGTAATACAAAATTTTGAGTTTACATACGAACTTTCATGGAAATTTATCCAGAGATATCTTAAAGAAAACATAAACAAAGAAATAGTGGAGGGATTGTCCGGAAGAGAGCTTTTTAAGTATGCGAAAGAAAAAAAACTTATAGAAGATATAGATTTATGGCTGACATTTCATCAGGCAAGAAACGAAACATCTCATACATACGACCAAGAAAAATCTGAAGAAATAATTAAAATAGCTAAAATTTTTTTACCGGAGTCTAAAAAACTTCTTTCGATACTTAAATCAAAAAATGAATGATATAGAACCAAGAATAAAAAAATTGATAACCCAAACCATAAAAAAACATATTCCCGATGCGAAAATTTTAATTTTCGGCTCAAGAATAAAAGGCGATTTTACTCAAAACTCGGATATAGATATAGCGATAAAATGTGACAAAAAAATAGAAATCCGGCTGATAGCCAAAATAAAAATGGATTTAGAAGAATTGGAGATAAACCATAGGATAGACCTTATAGATTACAATTCGGTTTCAAAAGAGTTCCAAAAAATAATAGACAATTCCGCTATAATAATAGATTAACTCTTATAAAATCTTTTAAAATCGACTATACTAAATTATGATATACTATAATTGATATGGAAGAAAAAATAAGCGAATTAAAAAAATTTTTAATAAAAACATTAAACCCAAATAAGATAATTATTTTCGGTTCAAGAGCAAAAAATGAAAACAAAAAATTTTCCGATATAGACATATGCGTTGTAGGCTCAAACAAACCGGACCACACTTCAGTTAGAAAAATAAAAGAAGAGATAGATGAAATTTTAGGGATATATTCCTACGATTTGATATTTTGGGAAGATATAGACGAAGAGTTTAAAAAAATAATAAATAGTACAGGGAAGGTGATATATGACAAAATCGGAAGTAATAATCGCAATTGAAAGATTAAAAAAAGCTTTTCAAAAATTAAAAGAAGCGACTATAAAAGCAAAAGACGACTTAGATAGAGACGGAGTTATTCAGAGATTTGAATTTACAACAGAACTTCTATGGAAAACTTTAAAAATAGTGCTTGAATACCAATCGATAGACGCATCTCAAGGCCCCAAATATGTAGTGAAACAGGCATTTAAATTCGGCTATATTCCGGATGATGAAATTATTTTAGACATATTAAACGATAGGAACCAAACTTCTCATATATACGAAGAAAAAACCGCCGAAGAAATATACACAAGAATATCAAAAATATATGTATCAAAAATAGAAGAAATAATTAAACATTTAGAAAGCAAAGTATAAAATAAATTATTTTAATAATATAATGGTTAAACCTTTAATTTCTATAAATTAGATAAAAAATTTAAATTATATATATTCAAGTCAATAAATTAAGCAAAATTCTGATTTAATTCGCTTACAGGGCAAAACAATAATTAAATCAAAAAAATTATTTTAAAAAAATTTATTCAAAGTTTTAAAGAATTGTATTATTAAATTTATGGGAATAATTTTAGAAATTTATCAGCAGATATAACCCAGATATCAAATCCTTCCTCATTTATTTTTTTATAAACATTTTTTTTATGGACTACTTGTACAGCCATTTTTATGTTAAGTTTTTTTTGGAAATAAATCAAATTTTTAGATATTTCTTCATCGTTGAGTTTTGTTTCTATCAACAAAATTGGAATGTTTTTTTCTGTAATCAAAAAATCTACCTCTCTTTTTTCTTTGTCCCTGATATAAAAAAGGTCCAAATCTCCATGTCCGGTATTTTTCCATAAATTTACCCCTTTATAAAGATGAAATGCCACCACATTTTCAAATCTTTTCCCTTCGTCTTTTATTTCCGCCCAATCATAAAGATATATTTTAGGCTCCTTTTTTAAAGATCTCGCTATAGATTTATAAAAAGGCAATATTCTAAAAAAATAATAAAACTGTTCAAGTATTAAAAGCCAATTTTTTATTGAATTATAAGAAGATTTAACATCTTCAGTCAAAGAATTTATGGAAAGCGGAGAGCCTATTTTTTCCGTTAAAATATTTGATAAAATTTCTATGCTTGATATTTCTTTTAAAGCATATGCGTTTCTAATATCTTCTCTTATCAGCAATATTCTTCTCTCATTATGCCAAATGTTATAGAAATTCTCCGAATTTCTTATATATGGTTCTGGAAATCCGGAAAATTTAAAAATTTGTTCATACGATTCTCTTAAATCTGAAGAATAATCAATGTTTTTCAAATTTTCTTTAAAATCTTTCCATAGAGGAAATATATTTAAAATTTCTCCACAAGAAAAAGGAAAAAGATTTATACCGAAATATCTTCCGAATAAACTATCTCCTCCTTTTTTGAAAAAGTCAAGTCTTCCGCTTCCGGTAATGATAAAAGAAAATTCGTTTGAATATCCGTCATAAACTCCTTTAAGATAATTTTTCCAATTGTAATATTTATGTATTTCATCATAAACGACTAAAAATTTTTTGGCTATATCTCTATTTTCATACTGGAAAAAATAAGGGTTATTTGTTATTTTTTTTTGGTCTTCTATTATATCCCAATTAAAGTATACTCCTTGTAAAAAATCTTTTAAAATGGATTTTGCAAGAGTGGTTTTTCCCGTCTGTCTCGGTCCGCTTATAAAAGCCATTTTATTATATTTCATTATGATGTCATGAACGAAATTTTTTATATTTCTATTAATCATATACATATTTTTGCATAAAAGTGCAAAAAAGTCAAGACTTTATTGAAGTTTAATGAAAAAAAGTCAAAAACTAAATTTTAGAATTAACGAAATTTGAAAATTCGGTTTTAAAACGAACCATTAAAAATCTCTATCTATTTTGACAGATTTTTAAACAAGAAAACAAATATTTTACTTTAAATAACCTAATAAAAACATAGGTTTTTTATTTTCATCTTTAACCCAATCTCCGTGGTAAAACATAATCTTTTTATAATTTGAAAAATTCTTAAACTGAGATCTTCCTTTCCCTTTACCTCCGACTTCTATTACAAATCTCTCATTATTTTCAGTAACAAAAAAATCAGGAGTTTTTTCTCCTCTTTTAGACTTTAAATAAAATAAATCATATTCGGCTATTTTTAACGATTCAACTACAAAATCTTCTCTCAATGCGCCTACGCATTCTAAATAGTTTTTATAAATCAATCTATAAGGAGGCGTAATTAATATTTTAGGCTCCTTTAAAACATTTGTACCATAAGGCAATATTTTATTGACAAGAAAAGATTTTTCAAGCAAGTCGACATAACGAATAACTTTATATTTGGTTATACCAAGATTTTTTGACAACGAAGAATAATTTAAATCTTCCACCTGCGACAATGCCATAAAATTAAACATCTTTTCCATTTCATATATTTCTTCCATCTTTAAATTGGCAAAAAAAGCTATATCTTTTTTAATAATTTTATCGCATACATTTTTCAAAGATTCTATAATATCTTTATTCTCAAAATAAAAAGGAAATACCCCGCCTTTCAAATATTCTTCAAAAAAATATTCATACTTTAAATACTCTTCCGAATATCTGTCTTCAAAAATATCCTTTAAGGATAAGGCGGATAAGAAAACATCTTTTTTAAAATATAAAAACTCCCTAAAACTAAAAGGATAAATTTTTATTATTTTAACTCTTCTTGACAAATCATAAGAAGATTCGTAAAGAGACAGAGAAACCGAACTTGTAAACACGACATTTACTTTTAAAAAATCAAAAATTTTTTTTAATTCCGCGTCATATTTTCTTAAAAAATGTATTTCGTCTATAAAAAAATAATTTATTTTATACCTCTCATTTAATATTTTAATCAAATCAAATAAGCTTTCATTGTTTACAGTATCCATTGAAAGATAAAAAGAGTCTGATCTTTCAGCCGCCAATTGTCTTAATAAAATAGTTTTCCCGACACCTCTTGGACCGATTAAACAGGTAAAAATACGTTCTTTTTGGGGAGTCTTAAAAAATTTATATATAAAACGTTTTTTATTATAAAAAGAAGCATCTTTTTTTGCGATATCGTTTAATTCAAATAATTTAGACAATTCCATATCATCATTATATCAAATAATTAAACAAAATGCATATCATTTTGTAAAATAATTAAACAAAAAGAAAGAAAAATATCTCAAATTCTTTGATTTATTATCGCTATGACTTTAATTGTCTTATGGGCAATTTGTATTATGAAAAGCACGATTGGGCGGACAGTATTATGGTGGGGACAACCTTAGCTTCGATAATAGCCGTATTTTTTGGTACAAAAAAAGCAGAAAAAAAAAAAAACAAGAAAATAATACCAGCCTACTTGATTAAAAACACTTTTACTTTCAAAAATAATTTTAATTATCGGATATTTTTCCGGTAATTCCTATTCTTCACTGCGAGTTAAGAATTTAGAAATAAATCCTTTTTCTTCAAAAATTTCCGATAATATTTTTAAAAAGAACTTATTTGAAAGCGAAAGCGCGTATTTCCTAGAGTTTTCAGATTCTTTACGAATAAATCCTTTTTCTAAAAGTCTTTTTGCAATTCTTGACGTTTTTACCGAATCGCTCATCCCCGCACCCAGCGAAAGTATTTTTTTAATATCTTCCGCTTTTATTATTCTTTTATCGATCGTATAACTTAATATCTTATATTCTTCTGAATCTAAATGATTTTTTTCATATCCCTTTTTAATAAGAGGTTTTAGAATATAGCCGGCCAGATAATCGTATTGACTTAATCTGTCAATCTTTTCTATTTCATTTTTTATCCCTTCAAGCATATATTCGCTCCATAAGATTAAATTTGATTCTTCCCCATTATCGGCTTTATTCAACATCTCATAATACTTTTGTCTATTATTGCAAAAAACAGCGGTGGGATTTAAAATTCTTGTTTTTATCGATTTCATAAATCCGTATTTCAGCAGCATTGCGTAAGTTAATAATCTTGCCATTCTTCCGTTCCCATTATCAAAAGGATGTATCCATGCAAATCTGTGGTGCGCAATAGCCACTTTTATAAGATCGTATTGAGGAAGGTCGTCTCTGTTTATAAATTCAAATAACTCCTCCATGTATAATGTAACGGTAGCTATATCCGGCGGAAGAAAATTTGAACCGGAAATTTTAACATTAATTTTTCTATACTCCCCCGGATTTCTGCTGCCTTCATACATAGGAGGATATCCAAGATTTTCCATAAGAATCTTATGCAGTTGGCTCAAAAAAGCTCTATCTATTTTTAAGTTAGAAATATTTTCTTCTATAAACAAAAGAGCTTTCTCATTATTTTCTATTTCTATTATATTTTGCTTTTTTTTATTTTCAACTTTTGACTCTATATAATCAAAGACGGTGGTTCTATTCCCTTCTATTCTAAGAGACCCTATACTTTCAAATAAATGAAAAATTTCTTTTAATTCCATGAAAAGGACAGGAGGAACATCTAATTTAATTTCTTTCTTTCTTAAATAATCAAGTTCAAGTATTAAAGAAGTAAGTTTAGAATCAAAAGAAGGATTTATTACTTTTAATTCATTGTAATTATACATATAATTTGATTTTAACATTTTCAATTATCTAATTCAATATTTAACATAAACATAAAAAAAGTTATTACTTTACAGGTATAATTTATTAAAATAATAAAATCAATATTTATCAAATATCATAAAATACATTTAACAACTTCCGACTGCTTCAATTCTCGGGGGAAGGTCAAATAGACAATTTTTTATAAAACTATTAGATTTTAGAATTAACGAAATTTGAAAATTCGGTTTTAAAGCGATTTAGCGAAAATCTTTCCAAGTGTTGGCAATTTAACAGTCATTTTATATATTTTTTTTATCCCACCAGTTTTTATGCATGCTAAATGTTTTAATCAAAAATTTAGGCAATAATTCGTAATTATAACCCAACTTATATCCTAAGTATTTAAAAAATATTCTTACAAAAAACTCCGGAATAAGATAAAACTTTTTATTTTTAAATAAAAAATCTAATCCAGAATAAATATATTTAACTCCTTCACCTTCAGCCTTTCCAAATTCTTTTAATATCCAATTTTCGGTTTTATGAAAAACTCCGATATCGAAATATCTTTTAAACTCATCCAAAGCTGTATAATTATGAGAGTGATAAACTATCGCATTTGAGGAATATGCTATCTTGTATCCGGAAACTATAAGTTTCGCACCGACATACGTATCCTCCCCCAATATTAAATCTTTTTTAAAATATCCAATTCCTTTAATCGCCGATTTCCTATAAACACAAAAAGAGTCCGAAAGAAAGCAAGTTTTGATTCCATATTTTTTTTTGTCAAAATAAGTTCTTATGTAATCTTTTTCAGGATAATTAAAATACCTGAGGTGTTTTCCGAAAATATTCGTATTTTCATATGGAATTTGTCTACCGAATACCGCACCTACCTTTTCGTCTTCAAAAAAAGAAAAAAGATTTTTCAAAGAAAACTTGTCTTTTAAAACCACATCGTCGGTTAGATAAACCAAAAAATCGGCTTTTGACAAACCTACCGCATAAGTTCTTGTTCCGCCGTGGTCAAAATCATTTTTATTTATAAAATAAACGATACAACCGTATTCTTTTGCTATTTCTACGGTTTTATCTTCGGAAGAGCTATCTATAATCAAAATATTTTTAGGTTTTAAAACCTGCGACGATAAAGAATCCAACAAGTTTTTAATCTTTTTTTCGGAATTATAAGTAAGAATTATAACATCGAAATTCATATAAATTTTAAGATAAAAATAAAGACGTAATAATTATTATCATATCACTCCATATCTTTTAAAAATAGGAATATTTTTTCGCCTCTTTCGGACAACCTATGCCTGACCTCGATGCCTTCGTTTCTTTTTATAACGATGCCGCCTATGGCCATTTTTCGTATGTGCTCGGAAACCGTTTTAAAATTGACATTCAGAATTTCGGATATCTCGTTTAAAGATAATTCGGGTTTTTTATAAAGAAGTTCCATAATCTCAAGCCTTCTATGATTTGAAAATCCCTTGACTATCCTTTCTATTTTTCTATAATTTCCTTCAAATCTCATAACACCCTTTCCCCCTTAAAAACAATTATATCATATTCTCTAATTCTGCAGAATATTGGAATATATAAACAGGGGGAGGAGCAGGAGGGATAGAATAAAATCAAATAGAAAGGATGGTTATACTAAGGCAAAAGTTAATAGAAGTTTGGGGTTAAAAGTAATAAATGAAAAAAGATTTTTTTAAAAATTAACCGATTTGATTTAGGATTTCTATGATTTTTCGAGCGGATTTTTCCAAGGTGAATCTTTTGATATCCTTATCGGTTACTAAGATTTTTTAAAATCATATTTTATTGATAAAATATAGTTATGAAATTAAACCAATTATTTATGTTACTAAAAAAAGATATAGAAAGATGGTATTTTTATGCAAATATAGAAAAGAAAGCAACAACATTTGATGTAATAAAAAATATTTTTAATCCGAGATTCACTCCTGTGTTTATATACCGTTTATCACACTTTTTTTATACAAAAAAATTAATTTTTATATCGAAATTTTTTTCTATGATAAATTTTATACTTTTTGGATTAGAAATCACAATTCAATGCGAAATAGGTCCTGGGCTTATATTTCCTCATACTCAAGGTATAGTTATAGGATCTGTTAAAATAGGAGAAAACGCCTTAATATACAACGGAGTAACCATAGGAGCTAAGAAAATGGATGTTAATTTCAATCCAACATTAAGACCCATAATAGGCAATAATGTGATGATAGGATCAGGGGCAAAAATATTAGGAGGGATAATTATTGGAGACAACGTAACAATAGGAGCTAATGCCGTTGTAACGCAATCGATTTCAAATGATAAATTAGTATTAGGAATTCCAGCAAAGGAATATTCAAAATCAAATAGATAATATTTTCTTTATTCTGCGCAGATAATTGGCTATAGCATAAATTATATAAGATACTTTTGAAGGTAGTAATATTGCAGGAATGGTAAATAACCAAAAATAAAGATAATTCTTATAAAGCGGATATAAAGTTTTAAAAAAATTTTCATTTTCCCCTTTGAACATTTGATTTTTAGCTCTAATAATATTTGCAGGGAAAAATGTAATCAACATTTTATTTTTTATAATTTTGAAATATTTAGGATTAACGCCCTTATTTTGATAAATATCAAACACTTTTTGTAGATTATACCCAAAAACACGACAAAGTTGATAGCCGCCAGTGTTTCCAGACTTAGCCGCTATAGAATAATATTTAATAAATATATTTTTTTCTGAGTTGAACAAAGCATTAAAAGTCCAAGAGAGCTGAATCAAATTAGTATCTCTCATTGATTCTATGTCTATATCTTTCAAAGCTAATCTTTTATTTACTATTGTTGTAGATATAAAGGTAAGGAAATAACTCACTTTAGATAAAAAGGAATATATAGAACCATAAATAATAAATCCATCTTTGTTTGAGATAGGTTTTTCGTTTTTAAAGTCATTAAGAAAAGGATACGAATTTAAAAATACAATACCATACTCTTCATTTGTTTTTAATACTTTTAATATTCTTTCTAAAGCTCCATCAACAACAATATCATCGTCACCAATAAGCCAAAAATATTTTCCATTAGCTAAATTAAAACATTGAATAAAATTATTGTCAGGACCAATATTTTTTTTATTTTTTATATAGTTTATATTAAATCCCTTTTTTATATATTCTCTAACTACCGTCTCTGTATCATCAGAAGAATTATTATCTGAAACAACAAATTCTATATCGTCATAATTAACATTGGTTTGGCTAAATATGCTATTCAAACAAGAATTCAAATCCTTGGCCCGGTTATATGTAGGTATCGCAATTGTTAAAATTTTCATATTATATTAAAATGCTCTTTCCTTTTTTTAGTAAATATTTTTATTATCCATGGTAGTCCCAAAAAATAACTTGTAAAAAATCCTAAAAAAATATAATCGAAATCAAGATATAAAGTGGTAACATAAGTAACAATAATTATATATATTGCGGAAATAATAGATGGCAAAACCATAGGTTCTTCTTTATGCGCCCTTAAATAAACGGCCAGCGAATTAACTATAAGCTGGAAAAACCAGCCAAAAGCCAAAAAAAACATACCTTTAATACTGATAAATCTTTGCAACAAAGATATTTTATCTTTATAAAGTCCCAAAACAATAAAAACAAAAATAATTCCAATAAAATAAGTTAAAGCAGAAAAAAAAGTATTTTTAAAAAACATATTATCAAGCTCTTTCCATTCTTTCTTTGAAATAAGCATATTAATTTTAGGGGTTACAACATAAAGCCATATATTCGAAAAAGCCAATAAACCCGAACAAAGAGTTACGCTAATTCCAATTTTCCCCGCCTCTACAGGTCCATAATGATGAAAAGCAAGAGGAGTATACATCTGAAAAATAAAATAACCGCTTATCCAACTAAGCGAATAGCGACCGAGCAAAGGGAAAAATTCTTTTCCCCAAGAATATTCATATGACTTATACAATTTATAGAAAGAAACTATGTTTATTTTAAATCCGTACCAAATAACGATAAGCGTTACAATAGAAGAAATTAGAAGCGAAATAGATAGAGCATATAATTTTAAATTAAAATAAAGAGAAAAAATCATTATAATTGTGTTTATAAAAACATTTAGAAATCTTATTTTTTGGCTTTTTCCAACCAAATTACATCCTTCCCAAAAATAAAGTATCGAATTATTGGCAAAGTTAATACCGGAAGATATGACATAAATAAGCCATGGGATTTTCCACGAAATATCATAATTTTTACCCGATATTACATAAAATCCAATAAAAAATATAATTGGAACAAAAATAAAAATTACTGCAGATATCCATTTAAGGCAAAAAAAGAAAAAACTTGCCAGTCTATTTAGTTTTTCTTGATCTCCGATTATTTCACCTTTATTTTCAAATCTAAGGAACGCGAACTCATGAGCGGCAAATTGCAATATTATTGTCGAAAACCCAGAATCTGCTATTACTATCAGAGCTGCTAAACTTATAAAAGAGAACCAATATCCCTGCTCCACATTATTAAGGAAAACAGGGACAAAAAAAAGCATAGATAGAATGTTAATAACCCTTGAGGATTGAAATAAGAAAGTAAAGAAATGAGAAGAATCTATTTTTTTAAAAATATTAGACATAAACAATAATTATATTCTAATAGAGAATCTTGTCAATGGATCTATTAGAATAATTTGTATTCTTTCATCTTTTAACATTGTTATATTTTGCATTTTTTTAATCATATCAATATCGTCAATAGAAGGAATATTTTCTATTGCGAAAGTATTATATCTAATATTTTTCGCTAACAATGGTTCCAAATATTTTTTTACAAAAGGATATAAATAAGCATAGAAGCTTAAATCAGTTGATTTTTGTAATTTGATATCCTTTGCTATCCGCTCAGCCAATAAACGCAATTTTTTTTCTTCGTCTTGATCTGGTTTTACTTTCTTTATAATTTCATTTAAGTTATAATCAAATCCTCTGTTAATATCCTCTGGGGATAATTTCAGAAAAATATAATAACTTGCTTTCCAGCCATTTTCAACAAATTTTTTCATCTGGGGTGATATTAAAGTATTCTCTATCAATGTTCTTGATTTTAAATTATACTTTTTATCCAATTCATTTAACCTTTGTATAACATTATCTATATCGCTTTCTTGCAATTCTTTCATATCAAGCCATATCATCTTTACCTTATCTAAAGGTATTTTAGAAAGATATTCGTCTAAATCTATACTATAAACTTTTTGAGGAGCATGCCCTATTCTCAAGTCAGAGGCTCTTACATTTATTTCAATAGTATCAAAACCTTCATTTAAACTTTCTACTGCTGCTCCTATTGCATCTACATGTATAGCGCCAAAATATTTATCTGGATATATTTTTTTCAATCTATCTAAATTTTCTCTTTTGACTAAAAATGGATCATCCTTTATTTTTTTCATATCTGAAGCAAAATAAAGACCTTTTTGTAATATATCTCCACGAGTTTTCATAGTTATAGCATTATTTAAATTAATAGAATAATCATCTGAGAGTAAGTTATATTTATTGTCTTTTGCAAGATAGTCTATTCCCATTAAAGATAAAGCTGTATCAAAAAATAAATCTAGGGTAAATATAGCATCGGACTTTTTAGTTAATTGTTTTATAACTTTTGGATATTTTTTTTTGTAATCTTCAGAATATATTATAAAAAATGGGATTCTCACCATATCAAATGTAAACATAGACGCATCATGTTGCCTATTTCCATATACATCTTCTCCATGATCAGAAAAATATATGAACATCTTTTTTCTTTGAGGCATATTAACAAATAAATCATATATCTTATTTAATACCATATCAGTATATAAAATAGTATTATCATAATAGTTAAGAGTTTTTATTAGTTCTTCACCTTTAGAAACATTACCAACATATTCCTCTTTGCTATTATCAAAAGAATAATTAAAACCCTTAGGCAATCTTTTCTGATATTCAAAGTGAGAACCTATAATATGCACTATGATTAAATTGTTTTCATTGATGTTAATTTTAGATAATATTCGAGAAAGAGGTTTTATTAAATACATATCGTCTATCATATTCTGGGATTTAGTGAAAAAAGAGTAATCTGCTTCCTTGGCTATAGCTGTTAATGGATTATCGACAAAACTAAATTGTCCTTGATTACTTAACCAGTAAACTTTAAATCCTGCTTTTTTCGCTACCTGGACCAATGATTCCGAAATAAATTCATTTTTATCATTATATTGATTAGCTGAAGTCAATGCTTTAAGCAAAGATGGGACAGTATGACTGAAAGGAGAATACACATTATTTAAAAATATACTATTTTTCTCCTTTTCTTTTATCTGTCTTGCCCAAGGAGTAGTGTCTCTAAAATAACCATAACTCGACCAATGAAAACGATTTGCAGATTCTCCCATAATAATAAAATAGAGCTCACCTTTCTCTTTTTTATAAGCTTCTGGTATTTTTATCTGTGAACGCATTAAAGAGGCTTTTTTAAATTCTGATTTTATATCTTTAATTCTCGCTATAGCCTGTTTGTAATTATATATGTCTGAACTTGATTGGGAAAACAACAACAATAATAAAGATATAAAAATTGAAAATGAAATAAAAACAAATTTTGGTTTTAGCAATATATTATTTTTAATTGTACGATAAAAGCAATTAGCATATAAAATCATTGAAAAGATAGCTATAGAAATAGAAAATAATATCTCTTTAAAAGTAAAAGATGCAAAAACAAATTGATATACTTCATTTATATTACTTTGAAAAATTGCAGTTATTTCTTCACTTCCTAATAAATTACTTATACCTAATTTATATTTATATATTGAAATGAAAGTTAAAGCTGAAAATACTATAAATATTGCAAATTCTATTAATGTAATTAATATATTTCTAAATATCTTTACATGTAAATTTGAAATAATGTAAATAAAAATAGTTATTATAGTAAAATGCAAAAAAAACATTGATAAATATCCCATTAGACTTAAATCGTTAAATTGAATAATTTTCGCAAATATAAAAGAACAGATTATTATTTCAGGGAAAAATGGTATTCGCATACGAATATCTAATAGGTAAAAGATAAATAAAATTAAAGCAGTAATCTCCCAACGAAGTATTATGCTATATTTAGTTTCTAAAATTATAGGACTAAAACTTAATTTGGTCAATATAAAGACGATAACGGCACAAATAAACCATTTCAAATTTTTAATATTAAAATATTGAGTAATTTTTCTGCTAACCTTTATAGTATAACACAAGATTATTTCATAAAATAGATATTTTAAAAATCTATTAGCATAATTATTTAATTCATCAATTAGAAATGACGTTTCACCAAAACTTAATATAAAAAGGATTAATATAAAGATAAATAGCTGCCATAAAATGAAAACCAATAATTCGGATAATATACTATCTCCTATTTTTATAGTAAAATCTCTTATTTCTCCATTAAAAACCCTATCTTTTGTAAAACCAGCGCCCACTAACACATTATCTATTACATAGCTCATA
>DYIF01000020.1 GCA_020723765.1 Elusimicrobium minutum
ACCACTTACCTTTCACTTATCTTCAATATTTTACACACTTTATTATACATAACCTTGTAGGTGGGTTATGTATAATAAAGTTTCTAAACTTATGATAGCAATATCTTATAACCAGACTAAATACTAAAAATATTATTTACTACCATTAACCTTAATAATTTGTTTTTTATTAGCTAACCACTTTTAGAGACGATCGTTCGTATCAGTGGTTAGTGGAAAGCTATACAATTTTTTATAAAAATCACTTAATGATGCGTGTGGTGGATATCGTTATAATGAGGATGGGAGTGAGTGATGTTATGAGCGTGAGTATGAGAATGTTTTATATCCGAATTACGGTCGTGGTAGTGATGGCCGTCGTTATGGGAATGCAGATGTTCGTGTTCGATAAGATGAGTATGCGCGTGTTTATGTTTTGAAAATATTACAAACCACATTCCCGCGGCTACAAGCGCAAAAGCGGAAACAACCTGAAATGTCAAGCTTTCTTTAAAAATTATCATGGACAATATAAACGCAAAAAGCGGATATGAGTTGAATATGGCAAATGTATGAGAAACTCCGCTATGTCTTATGGAATATATCAAAAAGACAAGACTTAAAGCGTAGCTTAAAATACCGGTTATTACGCCGCCGATAAAAGAAGCAACCGAAAGAGAAACGATATCCCCGCTTAAATAACCCGCGGTAAAACTTAATATTCCCCCTCCCAGACCTTTAAACATAGTTATCGTTATGGGATCGGAAATAGAAATTTTCGCGGTAAAGTTATTATCTAAAGCCCAAAAAAAAGAGGACAACAAAACGAATAAAACTCCCCTGTTTAAGTTCAACTCCATAAGATTAAAGTTAAAATTCAATATTACGACTCCGATAAAAATAAGCGAAAAACCTAAAAAGAATTTAAAATCCTTACTTTCTCCCAAAAAAATAATTGCTATTATTACGGTAAATATCATCTCGAAGTTTGCAAATAATGATACCATGGACGCCGATATATACTTAAGCGCAAAAATCATAAAAACGGGACCCAAAAATCCGCCGAATATTATACTGCCTATGAGGTATGGAATATCTTTTCTTTTAAGATTCGGCTCTAAATTTTTTTTGAAAGTTTTTAAAACAAACAAAAAAACAAAAGAAGAAAAATATAATATGGAACTTAGTTGAAAAGCCGGAATATCGTTTAATAAAATCTTGCTAAAAGGTATGGATAGAGCAAACAAAAAGGCCGAAAATAATGAGTATATCGTCATTTATATTTTAAAAAAGGTATTAAAATCATACCGGGTATTGTGGCTATACAAACGATTATAAAAAATACGGGATATCCAACGGCAACCTGCAGTTTACCGCTAAACATACCGGGTATCATAAGACCCATAGCCATAATGCTTGTTGATATCGCAAAATGAGCGGTTTTATATTTCTCGCCCGTAATTTGTATCAAATAAAACATAAAAGCCGTTGTACCAAGCCCGTAGCCGAACTGTTCCATAGAAACCAATACATATACGAATTTAAGCGGTAAAGTATTATGGTAAGCCATATATACGTAAACAAGGTCGGGAATATTTAACATTAAAGCCATAGGCCATATACATTTTTTAAGCCCCCATCTGGATATGGCGATACCTCCGAGTATATTTCCAAGTATCAGCGATATAAGCCCAAATATCCCATAAACTCTGCCGTATATGTCCGTATCGAGTCCAAGCCCGCCTTTTTCAATAGGGTCTAACATAAATAAAGGCGATATTTTTAAAAGCATTGCTTCGCCGAATCTGTAAAGTATTATGAAAGCTATCGCAAGCCATATTTTTTCTATTTTAAAATAACTTACAAAAGCGTCGGCAAACTCTGACCAGTTAATTTTTTTTGGGGAATCGGATTCCGGAAAAGGAAGAATTACGGTATGATACAAAAATAAAACCGCCATAATAATCGCAACTATCCCCAAACATATCTGCCAGGAGCCCACTATATTCCCGGTATTTTTTTCAAGTTTTCCCACATAAATCAAAAGAACGCTGGATGAAAAAAGCATCGCCAATCGATAAAAAAAAGCTCTTATGCCCACAAAAAAAGCCTGCTTTTTCTCGTCCATACTAAGCATATAAAAACCGTCAACCGCAATATCGTGAGTTGCGGACATAAAAGCCATTAGCATAAACAAAGATAAAGTAATATAAAGAAAATAAGAGGATGAAAGAAAAAAAGCCGATAACAAAGAAACTAAAGAAATTAGGAGCTGAGTATATATTATCCATTTTCGTTTAGTGGATACCGTATCCACCACCGGACCCCATAAAAATTTTACGGTCCAAGGAAGAAAAAGCCAGCTGGTTAAAAAAGCTATTATTTCGTTTGGAACATTCAATTTTTTATATAAAATCACAACTATGGTGTTAACGGTTACATAAGGCAAACCTTCAGCAAAATATGTCGTCGGGACATAAAACCACGGATTAACGTTAGTTTTCATATCTTCTCCTTAGTTTAATTATATCAAAAAAGCAAAGATATCAAAGCGTTATAAAAGGGATAAAAAAAGAAATACAAAATCGTAGTAAACAATATGGACTGAGCCACGACATCGTATTCCAGATTAAACTCGTAAGCAAGGACATAACAGGCCACAGCAACCGGCATGGTATATTGAATAAAAACTATTTTATAGTTTATATCCGACTCCCCAGTAAAATAAATCCAAGCGAAAACGACCAGCGGCAAAAAGACGAGTTTAAAGAATGAAATTATAAGTATTTTATTGATATTTAAAATAGTTATTTTTTTGCCGTAAAGCCCGATGCCTACCGTAAATAGAGCTATGGATGTTACGGATTTTGAAAATTCGGTTAAAAATCGTATTACAAAATCGGGAACCGGGAATGAGAAGTAAGACCATAAAATGCCCAGAATGGAAGAAGCAAAAAGCGGGTTTTTTATAATTTTAGAAAAGAATATTTTTAAACAAGAACCGTCGTCGCATATTATATTAAGAAGAAAGACGCCGGCTGTAAATATTACCAGATTTTGTATTACGGCTATCACCGCCCCCGTCCCAATAAATTCTTCGCCCTGGGTAAAAGATATTACAGAAAGGCCCAAGTAAACAAGATTTCCCAGAGTGGACGTTACGGCGAGAGTTCTTGAAAAATTCGAACCGAAAATTTTTGTTTTCCATAAAATATAAATTAAAAAATAAACAAACAGTATCGGAACTGAATTTATTAAAGTAAAGTTTAAAGAAACGATTTCCGTTTTTAAGCCCGCGGTTTTTAAAAATATCGTAAAAGGAAGAGCGATATAATAAAGATATTTGTTAAGTCCCTTTTCGAGTTCGTTTCTTTCGGTTGTTTTATGCGCGAAAAAATATCCGAAACCTATTATGGAAAATATTAAAATTACGGATTTATCCATAGAAAAACAATATTAAAATCTGAGCGGATATTATTCTTAAAAACATGGTAAGAGGATAAACCGTAGCGTAAGAAATAGACGGGAGATTGGAATCCGAAATGGAATTTGCAAAAGCCAAAGCCGGCGGGTCGGTCATAGAACCGCTTAAAAGACCGCATATGGTAAGGTAATGTATTTTATATATTTTTTTTAATACATATCCTACAATAAAAACCGGAATAAAAGAAACCAATAAACCGTAAAAAACAAGTACAAGGCCGTTACCGTTTATTATCGTATCGAAGAAACTGTGTCCCGATTTAAGCCCGACTGCGGCCAAAAACATTATTATTCCAAGCTCCCTTAACATAAGGTTGCTTGCCGGAGGTATGTACCAGGATATTCTTCCGATGTTTCCCAAATTTGCGAATATTATGGCGCTTATAAGCTGTCCCCCGGCCAGTCCCAACTTTAAAGTTCCGTTTACAAAAGGAAGATGTATGGGTATTATTCCTATTATTATTCCGACTATCATACCTATAAATATCGGAACAAGTTCGGGGTGATTTAAATCTTTCGGAGAATTTCCTATGAAATTGACGGCCTTTTTTACATTCTCTTCGTCTCCCACTATTACTATGTTATCGCCGAATTGTATGGTATAATCGTCCGAAACTATAAACTCCACATCGGCTCTGGAAGCTCTCGTTATTATAACTCCGTAAGAAGGTATTTTCGTTTCGTATATTTTTTTGCCTATTATGGATTTGTTGGTTACGACTGCTCTTGTATGAATTATTTTTTGAGACTGCGATTTCAAATCCACATCCGATTTAGAACCTACTATTTTTATAAACTCTTCTATATTTTTTTCTTCTCCTACCGCCAAAATCAGGTCGTTTAATTTAATTTCGGTATCGGGATGGGCCAGAAAAACATCTCCTCCTCTTTTGACCCGGGTTACGACTATCTTTAAATCGTCTATCGCCGGTATGTCTTTTATTTTTATATTGTTTATATTTTTATTTTCGACGGATACAGTTACGTTTAATATCTTAGGCTTGTCCGAAATCACGGTTTTATTCATATCCTCTTCATAATCTTTTTTGAAAACGGTTTTCAATATAATCATGGATATGACAAGCGAAAATATAGCTCCGGGGTAAGCTATGGCGTAAGAAGAAGATATATTATCCAGAATGAAATTTTTACCTAAAGAACTCGCGGTGGCCTGGGCGCTTGCAAGAGCCGGCGTATTTGTAACGGCCCCGCAGTAAAGCCCGGTAATTAAAGAAGGATCGATATTTGCGAAATACTTTATCAAAAGAACTATAATTACGTTAAGAGCGATTACCGTTAAAGCGAATATATTAAACCTTAAACCGTTTTTTTTGAATGCGGAAAAAAAACCGCCTCCGACCTGCATACCTACCGCATATACGAAAAGAACAAGCCCGAACTCTCTTATAAAATGTATTAAATTTTCGTCGAATTTAATGCCCAAATAAGAAAGAACTATCCCGGCAAACAATACTCCGGTTATTCCTATGTTTATCTTAAATAACTTTATGCTTCCTATATAAAGGCCTATGACTCCGCATGCGGATATCGCAAAAAGAGTGGAGAATATGGGGTTTAAAAATATAGAGTTAATAAGTTCCATATTTATATTTTATAATTTTAATAAAAAATAATGAATTATCCGTTTTCTATTTTATATTTATCGTATATTTTTTTATACAATCCGTTTTTGTTTATAAGCTTTAAATGACTTCCGTATTCCACTATTTTTCCGCCGTCCATTACCGCCACATTATCAGCTTTTTCTATGGTGGATGTTCTGTGGGTTACGAATATTACCGTAGTATTTGAAAAATGATTTTGAAACTCGCTCCAGAATCTATGTTCGGTATGAGCGTCCATCTGGTTGGTAGAGTCGTCCATGATAAGAAGCTCCGGGTTTCTAATCAAAGCCCGGGCCAGAGAAATTCTTTGTTTTTGTCCTCCCGATAGAGTTACCCCTTTATTTCCGACCACGGTATTCAATTTATGAGGCATATCCGATATATCTTTCTCAAGCTGAGCTATTTTCAGTATCCTATTTATTTGCTCTTCGCTGTATTTTTTATACATCGTTATATTGTTTAAAACGGTATCGCTTATTATCTGAGCCTCCTGGCTTACGTAAGATATCTTAGACTGATAATCTTTTATATCGAACTCGTTTATGTCGGTTTCGGAAATTTTAAACTCTCCGCCGTCGTAAGGAAGTATTCTCGCTATGACTTTAAGAAGAGTGGATTTGGAGCTTCCTATCCTTCCCACAACCGCCAATTTCTCGCCTTTTTTAACATTTAAATCTATATCGTTTAATATTTTTTTGTCTCCCAGAGAAAAAGATAAATTTTTAATTTTTATATCCCCTATTTGGGCAAGTTTCGCCGGTTTTTTGGGAGAGGGTATTCTTGATTTGAAGTTTAAAATTTCATCCACTCTTTTTATGCTGACGCCGGCTCTGTTTAAAGATATGAAAAACTGGCTTATATCCGAACAGGGCCATATCAGCATAAAAGTATAGATTTGAAAAGAAACCAGGGTCCCTACGCTCAAATTACCGTTTATTACCTCCACTCCTCCGAAAAGATAAACTAAAAAAACCGAAAGAAAAGCGGTGAAGAAAAAAACAAAATGAGTAAGTATCTGTTTTTTTTCTACATTTACGGCTTTTTCCATTTGAGAAGAAGTGATTTCCAAAAACTTATCCTCGAAATTTTTTTCCTTTAAATTGGCTTTAATAACTTTTATGCCGGAAAAACTCGTTTCGATATAATCGTAAACGTTGGAAATCGCTTTTTGAAGCTCCTCGTATTTTTTATTTAGTATCTTTCCCATTTTTATGACAAATAAAACCATAAAAGGCAAAGGAATAAGAGAAATCAAAGTTAACTTAACGTTTAAATATAACATTACCGAAACTATGGATAAAAAAGTAAAAATCGCTTGAATAAATCTAAAAACACCCGAACAAGAAAACCACGCTATTTTTTCGGATATATCGTCCACAAGTCTCGTCAGAACCTCGCCTACGGAGTATTTGAAAAACAAAAATTCGTCTAAAGACAAAATATGAGAAAAAAGTTTGTTTCTTATCTCATATTCCGTTCTATAATTCATATAAGCCCTGTTTCTTTGAGCGAAAAGGTTTACCAAAAAATGAGCTATGCCCAGAAAAAGCATAACGGCCACGTTTAATTTTAGATAGTTTAACGTAAGATTATTTTCAAAACCGTTTATTATTTTTTTAACATAAAAAGGTATCGCGGCCTGCAAAAAAGCGCTTAAAATACCTAAAAGCACTATTAAAAACATCCTGTACTTATGCTTTTTCCAGTAAGGCAAGAGCCATTTAATGGTATATTTCATAATTGAAGCCTGTAAAAATTATAATAGCAACCTTTCAACTCCATAAGTTCTTTGTGATTTCCAAACTCTACAATTTTCCCTTCGTTTAAGAACGCTATAAAATCCGCTTTTTCTATCGTTGAAAGCCTGTGAGCTATTACGATCATGGTTTTATGTTTCATCACATTTTTTACGGCGTTAGTTATAATTCTTTCGGTATAAGGGTCCACATTGGATGTGGCCTCGTCCAGTATTATTATTTCTTGATCCAAAACCAGCGTCCTTGTAATGGATATTATCTGCTTTTCCCCGACCGAAAGATTCGCCCCTTTTTCCATTATAAAAAAATCCAGTTTATGTTTTTTATAAAATTCTTCGAGTTCCAGAGTTTTTATCGCGTAATTAATTTTATCTTCGTCTATGCTTAAATCCATCAATCTTAAGTTATCTTTTAAACTTGCCGGGAAAAGGTACATATCCTGTTGTACAAGCCCGATTTTTTTTCTCAAAGATTTGATGTTTATTTCTTTTATATCCGTTCCGTCTATAGTTATTTTGCCTTTTTGATAATCGTAAAACCTGAATATGAGGTTTGCTATAGTCGTTTTTCCTCCTCCTGTTCTTCCGACTATGGCTACGGTTTTTCCTTTGGGAAGGGAAAAACTGATTCCTTTTAAAATCCAATCCGACGATGGATATTTCATCCAGACGTCGGAAAATCTTATTTCATTATCGAATTTATCCAGATATTTTTTTCCGTCGATTAAGTTCGTTTTTACCGAAAGTATCTGATTAACTCTTTCCACCGCGGCGAAAGATTTTTGAAGCGTGGAAACATATTCGGAAAATCTAAAAAGAGGTTCGAAAAGCTGGCCTACATACAAAACAAACATTACAACCGTTCCTATCGTCATATAAGAATTTAAAACCTTAACTCCGCCGTAAGAAAATATTACCGATTTGGAAATAGGATCAAAAAGCATTATGGTTAAAAAAAACAATATGGCCATATATTCCGCCGCGACGGTTTTTAAAAATTTTTCGCGGTTTGCTAACTCCAGCTTTTCGTTTATTTTATCTTCTATCGAAAAAACTCTTATACTGCTCATAAAATTAAGATTTTCGGAAAGAAAAGAGGTAAGCTCGGCTATCTTTTTTCTTACGTCTATAAAAAGCTTCTGGCTTTTTTTAATAAAAATAGTAATCAAAATTATTATCGAGATTATAACCGGGATCAACAAAAGGGTAAGTTCCAGATTATGATAAGCCATTATCGAAAATACGGTTATAAAAATTATTATATCGACAAATATGGTTATGGAAATTTCTGTAAATATATCATAAACGGAAGTGGTATCGCTTTGAACCCTCGCCGCCAATTTTCCCGGGTTATTGTATGAAAAATAATCTATATCGAGAGATAGAATATGAGAGTAAATTTTATTTTTCAAATCGTATATCAAATTTTGACCGTTTTTAATTAAAAGAATCAAAGAGGAGTAGTTAAGAGTAAAATAAACGATGTTTATTCCCAAATACCCGAATGTCATTATAAAAAGATACTTAATATCCTTATTTTTAATCGCTACGTCTATAATTTGTTTTATAAAAAGAGGACCGGATAATCTTATTACCGTTGTAATTATGAAAAGAATTATCGCTTTTAAAAAATTTTTTTTATATTTTCTGGCAAACGAATATAATACTTTTATTCCCTTAGAGTAATTTATTTTTTCTTTTAACGGCGTTTCTTCTAAAGATTCGGATATCATAAAACATAAATGTTGAGGGAGGGTTTGCCCCTCCCTCATAAACTGTCGCTATAGGAATGTAAGATAACTTAATTTACGCTGTTGTATCCTTCCTCTACGGCTTTTACGTTAAGGTTTATAAGCTCCGGTTTTAATTTTTTATAAACCTTAGGCAAAGCTTCGGTTAAGGATTTTTTAGATACCGCGCCGGTGGCTTTTGAAAGGGCTCCTAAAGCTATCATATTTATAACCTTGGAGTTTCCTATTTTGTCGGCTATCTGGTTTAACGGAATTTCTATTATTTTTATGTCGGTTCTTTTGGATTTTGAATTTACGAGAGAGGAATTTATTATAAGAATTCCGCCTTTTTTTACCATAGGCTCGAATTTTTCAAACGACGGTTCGTTGAAAACCACCGCCACATCCGGAGCGGTAACGACGGGACTTGCTACCTCGTCGTCGGATATCACTACCGAACAATTTGCCGTTCCGCCTCTCATCTCCGCCCCGTAGGCCGGGAAAAAACTTACGTTTTTGTTATCTATCATTCCGGCATAAGCCAATAATACTCCGGCGGATATTACACCCTGACCTCCGAAACCGCTTAATCTTGCGCCTAAATACATAAAATCCTCCTTATTTTACGTCTTTATAAACTCCGAGCGGGAATATCTTTATCATCTGCTCGTCGATATACTTTGTCGCTTCCGAAGGATTATCCAGTCTTGTTCCCCAGTTAGTCGGACACATTGATAGGACCTCGACTATTGAAAAACCGACTCCGTCTACCTGGTTTTTAAAAGCTTTTTTAATCGCATTTTTTGTTTTTATCACTCCGGCGACGTTATGAACGGTGGTTCTCTCGGCGTATCTTGTTCCTTCAAGAGCCGATAACAACTCGCAGACCCTTATCGGATATCCGTTAACCTTCGGATCTCTTCCGTAAACGGAAGTGGTCGATTTTTGACCTATCAGGGTTGTAGGAGCCATCTGTCCGCCGGTCATTCCGTATATGGCGTTATTTATAAAAATTATTGTTATGTTTTCGTTTCTTGCCGCGGCATGTATTATCTCCGCCATACCTATGGAAGCTAAATCTCCATCTCCCTGATATGAAAAAACTACGGTATCGGGTTTTGCTCTTTTAATTCCGGTGGCTATCGCCGGTCCTCTACCGTGAGGACCCTGCGTGGCGTCGCAGTTAAAATACTGATCGGCAAACACCGAACACCCTACAGGCGCTACGCATATGGTTTTTTCTCTTATATTAAGATCGTCCATAACCTCGGCCACCAGTCTATGGACTATTCCATGTCCGCATCCCGGACAGTAATGCATTTTTACATCGAGTAAAGATTTCGGTTTTTCATTTAATAGTTGCATAATTTTTCACTCCTTCTTTAGTTATTTTAATTATCGAATCAAAAACCTCTTCCGGGGCTATTAAAGATCCTCCCGGTTTGGCGTGAAGATGGACATCGGCTCTGCCTTCTACGCTCAATCTCACATCCTCCACCATCTGGCCTAAGCTCATCTCCACCGTAAGTATATTTTTTACTCTGTTAGCCAGATTGGCAAGTTGTTTCTTCGGAAAAGGCCATAAAGTTATAGGCCTGAACAACCCCGCTTTTATTCCTTTTTCTCTCGCCATCTTAACGGCGCTTGCGCTTACTCTGGCGCTTGTACCGTAAGCGACAAGAACAATCTCCGCGTCCTCCGTCATTCTTTCTTCCCACCTCACTTCTTTTTCTTCTATTTCCTTGTATCTTTTAACTCTCTCAAGCACCATCTTTTCAAGCATTCCTTCTCTTAAATCGTAAGATGTTATTCTTCTCTTTTCTCTGCCGTTATTTACGCCTATCGCCCAATTTGGCTCTTTCAAAGATTTCGGGTCTATTTCCGGAGTTTTCCATTCTATTGACTCCATCATCTGTCCTATTACCCCGTCGGCAAGTATCATAGCGGGAATTCTATATTTGTATGCGACTTCATAGCAGTAATAAGGAAAATCCGCCATCTCCTGAACTCCCTGAGGCGCCATGACAAAAAGCCTGTAATCTCCATGTCCTCCGCCTCTTGTGGATTGAAAATAATCTCCCTGAGCGCCAGCGATATTTCCGAGTCCCGGACCTCCTCTCATAACGTTTGCTATAAGAAACGGTATATCGGCTCCGGCGCAGTAAGATATTCCTTCCTGTTTTAAGCTTATTCCGGGGCTTGAAGAACTCGTCATCGATCTCACTCCGGTGGAAGCCGCTCCATATATCATATTAATCGCGCTAACTTCAGATTCAGCCTGAACAAAAGCCCCACCGACTTCGGGAAGCCTCCAAGACATATATTCGGGGACTTCATTTTGAGGGGTTATTGGGTATCCGGCAAAAAATCTACAACCCGATCTAATCGCTCCTTCGGATAACGCTTCATTTCCTTTCATTAATATCTTCATATTCGTCACTCCTTATATTTCGTATATTTTTATAGCAAGGTCGGGACATATCTTAACGCAACTCAAACATGCTATACAATCGCTACCTTTATACTTAGCCGGATAATATCCAGTTTTTGAAAACTTATCCGACCTCTCTATGCATTTTTTAGGGCATACCGAAACGCATAGATAACATCCTTTGCATCTCGTTTCATCCACTTCCATTTTTCCGGTTTTTGGCATTTAGACCTCCTTGGCTCTCAATTTTATTTTATATTTTTTCTATACAAATCGCAATTCCCATTCCTCCGCCTATGCAAAGCCCGGCGACTCCTTTTTTCGCGTTTATTCTTTTCATCTCGTACATAAGAGTAACAAGTATTCTCGCTCCGCTTGCTCCTATCGGATGACCAAGTGCTATGGCTCCGCCGTTTACATTTACATTTTCTCCGCTAAGCCCTAAATCCTTCATAACCGCTAAGGACTGAACCGCAAAAGCCTCATTTAATTCCCACAACTCAACCTCGTTAATTTTCCAGTTCGCTTTTCTTAAAGCCGATTTCACGGCTTCAACCGGACCTATTCCCATAACCATAGGATCCACTCCGTAATAACCGTAAGATACGATTTTAAAAGAAGGTTTAAAATCGTACTTTTTAACGGTTTCTTCGTTCGCTAAAATTACGGCAGCGGCTCCGTCGTTTATTCCGCTTGCGTTTGCCGCGGTAACGGTTCCGTCTTTTTTAAAAGCAGGTTTTAAAGAAGATATTTTTTCTATAGTGGTTCCAAACTTCGGATACTCGTCGGTATCAAATTTTATAGGATCTCCTTTTTTCTGAGGTATTAAAACTTCAGCTATCTCCTCTTTAAATTTTCCTTCTTTTATCGCCTTTTCCGCTTTGTTTTGAGATTTTACCGCGAACTCGTCCTGTTCTTTTCTTGTTATACCGTAAGTTTCGGCAATCTTTTCGGCGGTTATTCCCATATGGCAGTTATTAAAAATGTCGGTAAGACCGTCGTATATCATACAATCTACGGCTTCGGAGTTGCCCATTCTAAAACCCCATCTTGCGTTTTTTAAAAGATAAGGAGCCATAGACATAGACTCAGTTCCGCCGGCTATAATCATATCCGCTTCATGAGATTTAATAAGCGAAGATGCTATCGCCACGCTTCTAAGCCCCGAACCGCAGACCATATTAACCGTCATTGCGGTATTTTGTACCGGTATGCCGGAGCCCAGCTGAACCTGCCTTGCCACGTTCATTCCGTTTCCCGCCTGCAAAACGTTACCCATTATCACCTCGTTTATATCTTTCGGGTTTATTTTATTTTTTTCTATAAGTTTTTTTACCACTATCTCCCCCAATTTCGCGGCCGAAAAATCTTTCAAACTTCCGCCGAAACTTCCTATGGGAGTTCTTAAACCGTCTATTATATAAACTTCGCTATGCATATCTCCTCCTTTATTTAAAAACTTCTTCCAGCGACTCTATTACCATATCCGCCGCATGTTTTATCTCCTTATCCTTATGTCTATAACAAACATATCCGTGGTGATAAGGTTGCAAGAACACGCCTCTTCGTATAAGCTGAGTATAAAACTCGGTTCTGTATTTTTTATACATATCCTTATCGTCTTTATTAAAAGTTATATAAGGCATAAGAGGCCTGCCGGAAAACTGAACCGGCAAACCTCTCTTGTTTATATATTTTTCCACCTTTGAAGAAAATATTTCGCCTTTTCTTCTGACCTCGTCGAGTATATTATCTCTCTCCATAATCTCTATCGTTTTTAACGCCGCGACCATAGCGGTGCTGTTTGGGAAATATGTAGAAGAAACAAATACTTTATTGGGCGGAGTAACCACATCCATAATCTCGTTTTTTCCGCAAACCATGCTTATCTCATAACCGTTCGCCATAGCTTTTCCAAAGCATGCCAAATCCGGAGTTACTCCGAAATATTTCTGAGCCCCGCCGATAGAAAACCTAAAACCGGTCCTTATCTCGTCGAATATCAAAACCGCGTTATATTTTTTGGCTATCTCTTTAACCGTTTCAAGATACCTTTTTTTTGGCATCTCTACGGGATGAGCAAGGGGATGACCAACCGGAGTTATTATTATTGCTGCAAGGTCGTCTTTGTGTTCTCTTGCCAATTTTTCAAGCCCGTCTATGTCGTTATAATGAAACTCAAAAACGTCTTCGTATAACTTTTTAGGTATTCCCCCTTTAACCTCCACGCACCAATCGTGCCATCCGTGATATCCGCATCTCAAAATCTTATTTTTACCGGCAAAACCTCTCGCTATTCTGGTGGCCAGGGTCGTAGCGTCAGAACCCGTTTTTACAAAAACCACCTTTTCGGCGCATGGAATTATTTCGGTTATTTTTTTAGCTAAGATATTTTGCACGGGCTGAACCAGAGACATACAAAAACCTTTCTTATTTATCTGCTCTATAACCGCTTTATCTATTTCTTTTTCCCTATGCCCTATTATTATGGGACCGTAAGCGCATAACATATCTATATACCAGTTTCCATCTGCGTCTTTAACTTTCCCGCCTTTGGCTTCCTCAAAAAATATGGGATACTCCCCCGGGACAAAATTATAAGGTCTTCTTATACCCGCCATTCCGCCGGGAATCAATTTTTGGGCTTCATCGTATAATTTAAACGAATTTTCAAGATTTAGTTTTTGAGCGGTCATTGCTCCTCCTAAAAGTATTTTAACAAATTTTTTTAAAAATAAAATAATAAACGAGTTTTATAAGGATTTCATTTTTAATCGGGAATTATATTATAAAATTTATTTAACCTTTTTCTCGTATAACTTTTTTACTATGAATGTGGCCACATCTTCGGCATAAGTCCCTGGTCCAAATCCCGCATCAAACCCCAGCTCCAAAGCCAACTTATTGTTTATCCTCGGGCCTCCGACTATGAGCACAAATTTGTCTCTCAGTTTTTCGGCCTCTATAAGCTCTATGAAGTTTGTCAGATTTTTTATATGAGAATCTTTTTGCGTAACTATTTGAGATATAAGTATGGCATCCGCATTTATTTTTTTAGCAGTTTCAATGAGTTTTTCGTTCGGAACCTGAGCCCCCATATTCATAGCCTCTATCATGGGATATCTTTCAAGTCCAAAATGATGATTATATCCTTTCATATTCATTATGGCGTCTATCCCTACGGTATGAGCGTCGAAACCGGTGGCCGCTCCGACAACGACAACCTTTCTTTTTATCTT
Organism: Elusimicrobium minutum; assembly: GCA_020723765.1. Lineage (GTDB taxonomy): Bacteria > Elusimicrobiota > Elusimicrobia > Elusimicrobiales > UBA9959 > JAAYVG01. The sequence goes on from DYIF01000020.1 coordinate 14,244, forward strand.
TTCTTTAATAAAAGCGTTGACCTCGTCCATGCTCATGGCTTTATCTATAGCCGGGGTGAATTCCACGCTGTCGTAATCTATTGACACATCGGTTTTTACATAAGCCACAAAGAAACTGAAACTCTCGCTTAACTCGGCCATATGGACGATATCCGCTTTTTTAAAACCCAATTTTTCAAGATAAAGTTTTGCGCATTCTTTTGCTTTGCCTCCGAAAGGAACGGGCAGGGTGAAAGAAATCTGCATGGCTCCGTCGTTTAAAGTATCGCCGTAAGGTTTAACGAGATTCATAAAACCTCCTTAACGTATTTTTAATTTGTTTTTTAAATAATCCTCTATGGGATTAAAATAATCTTCGGATTTTTCAAAAACCCCCTCAAAACCTTTCCCGCCGTCCTTAGGCCTTTTTACATCCGCAAACATCCCTTTTTCTATGGCGTCGAAAAGACCTATCTTGTTTACTTCTTCAAGCATCTTAACCGATTCGTCCAAAACTTGTTTCGCCCTTTTAACTATTATACCGTCCTTTTTAAAAGAAACTTCGCCCAAAAAATCGGCTATATTATTATGTACGTATTTTGCGTTTTCTATAGCCAAAAATCTATCCTGAAGATACGGAGTGTGAATGGCCTCGGTAAGCATACCTAAAAGCTGTATTGTTTGATTTGTAGCTTTGGTAACGAAATTAAACATAGTGTTCATAGCATATCCTTTAAATATATCTCCAGTCATAAATTTAGTAGGCGGCATATACTTTAAAGGATGTAGCGGAAAAATTTCTCTGGCCATCAAAGCCTGAGAAAACTCCAACAAAAATCCGTTTTTAATATCGGGATTCATCTCAAAAGCGTGACCCAGGCCTATAAGATCTTCTTTCATACCCGCCCTTTTTGCGAAACTCTCGTTTATAAACTGAGAGGTTAAAACCGTATGGGCTTTTTCCACCGCGTCGGAGGTGGTAAGATAATTATCTTCCCCCGTGTTTATTATTATTTCTACGGAAGCGTTTATCATTCTCGAAAAAAACTGGTCGGTAAAAGTTCTATACATATTTATGTCTCTAAATAAAATTCCATACATAGAATCGTTCAACATCATATCCAATCTTTCCATAGCCCCCATAGCCGCGATTTCCGGCATACAAAGCCCCGAACAGTAATTAACAAGCCTTATATACCTCTTCAATTTATCTCCGACCTCGTCCAAAGCCTTTCTCATTATTCTAAAATTTTCCTGAGTCGCATAGGTTCCGCCGAAACCCTCGGTTGTGGCTCCGTAAGGGACATAATCCAGAAGGCTTTGAGCCGTGGTTCTTATAACCGCTATTATATCCGCTCCTTCCATCGCCGCGGCTTGAGCCTGTTTTACGTCTTCGTAAATATTTCCGGTGGCGACTATTACATATATCCACGGCTTCTTTTCGTTAGAGGAATATTCTTTTATTTTTTGATTTCTAAACTTAACGTTTTCGCTAAGTCGTTTGTCCAAAGCTTCAACCATCTCTTTTGCCTTGGATTTTATTTTAGACTCATCCCCCAACTCCATTTTAGATATGTCTAAGCCGTTTGCTATTTCGTTGTTTAACTCTCCCGGGGTTTTGCCCGATTTTACTAAAGCGTTCAAATAATACTTGCTAACCCCCTCCGATATTTTGTCTTTCATCTTATCCACTATAATATTCGGAACCGGAACTCCGTTTTTATCTGCCCCATCAGCTCCTAGAAGTCTTAATGTTGCTCTTTCTATAGTGGTGGTGGTATGAAGGTTTATATATTTTTGAACATTTGCGGTTATTCCGTCGCTCAATTTGCGAGCTTTTTCTATTTTTTTAAATTCAAGCCCGAGTATTTCTGTTTTTTTAAGGTTTTTTTTCGCTTTTCGAGTTTTCATACTTTCCCTCCAAAAATTTCAACGCGTTTTCGTATATTTTTTTATCCAAACCTATTATTTTGGATATCTCAAGCGCGTCGCTTAGATTTGATGAAGAGTTTTTTATCCTTATTATCTCGTAATCCATAAACTTATTTATTATTTTTATTTTATCCGAAATATCCATTTCTTTTCTCTCATCCGAAAAATTTTGATATTTATTTTTATTAAACCCTTTCATCCTTAAAAAATCCAGGTTATTAAAATCGGATATGCCGGAAAAGTGGGTCGCCAGGAAAAAGAAAACATTTTTTCTTTGGGAAAAATCGGCGACTATGGAATTTATCAAGGAGACCGCTTCGGATACGTTGGTGGTTTTGGCGAACTCATCCGCCAAAATTAATACTTTCTTTTCTTCTATATTTTTATAAACCCTTATAAAATCGTATATCTCCATAGCGAAATTGGATAGACCCTTTGTTATCTCATCCTGAGTCAAAGCGTATAAAGAATCGAAAACCTGCGTCTTAAACTCCTTCGCCGGAACAAAAAAACCGCATTGGGCCATTAATTGCAAAACTCCGACGGTTTTTAAAACCACGCTTTTCCCTCCCATATTTGAACCCTGAATTATATTTATCCTATTATCGAACGTAAAACTAAGCGGAACGTAATTTACACCTATTTTACTCAGTTCTTCTTTAAGAGGAATAAAAAAACCTTCGGTTACTTTTATGCATTTAAATCCGAATTGCGGTCTTTTAAGAGAATATTTAACGGCAAGTTCCGCCGAATAAACGGCTATATCCAGATTAAGGACGGCGGAAATGGATCTGTAAATTTCGTTTTTAAAACGATTTATTTTTTCTATCAGTTTTCTAATAACTTCCGCTTCTATCTTCTTTTCTTCCGATAAAATTTTTTCCCTTTTTTGGATAAGTTCAATGTATTCTATGGGATACTTGGGTTTTAAAACAAACTTAGAAGAATCGTATATTTCTATATTGAAATAGTCGGCAAAATTTTTCTTGATATCCAGAGATTCTACGACAGCGAAATCCTCGACCGGAGAAATTCCCGTATCTTTTTTTATTTTTTCTAAAAATTCTTTTTTGGTGTGTTCTATTTTTTTCGAAATTTCGGATATTTCGTTTCTAACCTCCTCAAGTCTTTTATCGTATTTATCGCTTAAATAAAAACTATCGCTAAAACCGTCGATATTCAAAATATCGTAAAGCTCTTTAAAATCGAAACAGAAACCGAAAAAATCTTTCTCTTTTTTATTTAACAACCCGCATATCGCCGTATAGTTATTTATAAATTTTTTGCAAATAAAAATATCCGATATATCCGAAAACTCTTTTTCGATATCTATATGAGGAACGTTTTTCAGATGATATTTTATTTTATCGTAATTAAATCTCTTTTTTTTCCTTATTTCAAGCGCCTTTTCTATAGCGTCGTATTTTTTTTCCAATTCTTTTGGAGACGAAATTATTTTAAGATTTTCCTTATATATTTTCCCGTAACTTGTCGACGGTTTAAACTCTTTTTTTATATACTCAAACTCACAATATTTTTCTATGTTCATATGGGTTATAAATAAACTTTGAGGTTATTTTTTTATCAAACCTCGACTCGAAATCTTTTATACTAATATCATATAAATTTATGACATATCCGCAAAATTTAAAAGAATAAGAGAATAAGACTTTATATTTTTGGCTAAAAGAAACCCAATCGTTATAACCCAAAAAAACCTTCGTAAAATCCGAAATTACGATGTTCTTTATATTTGACGGAAAGCCTTTTATTTTAGAGTAAGTAAGGGCTCCTTTTAAATAAAGGGTATCGCCGAAAACTTCAAAATCTTTTTTAGTTTCGTTTAAAAAATCCATATTTTGCCTTTTTATTTCGGCGGTCATAAAAGAGTTAAGAAGTTTTATTTTATCGGATACAGTTTCCATATTGGAAGCGTTTACTTTAAAAACATAGTAAAACTCCGAACCCTCCAACCTCGATATCTGGGTTATTCTATCGAAAGCTCCGTCTATAAAAAATCTTTCGACATTAAATTTTTGAGAATCAAGTATTCTTAAAAGGTCCGGGCCGGGGGATGAAAGCTTGATATAAGAATCGTATTTAGGGGTTATGAGTACCGGTTTTCCCCCCATAACATCCGTGTCGTAAACATCGTTTATTTCGTAAGAAAAATTAAACGACTTTAAAAAAGAGGTATTGGTTAAAGCCTTCCAGTTTTTTTTAACATATACCTTGGGCTTGTAATCATCGTCTAAAATACCCTTACCGTCGTAATCCAGACCCACCGTAAGACACATTATTTTTTTGTTGGAATCGTATTTTGAAAGAAGATAATTTAAAAAGGTGGTTTTACCGCAGTTTTTTTCAAAACCGGTAATAAAAGTGACTTTTTTAGACAACTCCATAAAATAAGAATACGATATTTATTTTTTATGTCTTTTGGTTCTTATCAGGTTTGCCGGTTCCAGCGTAAGTTTCTCTCCGTTTAAAAGCTTCGCCACGCCGTCCATCGGTTTATAATTTTCGTCTTTACAATATTCGCAATCGCATTCTTTGGTTTTATAATCCGAGGGCTGGGTATAAGTCGTTATAACCCCTTCATAATTTCTCAAAACCGCTCTTTTATCGGACATGGATATAAGGTAATTGGGCATAACCGGTATTTTCCCTCCTCCTCCGGGAGCGTCGACTACAAATGTTGGAACCGCCATGCCGGTGGTATGGCCTCTTAAATTTTCTATTATTTCTATGCCTTTGGATACCGAAGTTCTGAAATGGCTTATTCCCATGGAAAGGTCGCATTGGTATATGTAATAAGGCTTTACTCTTATCATCAAAAGTTCGTGAACCAATCTTTTCATAGTCTGAGGACAATCGTTTAAATCTCTTAAAAGAACGCTTTGATTGCCCAATTGTATTCCGGCATTCGCCAGTTTTTCGCAGGCTATTTTTGCGTCTAATGTTATTTCTTTCGGATGATTAAAGTGCGTATTTACGTAAATCGGATGATATTTTTTTAGCATATTAACAAGATTATCCGTTATTCTCATAGGCATAACCACGGGGGTTCTTGTTCCTATTCTTATTATTTCCACATGTTCTATTTTTCTTATCTCGCTTATTATTTTTTCAAGCATATCGTCCATTAAAACGAAAGGGTCTCCGCCCGATATTAATACATCTCTTACTTCTTTCGCATTTTTGATATATTCTATGGCTTTAGATATGTTTTCCCAGGACATATGAACATCTTCAAACCCTACAAGCCTTCTTCTGGTGCAGTGTCTGCAGTTCATGGAACAAATATTGGTAACCAAAAACAAAACTCTATCAGGATATCTGTGAGTAAGTCCGGGGGCAGGGGAATCTACGTCCTCATGAAGCGGGTCGGATAGGTCCTCGGGAGCGTCTATAAGCTCTTTATGAGAAGGAACCGCAAGCATTCTTACCGGACATTTTTTATCTTTTTTATCCATTAACGCCGCATAATAAGGAGTTATGGACATCCTGAACTTTTTTAAAACATTTTTCAAATCCTCTTCCTCTTCTTTATCTATATACGCCACTTTTTTCAAGGTTTCTATGTCTTTTATGGTATTGGATAACTGCCATTTATAATCGTACCACTGTTCTTCCGTTATGTTTTTCCATAAAGGAATATCTTTCCACTCCACCTTTTTAAATTCTTTTTTCATCCTTCCTCCTAAGCGTAGTGTTTTTCGTATTCTTTTCTTATAATTTTGCTTTTCCTTAATATATCTAGTGAAATCTCAGCATGCCCCTTCATATAACCATTGCCTATTATCATATCTATATCTTTCCCTACACCCTCAGCACCTAAAGCCGCTTTTGTGAAACTGGTTGCCATAGAAAAGAAATAAACAGTTCCTCTTTCTCTTGTCATAAGTATGCTTGACATTTCGGTATTGCTAACATTTACGCAGTTAATCACAACATCCGCCATTTTTCCGCCCGTTATTTTATAAATTTCTTTATAACAAGAAACGGCGTTTGTAGCGTCTAATTTTAAAGCAAAATCGCAAAAACCCATTTTTCTCATTTTTTCTACTCCCGCATCCGAATATTCTATTCCTATAACATTACCGGTAACTCCGGCTCTGTTTTTAGCGGAGTATGAGCATAATATGCCGGATTTCCCGCCTCCTCCTATTATTACCACGGTGTCTCCCGGTTTTACAAGTCTATCGGTCTGAGCCGGAGCTCCGGCCACATCTAAAACCGCAAGAGCCAATTTTTCCGGTATGTCATTTGGGATTTTTGCATATATACCGCTTTCAAAAAGAACGGCTTTGGCTTCCACATTAACCTGTTCGGTTCCCTTTTTAATTCCAAGTATTTTATTTATTTTAAGCGGTGTCAAAGAAAGAGAAACAAGACTTGCTATCTTATCCCCTTCTTTTAAATCTATTTTTCCTTTCAGTTTAGAGCCTATTTTAAAAACTTTTCCTATAAACATACCTCCAGAGCCCGTAACCGGGTTTTGCATCTTACCCTTTTGATTCACTATTTCCAATATTCTTCTCTTTATATTCTCTTCATTCCCTTTCTGTTCTTCTTTTATCTGAGTGAAACTTGCCGAGTCTATGTTTAAGGTCATTACGTTGACCATTATTTCGTTATCCCACATATAATCCATATTATTATCTATTTTTAATGCCGGCTGAGGCAAAACGTTTTTGGGTTCTATAACTCTATGGGTTCCAAACGGACAACCGTTAGATTTTTCATTAACCGCCATAAATCCTCCCGTTAATCTCTTAGTTTAAAAAACTTCCTAACATCAATAGGCTTTGCCACCTCTTTTTGAGCTTCTTTTACAAGCCTTACGGCTCTTTCTATAAACTCCGCATTGGATTTGGCGACAACGCCTTTGGAATAGTATATATTATCTTCATAACCGACTCTTATATGACCTCCGAAAGCTATGGCGGAATAAACCGCCGGTATATGAGCTTTACCTATACCCATAACCGTAAATTCGCTTTCCAAAGGTATATGGTCTATCATAATGGAAAGCTGCTTAGAATTAAATCCCAAAGCTCCGGGAACATTCATAACAAATCCATAATGATAAGGCGGTTTTATAAGATTTTCTTTTATAAGTATCTGAGATGAAAGTATATGTGACAAATCGAAGCATTCAAGCGTCGGTTTAACTTTATATTTATTCATCTCTTCGGCAAATTTTTTCATTATAGGCAAAGTGTTTACTATATAATCGTTTCCGAAATTAACAGTACCGCAATCCAAAGAAGCCATATCCGGTTCAAGTTTAACAGGCGCTATTCTCTCCTCTGGCGTCATACCAACCGCCCCGCCCGTGGTTATCTCTATTACTATATCGCATTTTTTTCTTATAAGAGTTATTGCTTCTTTAAAAACTTCTACGCTTTGAGTCGGAGTTCCGTCATTATTTCTAACATGCAAATGGACTATACTTGCTCCGGCAAGATACGCCTCGTAAGTAGAATCGGCTATTTCCTTCGGAGTTATCGGAAGATTCGGGCATTTTTCCTTCGTAGTCTCGGCTCCGCAAACGGCGCATGTTATTATTACTTTATCCATATAATCTCCTAAAATCTCTTAAGATTACCCGCAACCTCAAGTCTCGCTTGAGTGTTTTTAATAACCTCTTCAACCGTAGTATCTTCCGCTATTTCTTCCAAGACAAGCCCTTTCTTAGTCACTCTTATAAAAGCTAATTCCGTTACTATTATATCAACCTCTCCTTTTGCGGTAAGAGGCAATGTACATTTTTTTAAAATCTTTGGCTCGCCGTTTTTATTTGTATGTTCCATTGCTATTATTACGTTTCTGGCTCCAGCGACCAGATCCATCGCGCCACCCATCCCTGGAACCATTTTACCCGGTATCATATAATTTGCCAAATTTCCTTCCTCATCCACCTCCAGTGCCCCCAAAACGGTATAATCCAGATGTCCGCCTCTTATTATGGAAAAAGACATTGAAGAATCAAAGAAGCATCCGCCTTTTACTATAGTTACAGGTTTTCCTCCGGCGTTTACAATATCTTTGTCTATGGAATTTTTATCCGGTTCGGGACCGAGTCCAATAAAACCGTTTTCTGAATGAAACAGTACTTGTTTATCGGAAGGTATGTAATTTGCCACAAGAGTAGGCATTCCTATACCAAGGTTTACTATAGAACCGTCTTTAAATTCTTTTGCTATTCTTTTTGCTATTCTGATTCTTTTTAATTCTTTATCGTCCATAACTTCTCCTTTTTAACCGTTAATTTCCGCTTTAACTATTGCTTTTACAAATACCGAAGGCACCGTTACCATATCCGGATCCAGCTCCCCGACTTCCACTATTTTTTCGGCCTCCGCCACCACATAATCTGCTGCCATTGCCATAATCAAATTAAAATTTTTAGCGGCTTTTGCAATAAAGCAATTCCCGTTCTTATCAGCAATACTCGCTTTTATAAAAGCGAAATCCGCTCCCAAAGGCAACTCCAAAAGATAATCTCTGCCGTTTATGTTTTTTTTCTCTTTCCCATTTTCAACGGCGGTTCCTACACCTGTAGGTGTTAGTATCCCTCCAAGCCCTGCTCCTTTTGCTCTAATTCTTTCGGCCAATGTGCCTTGAGGTACAAGATCCACTCTCATCTCCCCGCTATTCATCTTTTGCCCAGCTATAGGATTTAAACCTATATGAGAAGCTATAAGGTGAGAAACCTGACCGTTTACTATTAACTTACCAACTCCTTTATCTGGGAAACCCGCGTCGTTGGATATAATAGTAAGATTTTTAACGTTTTTTTTCAAAAGCTCTTCCATTAATGTAAAAGGATGGCCGCATACCATAAATCCGCCAACCATTATGGAAGAACCATCTTTAACCTGCGTTATGACTTCTTTAGCGGTTAAAATTTTTTTCATATCATTCTCCTTATTCAAATACCTTTCTATATTTTATAAAAATTTTAAACCAAAAATATATCTGTATAAAAAATAAGGGAGCGGTTATACCGCTCCCTTAAATATTAGACTTTCTCAAGATTTTGGTTAGTCTATAAGCTCCGAAGTACAATAAGTATTATTACAACCCATAGTACCGCTCGGACCTAAATAGTTTATCACATAAGCTCCGTATCTTTGGGTTGTGGCAAGCCTTGTAGCGTTTATTAAAAAGTTGGCGTTTGAATTGGAAACTATCTGAACGTTAAAATATTTTAAAGTACACGCTGCAGTACCTGTACAGTCGGTACCGCTTGCGTTTTTAACCGTTATGTCCACATCGTCCCAGTTGTTTGTATAGTTAAGTTTTCTCGAGTAAAACCTTTCCTGAGCGTTTTTTATGTTTGAAAATATATTAGTAGCTTCCGATACTCTTGAGCGCTCTACCGCTTTAAAATACTGCGGAATTCCCATAGCCGCCAATATTCCGATAATCAATACGACAACGAGAAGCTCTATCAATGTGAACCCTTTTCTAATATTTTTCTTTGTCATACATTTTATACCCTCCTTTTATTGGTACTAATTTTTAATATTACAAAATTAACAGACATATTGTCAATACTTCGCATTAGATAATAAAAAATATGATTAAAATCCCATAAATTACTCAGTTAATAAATAATTGAACTGATTTTAAATTTTGGATATGCAATAAATAAGTTTCTAAACATATCTTTATAAAGTTCAAATAGGATTATATTTTATAAATTTTTTAAAAGCAAATGGTTTAATGGTTTATTTGAACTTAAAAATAAAAACTTATATAACAACTATTATTCTAACGATAATACTAAAAAACAATTGTATAACAAAATAAAAAAGGAGCGGAATAATCCGCTCCTTTTAATCTTAAAATACATTTTTACGTAATATTAATCTATAAGTTCCGAGGTACAATAAGTATTATTACAACCCATAGTTCCATTAGGACCTAAATAGTTTATAACATAGGCGCCATACCTTTGAGTTGTGGCAAGCCTTGTAGCGTTTATTAAAAAGTTGGCGTTTGAATTGGAAACTATCTGAACGTTAAAATATTTTAAAGTACACGCTGCAGTACCTGTACAGTCGGTACCGCTTGCGTTTTTAACCGTTATGTCCACATCGTCCCAGTTGTTTGTATAGTTAAGTTTTCTCGAGTAAAACCTTTCCTGAGCGTTTTTTATGTTTGAAAATATATTAGTAGCTTCCGATACTCTTGAGCGCTCTACCGCTTTAAAATACTGCGGAATTCCCATAGCCGCAAGTATTCCTATAATTAATACCACGACCAATAACTCTATCAAGGTGAACCCTCTTCTATGATTTTTCATCTACCCCTCCTTAATTTAAATTTAGGAGCCATCAGCCTAAAAGACGGTTTGAGGAGAGCTCCATCTCCGTTTTTTAAATTATAACAAATTTTAAAAAAAAAAAAAAATCGGGGCACCCGGGGTCGAACCGGGAACCTCTCGCTCCCAAAGCGAGCGCTCTATCCAATTGAGCTATGCCCCGTATTTATAATTTATATCAAATTTAAATTTTTTTTCAAAAAATATATAATATAATCGGAGCGGACCTTTGAGGCCGCTACCGATTATGAGCGAAATTATTATAATAGGTAATTCAAAAGCCGCTATCAACTTTTCGAATTACTTGAAATCTATCGGCTTAAAAAATAAGATAATACCGTACAGAAAAACCTATCTAAACGAAAAATCCATAAAAAAAGCCAAAACCCTTTTCATACTTACAAAAGACGACAGTATCAAAAAGTTTTACCTCAAAAATCGCAAATTAATCAAAGACAAAAAACTATTTCACTTTTCCGGAGCTTTAACTTTTAAAAACATAATATCTCTTCATCCTCTATACTCTTTTTCAAAAAAACCTTTAACTCAAAAAGAATTTGAAAAAATTATTTTTACATCCGAAAATCCAAAATATATAAAATCGAATTTGAAATGGTTTAAAAACAAAATCATAAAAATAAATACTTACCAAAAACCTTATTATCACGCCATCGTTTCGATTTACTTCAATTTTCCTTTGATTATGCTTAGAGATTTTTCCCGTTTAATGGGGAAGAAATTCAAAATACCAAAAAAATATTTGCAAGAGGCATTTTTAAAAAATTTAAACAACTTTTTAAAAACCGGCGAAGTTACAGGGCCTATAGAGAGAAAAGACGGCGAAACGATAAAAAGACATTTAAAAGCCCTTAAAAAAACGAAGCTTTTAAACCTATATAAAGGAATGTTAGAATTTACGGGGAGATAAAATGAAAATAACCGATTTTTACAGTTTTAAAAAAGGAAATAAGATATCCATGATTACCTGCTACGATTACTGTTTTGCTAAAATAATTTCCAAATCCGAAATAGATTCGGTTCTTGTAGGAGATAGTCTATCTATGACCGTATACGGCTATTCTTCGACTATATACGCTACCGAAGAGATGATGATAAGACATACCGAAGCGGTGAAAAAAGGACTGGGAGATGAAAAAATAATAATAACCGATATTCCTTTTCTTTCCACAAGAAAAGGAATTCAAAAAGCGATAGAAACCGCAGGAAATTTGATAAAAGCCGGGGCCGACGCCGTTAAGATAGAAAACATAAAAGGTCAGGAAAGGGTTATACAAGAAATAATAGAATCAGGGATACCTGTTATGGGACATTTGGGAGTTACCCCTCAGTATATTAAATATCTGGGAAATTATTCCAAAAGAGGAAAAGAAAAACAAGAAGCTAATAATTTGATAAAAGACGCGATTAAAATGCAAAAAACTGGTTGTTTTTCAGTAGTGCTTGAATGCGTCGAAGCAAGTATAGCTATGCAAATTTCCAAAAAACTGAAAATAGCGGTAATAGGGATAGGAAGCGGAAAAGATACCGACGGTCAGGTCCTGGTAATAAACGACATATTAGGTCTTTTCCCCTCTCCTCCTTCTTTCGCCAGAGTATACGAAAGACTCGACGAAAAAATATTGAATGCTTTAAATAAATTCGATTCGGATGTAAAAGGAGAGCGAAATGGAAATATTTAAAGATATTAAAAAATTCAAAAATAGAAGAAAAGAAATAAAAAAAACCGTAGGCTTCGTTCCTACTATGGGAGCGTTACACGAGGGGCATTTATCTTTAATAAAAAAATCTAAATTGGAAAACGAGATTACTATCGTAAGCATATTCGTAAATCCAACCCAGTTCAACGACAAAAACGACCTAAAAAAATATCCTCGACCGCTAAAAAAAGACATTAAATTATTATCCGACGAAAAAGTCGATATACTAATAACGCCATCTTATGAAGAAATTTATCCGGATGGATACAGATATAAATTGACCGAAACCGATTTTTCAAAAAAACTATGCGGAAAATTTAGACCGGGGCATTTCGACGGAGTTTTAACCGTAGTTATGAAATTGTTTAATATAGTAAAACCGGATAAGGCATATTTCGGAGAAAAAGATTATCAACAATACGTTTTAATAAAAGAAATGGCAAAAGCTTTTTTTCTCGACATAGAAATAGTGGCTTGTCCAACGGTGAGAGAACCGGACGGATTGGCCAAAAGCTCGAGAAATTTATTATTAAATCCCAAAGAAAGAAAAAAAGCTTCTTTAATATTCGAAACGATGGTAAAAAACATATCGGACGAATCGGTAAAAAAAATTCTTAACGAAAACGGATTTAAAGTGGAATACGTGGAAACAATTAACGATAGGAGATTCGTAGCCGCAAAATTAGGAAACGTCCGATTGATAGACAATATAAAAATATCAAGGAGAAAAGAATGAAAAACAAAAACATAATATTTTCTCTTTCCGGTTCGATAGCCTGCTATAAAGCCTGTTTTGTAATATCCGGATTAATTCAAAAAGGATGCTCGGTTCAATGCGTATGCACCAATAACGCTTTGGAGTTTATAGGAAAAGCCACTTTGGAAGGGCTTACCAAAAGACCTGTTTTATGCGATATGTTTGAAAAAGAAGTTTATACCAAACATATAGAACTATCCGAGTGGGCCGACATATCAATACTTTGTCCGGCTACGGCCAATATTATAAACAAATTGGCATCCGGAATAGCGGACGATTATGTAACCACCAATTTTCTGTCCTGGAAGATAAAAGAAAAACCGTATATAATATTCCCGGCTATGAACGAAAATATGTACGAACATCCGATAACTAAAAAATCCTTAAAAAAACTAAAAGAAATCGGGGTTATAATTTTGGAAACGGAAAAAGGTTATTTAGCCTGCGGAGCTAAAGGAAAAGGAAGACTTTTAGAGCCTAAAAAAATAATAAAAACGATAGAAAAATATTTATGAAGATTTTAATAACCGGCGGCGGGACCGTAGAGCAGATAGATAGCGTGAGATTTCTAACAAACATATCAAGCGGGAAAACCGCAACTTGCTTAGCCGATTACTTATCTAAAAAAAATAAGATAACATATCTTACCTCCGTAACCGCAAGATATATTCCAAAAAATCTTAGAAAAATAAGAATATTAAACTTTTCCGATTTTAATTCTCTAAACCGACTAATAAAAAAAGAGCTTTCAAAAAAGAATTACGACGCAATAGTACATCTCGCCGCGGTAAGCGATTACTCGCCTGTAAAAATCAAAATAAACGACAAATTTTTTAAAACTCCTTTAAAAGAAAAAATAGATTCAAAATCCAAAACGATACAAATAATCCTTAAAAAAAACTTCAAAATATTAGACAGATTAAAGGATTATTCAAAAAACAAAAAAATAATCATAGTGGGTTTTAAATTGACATCAAACGGAACCGCAAAAGAAATCGCGACCAAAATCGAAAAAATTAAAGCGGATATAGTAGTTCATAACGACACATCCCAAATAAAAAAATCAAAACACATATTTAACATATATAAAAGCGCGAAAAAAATTTCCAAGGCTGAAAACCCAAAAGAACTTGCAAAGAGGCTGTCGAAGATATTGGAAAAGGAGGAGATGTGAATCTTGTAATAGATGTCGGAAACACTCAGATATTCGGGGGAGTATTCGATAAAGAAAAATTGCTTTTTACATTCAGGAAGAGCTCCAAAAACGACTTCTCTTCGGACGAATTTGGAATATTTTTAAAATCGGTAATAAGAGAAAACCTAAAGAAAGAGATTAAAGATATTAAATCTTGCGTATCGAGCGTGGTTCCCAGACTAAATTACACATTAAGAAATTCCATTATCAAATATTTCGAAACCGAACCGCTATTCGTATCCTCTGGAATAAAAACCGGGATAAATATAAAATATAAAAACCCCTCCGATGTCGGCGCGGATAGAATAACAAACTGCATAGGCGCAATAAAACTTTACGGATCCGGCAACTACATAATAATAGATATGGGTACCGCCACGACATTCGACATACTTACCGAAAAAAAAGAATATCTTGGAGGGCTTATAATACCCGGGCCTAAAATCCAAACCGAATCCTTATTTTTAAATACCGCGAAACTTCCATCGATAGAGATAAAACCTATGGAAAATATTGATATAAATAACACAAACGGAGCGATACAAAGCGGAATATACTTTCTAAATTACTACGGCATATACGCAATAACAGAAAAGATAAAAAAAGATTTTTTTAAAGACAAGACGACTAAGGTGATAGGAACCGGGGGGTTTTCCAGAATATATGAAAAATCTAAAATTTTCGATATAACAAACGGAGATTTAACTCTCTACGGGTTAAACGAAATAATAAAAATCAATTCGGAGGAATAATGTTAATAGAAATGCTAAAATCCAAAATACACAGAGCGAAAGTTACGGCGAGAGATATAAATTATGAAGGATCCATAACCATAGACAAAAAACTATGCGATAAGGCAAAAATAAAGGAATTTGAAAAAGTCGACATATATAACATAAATAACGGCGAGAGATTTACGACATACGTAATATACGGCAAAGACGGAGAGATACAAATAAACGGAGCGGCCGCGAGATTGTGCGAAAAAGACGACCTTATAATAATAGCCTCTTACTGTATTTTAGACGAAAATAATGCAAAAAAACACAAACCTATCGTGGTAAAACTTTAATTTTTATCTTCAGGCCTTGTCTTGTCGCCCATATTATCCGCTTCTACTGTCAAAACCATACTTATTATATAAGAAACGATTTTTTTGGAATAAACGGTTTCGTCAAAGTTGCCGTTAACGGAATACTTATCGAAATAAATATTAAGACCGGCAGTGTTTACAGCGAATGAAAATTCGTCCGAAAATCTTTTAAAGACAGTCAAATTGATATATTTATATTTCCCGTTTTCGTCTTTTACATTTCCGGTTATATCGTAGCTTTCTCCCCATCTGGCCATTCTAAGATTTCCGTTATAATTCGAAAATTCATAAGCGTTTGAAAATTTTCTTATATTTAGATACTCAAACTTTCTATCCACATTTAAGCTTGCCTCAAAATTCGTATCGAAAACTTTTCTTACTCTTATCTCTATCTGTTTGGAATAATCGTAAGCGTTTATCTCCTTTATAGATTCGTTTACATAAACGTTCATCCATATGTTTGTATAAGCTTTGGAATATTTGGCATCTATTATAAGTTTGGGGTTTGAAATATTATCCAGCTCTTTTATTTTTGTTATATTCGTACCTTCAAATTCTCCAAATACCATAGAGGTTAGAGACATAAACAAACCCGAGAAAATAATTTTTTTCATAAATCCTCCTGCTTAATTTATATCACAAAACAAAAAAAATTCAAATATCTTTATTACCATATATGTTTAGGTCTTATTTCCCATATTTTTACAAATTAAATATAAGAATAACCCCTAAATTATATAAATATTTTCAAAAGAATAATACGACTTAATTAAAACTATAATCCTCGTTAAGTTTCCTTATTTTTATCCCGTCGGGTATTAAAGAATAGATTCCTTTCGAGTAGTTTTTAACGGTGTTATGAATCTCCGCGTATTTTTTTACATCCGTTTCGGAAAAACCGTCTATATCGGCCATTTTTTTAAATATTCCAGAGAAATCTTTATCTCTGGACATAGATAAAAGCGTAGTTTTAATTCTCTCACAAATATCGGACTTCATTTCTTTTCTGCATACCACCGGCTCGTTAGGTATGGGACCTATCTCGTATATTATGTTAAGGTCTTTGTGGTTTATCGCAAAATGCTTATAAAAACCGGCCGCATCTATCTTGCCTTCTTTAATCATCTTATAACTTTCCTCATAAGAATCGGAAAAGACAAACTCCGGATTTATTCCGCCTTTTACAAAAAGTATTGAAGGTAAAACAAAGCTTGAAATGGAATATACGTTTCTTGAGCCGAATTTTTTGCCGTTTATATCGTTTAAGTTTTTTATATTTTTATTCAAAGAGGCTATAACTCCGTAATACTCCTTTTCCCCGCCTCTTCTTACAAACTGCAATACCGGTATAATCTTATACTCTTCTCTCCCTATCAAATATTCGTTTATAGTCAAAAAAGCCAGATCCGCTTTTTTGCCGCCCAAATTTTCTATTATTTCCACCGAATCGGCCACGGTTTTAAGCTTTACATTTAAACCCGAATATCTTTTTAGCCCGTCTTCAAACATTTTCATATCTTCCCGAGTCAAGTTTTCAAAATAAGGTTTTGAAAGAGCCAATATTAACGGATTATTATCGGTTCCTATATTCTTTTCGCTTCTAAAGCATCCGACAAAAAATAAAGATAAAAAGAAAATAAAATAAATTTTTTTCATAATCCCTCCCGTTTTTCCATAAATAAATGATAACAATTAAATAAAACAATTTCAACAGATATTAGAATTTAAAAACTATATCGAATCTGTTCGTATCTCCCAGCTCCCCGAAAGGAACATAAGCGTAATTAAAGCCCACATCCGATGTGATTACCCCAAAACCTATCGAAAGCCCCGCGTCCCAGCCCAAATTGGATGTGTCGTATCCGAACCTGTATCCTCCCCTTAAAGCGAAACTTTCTTTTAACATATATTCGAAAGCGACGGACGGATAAAACTTCGAATCGTTTATATATTCTTCAATCTCTCCTATTAGTTTAAAGTTTTCTTTAATTGAATAATACCCACCTGCTTTTAAACTTAAAGGAAGAGGATCCGACTCTTCGTCAAATTTCATCCCGGTCCCCAAATTTGAAATTGTAAAAGCCAAATTCATATTTTTAGAGTACTCATATAAAAAACCTAAATCTACGGCCAGGGCATAAGCCGTTTTTGAGTCCAATTTGGACCTTATTATTTTTAAATTAACTCCTCCGCTCAAATCGTCCAGAATATTTTTAAATACTCCTTTCTTAGAATATCCGAAAATAAAAGCCATATCGTTGGAATCAAAACTCCCGTCCGAATCCATAATGCCGGAGATATCGGCGCTTCCTCTTCTTTCTATATCTCCCACATTAAACAAAGATAAACCCAAACCAATTTTATAATCATCCTTACCCCATGAGTAGCTGAAAAGCCCCAATTTGGAGCCCTGTATATAGCTTGTAAAACCTAACGAAAACTCTTTTTTAGAAGTTTTAACAAGAGAAGCCGGATTTGAAAAAATTGAATTGGAGTCGTTACCGACGCTCGAATAAGCCCCGGCCAAAGCGGATTCCCTTGCGGACCTTGAAATTTTCAAAAAAGCGGCTCCCGTAGTCCCTTCGGAAGAATATACATTAAAATGAAAATTAAATAAAAAAATAAAAAACAAAAACTTCATATTACCTCCGTACTTTTATTTTATAACGGCCATTTTGTGCGGTTTTCCTATTTTTTCTCCGTTTATAAAACTTACAAGCAGATAAACTCCGCTTGCCACATCCTCGTTTTTATCGTTTTTACCGTCCCACTCCGAGTAATATATCTCTCCGCCGGTTCTAACCCCTTCGTCCAAGGTCCTGACTTTTTCTCCGGCCATGTTATATATTACGAATTTCATACTTCCGCTTTTTCCTTGAGGCAGAAAATATTTTATAACGGTTCCCCTGGTAACATAAGCCCCGCTATACCAGGCTCCCCCGTCGGAGGATATGGTCACCGTTTTGTTTTTTAAATTGAAAGGATTCGGCAAATTATAAACTTCGTATGAGGAACCGGAATAGGCCGTTAGAGTCGGCGGTTTTGATACGAAAACGGCGAATTGACCGGTTTGAGAAGAGGAGTTTGACTGCGGAACGTAATATCCCAAAGGAGAAATACCGCTCATCTTCAGATTTTTTCTTCCAAAAGGAGATATAGTGTCTTTAGAGTCTTCATAAGCTTTCTCTATGCTGGCCACATCGACCGAAACGGTCCCTATCATAGGATCCACGTTATAATTCCCTTTTATTTCTTTCCACTGCCCCGATGTTTCGTCGTACTGATATATTCTAAGGCCGTTGGGGTCTATTACTTTATCCTTATCGTACTGAAGATTTAGAGTAAAAGATTTATTGGGTTGAGCGTTTTCGAGATTTATGGTATATACCTCCGAAGCCATAATATTTTTTATCGCGTCGGATATATTCATAACGCCTTTTGCCGTCTTTATCGTTCTTACGTTCGGAAGAGCTTTAAAAAATCCGCCTATAAGGTCTTCGTCTCCACCCGAAGACATTACTTTAATATAACTTGCGGAAAGCGAGGAGGTAGACTGAGTTAAAGCCCCGGCGTCAAAGGTTATACCCGAATATTCCTCTCTCTCTTCGTCTACGTATATATCTCCGCCTATAAGCCCGGCCTCATAGGCGTACTGATCCGCTTTGACTTTGGATTGAGAATCGTAAATTATGTCTTTTTGAAGCTTTATCACATCTCCGACCTCGACTCTCACCGTATAATATCTTTGATTTGCCGATATTGTAAATTCGCCCAAATAAGTATTGTTTGTTCCGGGTATAAGAGCCAAAGAAACGGAATTGGTTTCGTCGAAATATGTCCCCGGAGAATAATAGCATTTTGGAGTAGAATTGAGTTCTTTCGGGCTTTTAATTACAACCTGAGATTTTTTTTCGTTGTCGGGATTTTTTCTGACTATCAATTGTATCTGAGGCGGAAGATCTAAAAGAACTATTTCTCCCATATTATTATCGGTTGAAGAAATAATTGAAGAAGAAGATATTAAAGACGTATATGTCATTTTAGCGGGTTCCGAGATAACGACTCTATAATTATGACCGGCTATTATCCCGTCGAGAGTAAAGTTACCGTCGTCGTCTGTCAAAGAAACTATGGTAGGAAGATAAGATTCAGGATTTGTAACATTCAATGTTTCGTCGTACGCGTAAACCTTAATCCCTTTTTTTGTTTTGGGTTGAGGAAACCTTGAAAGCAAAACTCTGCCGGATATCGTTGTATTGGTAGGCGCAATATAAAATGTTCCAAGATCTAAAGTTTTATTGTCTATGTTTATTTTTTTGCCGGTCTTAACAAACCCATCCCTTGAGACTTCTATCCTGTAAGTTCCGGGAGGAAGCTTATCGAAAACAAAAACTCCGTTTTCGTTAGTATAAGTATTTTTCTCCACTGTTTTGCCTTTAATGTATACAAGAGCGTTTACTATGTTAGCTTGAGAAGCCGATGATTTTACGACCCCGTATATGTCGTATGTTTTTATTTTTTCTTCGTCGAAATTTATGTTATATACGATGTCGGAGGATACGGCGATTTGTTTTGTTATTATCGGATAGTTCGGGTTTGTTATTACCGCCGTATAATTCCCGTTTCCAAGCCCCCATACTTTATATGTAAAGCTTCCCTGTTCTATTTGAGTTAAAACGGATGCGGAATCTTTTGAAATCATATAGTTCATAAAGTTGTTAAATTGGACTTCTCCTCCCGGAAGCGAATGAGCGAATGCTTTTATTTCGCCTGCGGAATCGTAAATCATAATAGAAGGTATAAGCGGAATTATATAATTTACATCCATTTGAGAAAACAATCTCTCGTAATCTTTTGCCGTAAAAATATCTTTTCCTTTAGTCCAGCCGGAAACGGTCTTTCCGCCTATGCTTCCGGTAATCTGAACCGGTAAAGGTTGAGAGGACGAACCGATTAAAGGATTATTATCGTCTTTTTTAACCTCAAAACTCTTTTTTCTGCCTATAAAATATACAAATTGGTCGAAGTTTTTATTTTCGCCGAAATAATCGTCCGCTTCGTAATGAGAGTATGCTATAAGATAAAAATCGTATAATCCTTCGTCCATAGCCATCATAGGCCAGTTAGCCGTGGTCGTGTCGTACTCAAAAGAATATTTCGGTTCCGAAAATAAAAGTTCGTTTAGCAAATCCCTATTCATTTTCTTGCCGCTTTCTACGGCTATAACGGAGTATTCGTATTTGGGAGACGGAAGTGATGGAAGGCCTAAAATTTGAGGTTTAACGAAAACTCCGTTTTTTATATCCGCGGTTAGATCGGTACTGCTACCTGGTTTTACTATTATATCTCCTACTTCTATTGGAGCGTAAGCCACATAAGTGCTTTTAAAATTTATATACATTTTATATTTTCCCCCTGGTATATTTGCCAATTCAAAAATTCCCGTTTCCCATTCTAAATTAGCGCTGTATTGGAAATCGACGTTTATACCTTTAAAATTAACCTCAACCCCGTTTGGAAAAAGCGGTTCGTTGGCGGGGATGAAAAAACTTCCGTCCGGTTTTCTAAGTCTTACCGTAAATCTTCCGGCCGGCGCCAATTTTAAGTCTTTATTTATATTTAAATAATCGAACTTAACCGAGTTATCGAAATTGCTAATACTCGCCCATCTATCCGATACGATTTTTACGCTGTATTTTATTTTCTCTCCATTTTCCGTAGAAACCGCGTTTATTTCGTAAGGTATCATATTTGAATTAAAGCTTCCGTATATAGGATCGGATGTAAAAACTTTTCTATTATTTTGGCATGGTCCGTTGCAATCCTGCTCGATTAAAACGATAATTGGAGATTGAGAAGATATCAAAATAGGATTTGAAGCGTTTATGGTATAAGTCGTAGCCAATATTAAATTGCCGTATAATTTAGAATCGGTGACAATACTGTCGTCCCCGACATCGAAGGCGTAAGGCATAACTCCTTTACAGGTTCCGGAAGAGTCTAAAAGCCAAACTCTGCCCGGAGCGCAAGGATTAGCGTATGGCATTGAAGGAGAGACGGCTCCGGATGAGGAAACCGATATTCTTATATCGTCGCTATCTATCGATTCCCAGTTTTGTACTTTACCTTCGTTTATGGATTTCCAAAAAGGTGTTTCTACCGATAAAAAGTAATTACCGTCGTTAATGCCGTTGAAAGTAAATCTTCCCTGACCGTCTAAGTATGTTTCATAAAAAACCGAAGCAGTACACCTGTCCCTATAAGAGTCGTCACCCGGCCAGCCGCATCTATCGTTTCTTAATACAACTTTCGCGTAAGCTATAGGTTTTCCGAAATTGGTTATCACACCGGACAAAGAATAGGTGGCTTTTTGCATAACGTAATTGTAAGAATTTTTAATCCAGACTCCATTGTTTACGATATTATCGCTTCCGCCGTTTTCTTCGTCGTAAAAATAACCCAATTTGGAAAATCTAACCCACCAGGATTCGCCTAAGGTATCAAGCTCGTAAACGTCGAATCTTCCGTTTTCGGAAGTATATAAATTAACGTTTTTACACGGTATAGTTTGCGAACATTGATTATATAAAGTCACTTTTACGTTTGAAATCGGAACTCCGTTGGTATCGAAAACATATCCGGTAAATAAGGATTGTTTCGTCGTATTTATATTTTGATCCACATTTTTAATCGGAGGAACGGCGGTGGAAAAATCAACGACAAAGTTTAAGTCCTTATTTATCGGAACAGCCGGAGTTAACGAAACATTTAACCAGTTGGGCATAGATACGTTGATATAATAATCGATAGCGCTCAGGTTCGGAACATTATCTATATTGAAAGTGGAAACCGTATCCGTGGCTTTCATAATACCGAATGACACCGTTTCGTTTGTCTTGGATAAAATGACCTCGCCGGTAATAACGGCGCCGGGATATATATTTTTAACTGTTAATGTTATGGTGTTAGTGGATTTTGAAATCTCGCCTAACCTATAATAATATGTGGCGTCAGAGTTAAAAGTCTTAATAAAACTCTGCAATGGGTCGGACATCTGCTCTTTTACCGTAGGCCCGTAACGGGAAGTGCTTATGGCTATAAAATAAGGTATACCGTATTTTAATTTAAAATTGGCGTTACCGCTTGAATCGGTAAACGAAATCTTGGCAAAAGACGGGTCCGGCTCTCCCTTTAAATTAAAAGCTATCAACCCGACTTTTACTCCGCTCATATTCGAGTTATTAGCTTTATTTTTAACGTTTATCGTTATATTTTTATTGTAATCGGAACCTGGATTTATGATTCTTTTTAAAAGCGATTTGGTTTGTGTTAAAAGGGTGGATTCTATTTGAGTTAAAACATATATATTAGACCAATCCGATGAAAAATCAAAGTCTATTCCTTTTGAATATCCCGTACTTATAACCATATCGGTTATCATATTTAAATTTTTATCGTATTTAACTATAACCGACTGATTTGTCAAATCATTACCGAAATCCTTTTGTCCTACAAGATAAACATTGCCTAAACTATCCAGCTTTATATCGGAAAATTCCCCTCTGGTTCCGCCGTCGTACATAACAGCGTCTAAAAATTTTATTTTATTATTATCGTTTACGTCTATCGTCGATTTTATAACCATCCAGCTATTTTTAATTCCGTTGTTTACCGTAACCCCTATGTATGCCCATTCGTTATTTATGGCCATTTTGGGATTTTTATAATATGAAACAGAAAAAGGTTTATAAAACGGCACGGTAGTATCCGTTATAATCTCGTAACTCCCGTCGACTTCTTTAGACTCGCCGAAAAATATCCCGTTTGTTGAATATGCAACGATATATGAGTTATTATTGAAATACTTTATGGAATTTATTTCTACTCCTTTTATGAAATTAAAAAGGTCCGTAAATTTTTGAGATGTCATATTCCAGCTAATGGTGGAAATGCTTAAGTTAGAATCAAACCTCATTATTCCGTCTCTTCCTATAAAAACATAAAATTTACCGTCACCCGCATTATACTCCATAGAATAAGCTCTATCCGTATAGCTTGAAGAAGCAAGTTCAAACCACCTGGAATATGTTTGAGAGGATATCCATGCGGTCAAATTCTTATCGTATTTGTAAATTACGACATCCCATAGTTCATTATTCGGCAAAGAACTTTCAAACTTAGAAATAACGACATAAGGATATCCCGATGAATCGGTATCAACCCCGACAAGCTTCGGTTTGCAATAATCGTAATTCCACTGGCATTTTAAGGGATCGTAATACTCCGATATCCTTGCCGTTTTATTTTGAGAATTGGCCCCGGTCGAATATTTAACCAGTATTATATCTCCGTCGGATTCCGAGGCCGAATATATATAATCGTTATTTACTTTTATTTTTTTCGCTTTTATGACAGAACCGTTTGAAAACTCGATTCCGCTTGCCATATCTCCCAAAAATCCTTTTTTAACCGTTATCGGACCGTTTACTTCCGTTGGATAACCGTAAGCCGTGTTGGAACTTATATCGGCGGCCTCAAACTTATAATAATAACTACCTTCGGCTAAAAAAACGGATGTTGAATAACCCACCATACCGGATGGGACGTTCGAAACTCCTCCCAAATTAAGATTTATATTTTTTATTATATTGGAACAATTATTATCCGAACATATTTTCAATCTCATATATGCGGTAGGATCCGATTCCAGATCGTTATAAAGAACTTTAAAATTAAACGGGTCTGTCTCTATTCCGTAATTTTTATCGACTCCTTTATTAAAATAGCCGAACTCGTTTACCCAGAGCAAGTTCGGAGGAGTATTTGAAACTATTTGCGGAAGACGAAACGATTTTAAAATTATATCCGAGTTTAGAGTTCCGTTATAATTTACATTTCTTAAACCGCTTAAAAAAAGATCGACATCGTTTAACCAGACATAATAAGGAGTCGTTTGAGGATACGTATATATCGATTTTAGTTTTATATCCGAAATATCGGAAACGTCGAACAAGTAAACAACCGAATCGTAAGGATTATCAGTAGAGGTATTATTGTTAACCGCCGACAAAAGGGCCATATAATTACCGTAATGCTTCACATCTTTAATTGAAGGATTCGAACTATACGGCATAGGAAAATTAAAAATTTTTGATCCTTTGGAGCTCATATTTGCCGGATATGTAGTTATAAACAAATCCCAGCTATTTCCATTCCATGCGAATCTTAAAGCCGTTATTGTAGAATTTATGACGTCGAAATTTTGAAAAGCGTTTGGCCAGGTAAATGTTGAGGCTATAAGGCTAAAATCGGTCGCGGAACGTTTA
Organism: Elusimicrobium minutum; assembly: GCA_020723765.1. Classification (GTDB taxonomy): domain Bacteria; phylum Elusimicrobiota; class Elusimicrobia; order Elusimicrobiales; family UBA9959; genus JAAYVG01. The sequence continues at coordinate 38,582 of DYIF01000020.1, forward strand.
TATATATATGAGGTTTCCAGTTTGCCTATGTATATATTATTTTGGCTATATACAATTTTACTGCACCCGCCTATATTGGAAGAGGACAATAAAATTGAAGAAATATCAGCATTTATTTTTTGTATTATCCCCGAAGTATAACATGAATAAAGATTGTTTCCGTCCGTTGCGACATCGGAAATATAATCCGTAGTTCCCAAATTCAAATAATTATTTAATCCTAAACTTTGAGTGTATCCCCATACGCCGCTACCTGTAGGACCGGAAACAAATAGTTTTAAACCGTTTGAATTAAAAACCGCTTTTTTATAATTAATACCCAAGCTTTCTACGACATCGGAGATTCTGTCGTATATCATATTTCCGTTTGAATCGGTTGAAAATCTTACCACATAATGGTTGGGATTGGTATAGCCTATCATATAAAGATATGTGGCTCCGGCTGTAAAGATATCGGTTAAACTCAAATCTTTTAAATTTTCCCAACCGTAAGGAGTATAAAATCTCAAACTCTCTCCCATATTCCCTTCCGAAACAAGCTGTGTGTTTAAATAAAAATTCAAATTATTTATGCTGTTAGTAACAACAATAGTAGTAGATGTCGTTATAAAATTGGGAGCGGTAACCGAAACATTATAGATTCCCGTAGATAAAGGCAAGGTATAATATCCGTTTGTGCCTACCTGAGTGTTAAAAACGATAGATGTATTTCTAATATTAAAATTTACCGTTGCGTTTTTAACGGGAATATTTTTATCCGTATAAACCGTCCCGGAAACACCGAAAAAAGCTTGGGCAAAAATAGGTTTAGAAAAAATAATAACAAGCAAAGCTAAAATATAATTTCTTATAAATTTCATATCCCCTCCATAATTTTCCCATTATAATGGTTCATACGCTCTAACTAAAAACTCATTTCTAATCCCAATAAGAAACTTTGAGAATCGTAGTTATATCTATAACCCGCCTCATATCTCATATTTGAGTTTACGACCTGATAAGAATAAATTCCCCTCGCATATATGTTTTTTAAAATCGGATAGCTAATAGCTAAAGAGCTTAGATAATAATTTTGATTTATTTTAGAAGCCAAATAGTCTCCGTTAACATCCTGAGAATATCTTCCGGTATAATTCAGTCTGGTATAACTAAAAGAATAAGAAAAATTTCCTCCGTTTTTAAAATTGAATTTAACAGTCGGGTATATGGCGAAGGAAATATAACCGTAATAATCTTCTATGTATTTGGTTCTTGAAGCGTCGTAAGAATTTTGATTTGATTTAAGCCACAAAAGATCCGTTCCCAGAGAAAGATAAATTTTTTTTGAAGTGTTTTCCAAAAGCGAGGATATTTTAAACTCCATATCTTTTCTTTTATCCGACTTAAAAATCGGATTTCCCATAACGGGTTTTGTTATTATGGACTGGTCGTAATAATCCTTGTAAGTAAAGCTAAAATCTTTGGTAAAAACTATATCCTTTGGAAAAGTTATATGAGAAAACCCAAGCCTGTAATTTCTTGAATTTAATATATCCGTTCCCGCGTTTTCTGATAGTTCCGAATAAGTGGTAGTATCTATCACCGTATTTGATTTTGAAATCAAAGAGGCATAATTTGGATAATCCACTTTATAAAAATCGAAATACTCTTTATACGTAGCCTCCGGTCTTTCCTGTTCCAATTCAAAACCGACGGAAATGACGTCGTAATCGAAAAGCCCCTTTCCCCAACTCTCGTCTTTTGTTTCTTTTATTCTGTTTATCGAATAAGAAACTCTTGGTTTTACCGAGTTAAAATCTTTCGAACGCTTGTATTTTAAAGAAAATGTGTGTCCCATTCTTTGTCTTGTCAAAACATCTCCGCCGGCCAGCTCCTGAATATCCTGAGTACCGTTATAATAACCGCTATAAACTGGATATATCTGATTTTCCTCGTCCAAATTTATAACGTAAGACCCGAACAATTCGGTCTTTAAATCCATAGAAGAAGAATCCCCGTCTATATAATACTTACCGCCGTAAATTGAAAGATCGATGGAAGGTATAAATCCGACATCCGCGCTTAAACCCATATTAAAAAAAACAAAAGAAAAATATATCAAAAATTTCATTAATTACCTCCGATATTATTTTATGCTTAATATTCCTATGTCTTTTAAAAGTTTTGCGGAAAAAACAAGGTCTATCTTATCATCAAACATAGAGCTTTTATAAACCCTTTGAAAATTTAATTTATCTATAAAAGAATCTTTATCCTCCGACGGCTTTAAATAAAAATCCGATATGCTTGCGACCTTGCCGTTGTCGAAGATAACATAATCGTCCGAACTTATCCACGTTCCGTCTACATATGTATTTTTAGAATAATTGTGAAGAATGTTTTCTCCTTCCGGACTTAAAGTTAAAGACTCGGGCCTTATCCCTCCAAGATAGCTATAAGAACCGTTGGAATAGCTCCATAAAAGCCTTCCTTTTCCTCCGTTTTCGTTCGATTCGTTTTTACCAGCCGCATAGAAAGAATAATCGGTAAATTGATGCGTCCATACCGACGGATTTAAAGGATTGTCCGGCTTCATATAGCCGCCCGTTCCCTCCTCGGTTACTTTATCTACGGTATTGGACATAACGCTGTTTATCTCGGTAAGATAAATGGAAGGAGCCGAAGAGCCGTAGTAGCTCATCATATTTCTTGTAACCTGAGACAAATCCGACGGCAAAGCGGTGTTAAAAGTAAAAAGAATTTTACCGAAATCAAATCTGTTTTCTCTCGTATTTAAAACGACATATTTGAACTGGTTATCCGAAGGCCTTATAACATACTCCTCCATTCTAACCCTATAACCGAATGCGTCCACCGCCGTTTTTCTATTTTGATACTCGGCGGATTGTATTTCGGTTTGAGATCTTTTTATAACCTCGTCCTTTGAAATCTCGGAATATATCTCCTTTTTAGCTAAGATTTTGGGGTTTAAAGAAGAATTTAAATCCGAAGGCGGATTAGAATTTTTCATCGGTCTTTTTATGCCGTCTCTACCCACCTCCACAAACTCGTCTTTTCTAACTATAAAACTTTTATTTTTAAGGTCTTTGACTTCTACGCTTCCGTCGTAAACCTCTACCCTCGAAACACCGTTTTTATCCGATTCCACCATAAAATCGGTACCCCTTACTCCGCATACCGCCCCCGGAGTTCTAACTTTATATTCTTTAGACATTTTTCTAACCCACGCATTAGATAATAAAAAATGTCATCAAAGTTAATGTCGTTAGATAAAAAATAT
>DYIF01000021.1 GCA_020723765.1 Elusimicrobium minutum
CTAACAAGGATGAAAAAAATCTGGTTTTGGAGACATAACATTTTTATCTAACACAGGAAAACCTGTTGAAAAATAATCCAGTTTAAAAGAAGTATTTCCCGTCCCACCATCGCCGGAAGAAGAAATTTGCGAATTACCGACTGAGTCGTAATATTGGATAAAGCCCGCAGATTCGTTTCCAGACGAACTTGTAGAATAGGCTATAACAAAACCGTTGTTATAAGGAAAAGCGGAAATCTCCTTCATAGATTGGTCGAATCTATCGGTTATCTTCAATAAACCCGAAGAGCCAAAAGACAAATCTTTCTGGTAACTATTGCCGTTTTTAACCATTTTAATAGCAAAAATATTAGCGTTTGGAAGGCTTTCCATACTGTTATTATTATCTGAAAGTGGAGTATTTCCCATATATGTCCCGGTATCCGCCCATATCACATAGAAAAAATTATCTCCCCAGTCTTTAGATCTTACTATTTTTGCTTTTGAAGCCCAAAGATTCTGGTTACCTCCCGAATCCGAAAGATTTATACCTTTCCCGCCATTATCGGATAAAAATTTGGTTTGGGAAAAACCATAAGAGATATTTAAAATTAAACAAAAAAACAAAATAACCTTTTTCATATTCGCTCCTTAGTTTTAGCTAAAATAATCAAACCGACCTCACTCTAACTTAAAATTTTAAATCCAAGAAAACCTGTTAAAGATATTATACATATTTTATCTAATTTTCAAAATGTAACAATTGTTACACTAAAAAATATAAAAACCAATTAACCACTTATACGAACGATCGTTCGTATAAGTGGTCAGCTCATAATATAGAACGAATAAGTATATTATTTATCTCGGGATATTATTTCAACGACAGCTTTTATTTTACCGGCCAAAGCCCCGGGAAGTTTAAAATGTTTTGTAATCTCGTCTAAAAATTTATGCTCGGGATGAATAACTTTTTTATCGGATTTTAAAGCGAAATAAATCCATGCGTATGCAGTTGCTCTTAGTTTCTGAGGTATGGCCTTTACGCATTCGGATATAACCTCGCCTCTTGTCCTGTTGGCTATTGAGGATAATACGCAATTTATATAATCTTCTTTTGTTTTTTTAGAGTTTTTAAAAATGGGAGATACGCTTAAAATTTTATATAAAGAATCCATTTCTTTGGAATTAACCTCTCCGTCGCTTGATATGGCCAAAACGCATAAAGCCATAACGGCATCCTCGACCGCTTTTATTTTATTAATTTTTCCCATAGAAGAACAACAGGCGCATTTATTTTTTTTCATAACACCTCCTAACCGTAAATGAATTTTTTTATTCCGTTTAAAATCATCTGAACCGATATGGTTATCAATACCATTCCCATAAGCCTTTCTATGGCGTTCATTCCTTTTTCGCCCAAGAACTTAGCTATTTTGGAAGAAAAAGAAAGTATTAAAACGTTTATAAGCCAGGATATTATCACTATCAAAAACCATGTGGGTATGTTTCCGGGGTCTTTCATATTGTATATTAAAATCATGCTCAGTACGGACGGCCCCGCTATAAGCGGTATGGCAAGCGGAACTATAAACGGCTCTTCTTTCGGATCTACGATGGAATTTTCTTTGGATGGAAATATCATCGAAAGGGCTATCAAAAAAAGAACTATTCCGCCCGAAACCGAAAGAGAAACCATATCCATGGAAAAAAGCGTGACTATCCACTTTCCAAAAAAGAGAAAAAAAAGCATCAGGCCGAGAGCTATAAAAAGCTCCCTTATTATTATCCTTTTTCTTTTTTCCTCTTTTACGTTTTTTAAAACTGATATGAAAAGCGGAATATTTCCAAGCGGATCCATTACAAGCGTAAGCGTTATAACTGCCGATACTATTTCTGTTAAACTCATTTATTCTCTTTTTTTTCTTCTTTCTCTTCCTCGTCGTCGTTTACAACCGGCTCTACGCTTGAAACCTTATCGCCTTCCTCCAATTTAACAAGCCTTACTCCCTGGGTGTTTCTGCTAACGACGCTTATGGCGTTACAGTGTATCCTTACTATCTTTCCTTTCTCGGTTATTATCATAAGGTCGTCGTTATCGTCTACAAGATGTATCCCTACCACGTTTCCGTTCCTTTCGGTTGTTTTTATGGTTATTATCCCGCCGCCGCCTCTATGCTGGTTTCTATACTCCGATAGATGAGTCCTTTTGCCGTATCCGTTTTCGCATACGGTTAAAAGGTCTTTTTTAGAATTGGACGGGGCTACTTCCATACCCACCACTATGTCGTCTTTGCCAAGTCTTATGCCTCTGACTCCCCTTGCGTTTCTTCCCATATCCCTCACTTCTTTTTCGTTAAACCTTATAGACATTCCGTCCTTGGTTCCTATTATAACATCGTAACTTCCGTCGGTATGAGCCACTCCCGTAAGTATATCCCCGTCTTCCAGAGTTATAGCGTTTATTCCGCTTCTTCTTATGTTCGCAAAATCGGATATAGGAGTCTTTTTAACATACCCTTTTCGGGTGGCCATAAAAAGATAGCTTTGTTGTTTTTTCTTTTCTTCGAAAGATTCTATCGATATTATGGAAGTTATCTTTTCGTCTTTTATAGGCAAAAGGTTTACTATGGCTTTTCCTCTCGCCGACCTTGGTGCTTCCGGAATTTCGTAACCCTTTAATGCGTAAACCCTTCCTCTTGTCGTAAACATAAGTATTGTGGAGTGAGTGGATGTGACGAAAAGCTGATCCACAAAATCCTCTTCTTTAAGGTCCGAACCTATAACTCCTTTTCCGCCCCTGTGTTGAGATTTATAAGTGTCGCATGGTATTCTTTTTATATACCCGCTGTGAGTTATGGTTATAACCACATCCTCTTTTTGTATCAAATCTTCTATGTCAAGCTCGCTCGCCTCTCCGGCTATCTCGGTTCTTCTTTTGTCTCCGTATTTTTCTTTAAGCTCTTTCAACTCCTCGGTTATTATTTTCAATATCTTTGCCGGATTTTTTAATATGGATCTGAGTTCCTCTATAAGCTTTAAAAGTCCTTTATACTCTTCCTCTATCTCTCCGACCTCAAGTCTCGTAAGCTGATGAAGCCTCATATCCAGAATGGCCTGAGATTGTATCTCGGTTAAACCGAATCTTTTCATTAACTTATCTTTGGCCTCGGCGGCGTCTTTGGATTTCTTTATTATTTCGACAACCTCGTCTATGTTTTTTAACGCTATCAAATAACCTTCCAAAATATGAGCTCTTTGAAGCGCTTTATTAAGGTCGTACTTGGTTCTGTTGTATATAACCTGTCTTCTGTGTCTTATATACTGCTCTATTACTTCTTTTATGTTTAAAACCTTGGGCCTTCCGTCGACTATGGCAAGCATTATTACGCCGAAGGATGTTTCCATCTGAGTGTGTTTAAATAGTTGATTTAAAACAACCTGAGCGTTGCCGTCTCTCTTAACCTCTATCACCACTCTCATTCCGCGCCTGTCGGACTCGTCTCTTATGTCCGATATGTCCGGGATTTTTTTGTCTCTTACAAGCTCGGCTATTGATTCTATCAAAGCGGCTTTGTTTACCTGATAAGGAAGTTCCGTTATTATTATGGCTTCTCTGTTTCCTTTTATCTCCTCTATCTCGGTTCTCGCCTGTATTCTTACCGAACCTCTACCCGTTTCAAAATAACTCTTTATACCGCTTCTTCCTCTTATTATGCCCGCGGTCGGAAAATCGGGACCTTTTATGTATTTCATTAAATCTTTAATGGTTATTTCGGGATTTTCTATGGTCGCTATTATCGCGTCGCAAACCTCGTTCAAATTATGGGTCGGAATATTCGTGGCCATACCCACAGCTATTCCGTTTGAACCGTTAATCAAAAGGTTGGGAAGTTTTGCCGGCAATACCGATGGTTCGGTTAAAGAGCCGTCGTAGTTTGGAACAAATTTAACGGTTTCTTTGTCTATATCGCCTAACATCTCCTCGGAAATCTGTGCCAGTCTGGCCTCGGTATACCTCATAGCGGCCGGCGGATCTCCGTCTATGGAACCGAAGTTTCCCTGACCGTCTATAAGCGGGTTTCTAAGCGAAAAATCCTGGGCCATTCTAACAAGAGTATCGTATATCGCGGCATCTCCGTGAGGATGGTATTTACCCATTACATCGCCGACTATACGGGCCGATTTTTTATAAGGCTTATTATATCTAAGCCCCATATCGTACATCGTATACAAAACCCTTCTGTGGACCGGTTTTAAACCGTCTCTTACATCGGGAAGAGCTCTTCCGACGATGACGCTCATAGAATAATCTATATACGAAGACCTCATCTCCTCGGATATATCTCTTTCAAGAATATTTAAATCGTTATCCAAATTTTTGTTTTCCTTTTCGCTCATACCTTCTCCTCGTTTTTATATATCAAGATTTTTTACTTCAAGCGCGTTTTCTTCTATAAATTTTCTTCTCGGTTCCACATTGTCTCCCATAAGGGTGGTAAATATGGCTTCCGCTTCGGCGCTATCTTCCAGAGTAACCTTCAAAAGCTTTCTTCTTTTGGGGTCCATTGTGGTTTCCCATAACTGCTCAGGGTTCATTTCTCCCAAACCTTTGTACCTTTGTATCGTCGCGCCGGTAGTTCCTTCTTTATTTATAATCTCGTTTAAAGATTTAAGGTCGTATATCTTGTAATCGTTTTTCTCTGTTTTTAAAGAGAATATTTGCTTTCTTTTGTCTTCTTTAACGGTATCGTCTACGACCGAAAGATACTCATCCAGAGAGTATCCGAAATCTTTGAGTTTTTTGCTTATGTTTGAAAGTTTGGTAAACTCGTTGAGCGTCTGAAAAGATGGGCCCAGATCGGTCTCTCTTTCCATATTTTCTTCTTTCAATTCTTGCTTTAATTGTTCTTTTCTTTTGTTTATAAACTCGGTTTCATAATCGAGCCATTCTTTTTCGGAATAAAAATACCTGTAATTTCCCGGTTCAACCTCCGCCCTAAAAACGGGAACCTTACCGCTTCTTTCGAAATTCAAATAATCGTTCAGCGTTAAAGATTTGACTTCCAGTTTCCTTAAAATCGATTCTATGTTAATAACCAAAGAAACAAGCTCTTTTAATTTTTTCTTATCTATTTCTTTTCCGGATTTGTCTTTTACCGAAACATTGTCGAGCGCCTGATTTAAAATCCATTGGTTTAATTCTTCTTCGGTTTGAAAATAAGATTCGAATTTTCCTTTTTTAACTTTATACAAAGGCGGTTGAGCTATAAAAATATGTCCGTTTTCTATAAGAGGCCTCATCTGCCTGTAAAAGAAGGTTAAAAGAAGCGTTCTTATATGCTGGCCGTCCACATCGGCGTCCGCCATTATTATTATTTTTCCGTACCTGAGTTTTTCTATATTAAAACCATCCTCTCCCTCTCCGACGCCGGTTCCTATCGCGCTTATCAAAGTTCTAACCTGCTCGTTTGAAATGATTTTCACAAGCTGAGATTTTTCAACGTTAAGTATTTTACCTCTTAAAGGCAAAACCGCTTGAAAAACTCTGTCCCTCGCCTGTTTTGCGCTTCCTCCCGCCGAATCTCCCTCTACTATGTAAAGCTCGGTTTTGGAAGCGTCTCTTTCCTGACAATCCGCCAATTTTCCGGGCAGTCCGCTATCGAGTATGGCTCCCTTTCTTCTCGCAAGCTCCTTGGCTTTTCTCGCCGCTTCTCTGGCTCTTTGAGCGTCTATCGCTTTATTGCATATCGCTTTTGCGACGGTGGGGTTTTCCTCAAAAAAAGTATTTAAAGCGTCGCCGGTTAAAGATTTGACTATTCCTTCCACTTCAGAGTTTCCTAATTTGGTCTTTGTCTGCCCCTCAAACTGCGGCTGAGGAAGCTTTACCGATATTACGGCGGTTAATCCCTCTCTTACATCGTCTCCGCTTACCGAATAATCTTTTTCTTTAACAAGCTCGTATTTTTTAATGTAATCGTTTACGACTCTCGTTAAAGCGGACCTGAAGCCGCTAAGATGGGTTCCACCTTCTATCGTTTTAATGTTGTTTACAAAAGAGTAAACATTTTCCGAGTATTCGTTATTGTATTGAATGGCGAGATCCAGATAATAATCTCCCTCTTGTTTTGAAATAAATATCGGCTCGGGATGAAGGACGGTTTTGTTTGTGTTTAAAAACTTAACAAACTGTTTTATTCCGCCCTCAAAAAAGAAAGTGTATTTTTTATCCTCTCTTTCGTCTATTATGTTTATTCTGACCCCGGGGTTTAGAAAAGCTAATTCCCTGAGCCTGTTTGAAAGAGTATCGAAGGAAAATTTATTATTTCCAAAAATCTGCTCGTCGGGTTTAAAACTGACGGTAGTTCCGTGTTCGTTTGTAGTTCCTACGGTTTTAACCTCGGTTTTCGGTTTTCCTCTTTCATATTCCTGAGTCCATATTTTGCCGTCTCTTTTTACCTCCACCATAAGCCATTCGGAAAGAGCGTTAACTACCGAAACGCCAACGCCGTGCAAACCTCCCGATATTTTATAACCGCCTTTTTCTTTATCGAATTTGCCGCCAGCATGAAGAACCGTCAAAACCACTTCCAGAGCGGATTTCCCTTTTAATTTCGGATCCTTAACGTCTTTCATCTGGTCTACCGGTATACCTCTACCGTTATCGCTAACCGAACAAACATTATCGTCTTTTAATATAACGTCTATCTTATTGCATCCTCCTGCCATAATCTCGTCTATTGAATTATCAACGACTTCATAAACCAGATGATGAAGCCCCTGTATTCCGGTGGAACCTATATACATCGCGGGTCTTTTTCTAACCGCTTCAAGACCCTCAAGAACCTGTATTTTAGACGAATCGTAGTTTGTTTTAGAATCTGGCATAACAACTCCTTTAAATAAATTTAATGTCGGTTATAAATTTTGAATTAAAATAACCGTTAATTCTTTTAAGTATATCGTCTTTTTTAATATAAATTTCGTTTTTAATTATCGGATTTTTGACTTTTAAAACAAGTTTTTTTTTCTCTATGGAATGAATATCGCAAAAAGCCGAATAATCTTTCATCTCGTTTTTCCATACCGAATCTAAAATCATAAGATTCTCTATTTTGATTCCGTTAAAAACGGTATAAGATGAAAGTATCTCTTTTATATTTTTCATATCAATAAGACTTCAACGGCATAACCATGTAAATCAAATTGGAATCTTTTTCCGTTTTTATCATGGTGGGAGTGGTCGAGCCGGTAAACTTAAAATCGATAAAATCGGAGGATATGTTTTTTAAAATATCTATGATAAACTTTGGATTATAAACAATAACAAATTCTCCTGTTTTGTTGGAAAATTCACAATCTATCTCGTCTTCGAAATCAACCGACTGAGAAGAAGATGTTATTATTAAAACGTCTTTTTTGAAAACATACTTTACAAACCCCGTTTTCGTGTCCCCCGAGCATATGACGGCCCTCTTTGTCGATGTTAAAAGTTTTTCTACCGAAACTCTGGCGGATGACTCGAAGTTTTTAGGTATTATGGTTTCGTATGCGGGGAAATTGCCGTCTATAAACCTTGATATAAAATCGGTATCTTTTATCCTGAAACCCACCTGATTGGTAGAAATATCTATTATAATATCGTCTTTTTCGTTACAATTATTCTTAACAAAAACAGCCACTTCCTCGAGTATTCTGGAAGGTATTATCACTTTAAAATCTTTCTTTGAGTTATCTTTTATCTCCCTTGAAACGACGGCAAGTCTTCTGCCGTCGGTTGCGGCTATCGTAAAACCGTTTTTTTCTTTTTTCCACAAAAGGCCGTTTAAGACGGTGTTTTTGTCGTCAGACGAGGAAGAAAACACGGTTTTTTCTATCATAGATAACACTTCAAAAGCGTTTATTTTAAAAAAATCTTTGTCATTTATGGCCGGTATTGCCGGGTAATCCGAAGATGGAAGCCCGGTTATTTTAACCTTTGTTTTACCGGCTACCACATTAACCTTATCCTCATCCGCGGATATGGTAATATCCGCATCTTTGTCTATGCTTGAAAGTATGTCGTAAAGCTTTTTAAAAGGTATGGTTATAGAACCTTCGTTTATTATCTTAAAATCGTTCTTTTGCGTATGCTTAATGGCGATCTCAAGATCGGTAGACGCGAATTTTAAAAAATCTTTTTTTGCTTCTATTAAAAAGTTCTGCAAGATAGGAAGAGATCCCGTTTTGTTTTGGACCGCGGGTTGTATTTTATTTAAACAATCCACAAATAAATTCTGAGGTATAATAATTTTCATTAATCCTCCTAATATAATAAAGAATAAGCGTTGTAGATATTGTTGATAAGTTTGTTTTTTCTTTTGATTTTTATAAACATGTTTTTTAACATCTTATTAACATTTTCCACAAAAAAATCTTTTTTTAATATCAATTAACATTTTTGTTCTTAATTTTGTTTATTAAATTATTAATTTTTTCCGAGAAAAAAGGGTCGGAATTTAGTAATTGTCTTATTTTATCCCTCGCGTGTATCACGGTAGAATGATCTTTATTAAATTGTTTTCCTATTTCAGGCAAAGATAACCCCGATATCTCGCAGGATATGTATATGGCTATTTGCCTCGGAAAAGCGAACCTTTCGCTTCTTTGTTTAGATTTTAATTCTTCTACGGTTATTCCATATTCTTCCGAAATTATCCTCTGGATGTCTTCCACCGTTATTTTTGTCGATTGTGTGTTTGTGTTTATCGTTAGAAAATCTTTTATCCACTCTTTTGTTTTATCTATCGTGGGATATTCGTTTGAGTAGTAAGAGTAATGATAAACCGTGGATATGCATCCCTTTAAACTTCTTATGCTGTCTTTTACGTTTTCGGCTATAAAATTTATAACATCGTCTGGAATATTGTATTTATGTGTTTCGTTTTCTTTTTTTAATATGGCCATCCTTGCTTCGTATTCCGGAGATTTTATATCGGCCACGGCTCCTATTTTAAACCTCGATATAAGCCTTTCGTTTACGGCTATATCGTTCGGAGGCCTGTCCGAAGATATTATTATTTTTTTCCCATAGTCGGAAAGTGCGTTAAACGTGAAAAAAAACTCTTCTTCGCTTTTTTCCTTGGCGACTATAAACTGAACGTCGTCTATTAAAAGACAATCCAAATTTCTGTATTTTGCTCTAAAATTATCCACCCTGTTTTGTTTAATGGAGTCTATGTATTCGTTTACAAAAACCTCCGCGGTGGTATATAGCACCTTGGCTTGAGGTTTGGATTTTAAGATCTCGTTTCCTATCGCATGTAACATATGAGTTTTTCCGAGCCCCGGATTCGAATATATAAAAAGTATTTTATCTTTGGAGTTTTCGTTGGCTATTTGTTTCGAGTGAGACGCCGCAAATTTATTAAACTCGGATATTATCATATTGTCGAAAGTATAATCCGGATTTATGTTCGATTTAAAAATATTTCCACCCACAACAACATCGCTGTCGATCTTTGTTTCGCTTTCTTTCAATATATCTTCTTTTGTTTCTTCTTGTTTTACGGCGTATCTTATTTTTATGTCTTTGCCGTTTAAAATTTTTAGCCTATTTTTTATTAAATCCTCTTTTTTGGATATCTGATCTATATAAAAACTATTGGGGACCTCTATTTCCAATACATCGTCTTTTAGTTCGGCTTTTTTTATCGAAGAAAACCATATATCAAGATTATCTTTTTTTAATTCTTCTTTTATATCGTTAACTATTTCGTTCCAGATGTTTTCTGTCATTTTATCCACAGGTTATCAACAAATGTTAATAAAAAACCGTAATTTTTAAAAAAACCTTATTTTTTAATTATTTTTTATGTTAATAACTCTCTTTATATTTGTTAAAACAATGTTTTATAACAGGTTATTAACAATCTTATAAAACAATAAAAAGAACTTTTTTTATACCAATTTGCGCTAAAATATATAATACAATAATTATAGTTTTTAGTCAATAAAAATAGTCATAAGACAGAGAATAGGGGCTTATAAGTTTCAAGTTTAAAGTTCAAAGTTTCACGACTGGAACGAAAAGTTGCGAGTTTAAGGTTAAATGTTTAAAGTTGCACGAGAGGAACAAAAAGTTGCAAGTCTAAAGCTTAATGTTCAATGTTGCATGTTTAAAGTTTCACGAGAGGAAAAAAATTAAGTTCATTTAAATAGCTAATCATCAAATCTTCAAATCATCCGGTCGTCCATTAATCCAATCCTCCACGCTCCCACACATCTACACATCTATGCATCTATACATCCAATTTCTTCTAACGCTTCTAACTCATCCGTATCGCATTATTAAGTTTGTATAATAATATTATGAAAAACGAGAATTTTTATTCTATTTTCGCAAAAGTAAGAAAAAACAAAATAGAAGAGTTAAAAAACAAAATAAACTATTTGGGAATATCTTTATCGGATATAGAAGAAAAATTTGTAAAAGGCGGAGGAAAAGGCGGGCAAAAAATAAACAAAACCAATAATGCCGTAATGTTAAGATATGTTCCTTTAAACGTTATGGTAAAGTGCCAAAAAGATCGAAGTCTAAGCGTAAACAGGTTTATTGCTTTAAGGGAGCTTGTGGATAGTATAGAGAAAATATTAATAAAAGACCCGGAAAAGAAAAAAATAATACAAAACACAAAAAAGAGAGGCGTTATGATTTTAGAAGGAAAGACTCTTAGCGATAAAATAATAAACGAAACCAGGATTATGGCCGAGGAGTTTTTAAAAATAAAAGGAAGAAGACCTTCTCTGGCTATAATAAACTATTACGAAAACTCACCGTCGGCTTATTATATGAACCTTAAAATAAAAAAATGCAATTCGATAGGAATAGATACAAGGGTTTATATGCCTGAAAACAAAACGGATAAAGGATATTTTATTTCTCTGATTGAAAAACTAAACGGGGATCCCGATACGGATGCGATTATGGTGGAAAAACCTTTGCCGGACGGTTTTGACGATGAAAATTTTTGGGATGTTTTGGGTTTTAAAAAAGACGTTGACGCTCTTTCGTCGGTCAATATGGGCAGGCTTTTTATAACAAAAAGTTTTTCGGATATAGAAAACGGGAATTTTTTCGTTCCTCAGACCGCTTACGCCGCCGTAAAACTTATGAAATATCACAATATAGAAATAAGCGGGAAAAAAATAGCCGTGGTAGGGAGGTCTTCCATAGTCGGAAAACCGCTTGCCATTATGCTTTCTCTTTTAGACGCGACCGTAACCATTTGTCATTCTAAAACGAAAAATCTCGATTATCATTTAAAAAACTCGGATATAATAATAACCGCTATAGGAAAACCGAAATATATAAAAGGCGATATGATAGGTAACGATCAAATAATAATAGATATAGGAACAAACTTTGACGAAAACGGTAAAATGTGCGGGGATGTGGACTTCGATTCGGTAAAAGAAAAGGTTAAAGCCATAACTCCGGTTCCTGGTGGCGTAGGCCCGGTAACTCTTTCTCTTTTGCTTAACGCCACTGTAAAAGCGGCTAAAAACCTTGTATAATTTAATTATAGAGGTGATTTATGAAGAAAGCGTTTTTTTCAATGCTCATTTTGTTTTTTGTTTCATCGTTTTGTTTTTCTCAATCCACTATAGATTTATCCGATCTTTCGGATAAAAAAACCGAATCGAAAAAAGCGGATGAGAAAAAAACGGAAAAACAGGATGTTAAAAAATCTACGGATACGAAAAAAAACCAAAAAAATGCGGCAAAAAAAACTCCTCAAAAAAATACCAAATCGAAAAAACCGGCCAACAAAAACGGTAAAAACTATAAATATAAATTTGAAAAAAAAGAAGAAGCGGTGTATAAATTTGACGAGAAAGGAAATCCCATAATTCCCAAAGCCAAAGTTGTTAAATCTACCGATAATCAAAAATCCAAAACCGATTTGTCCATAGGGGTCGAGGATAAAGAGGTTAATTTAAAGGGTAAAAAGTAATGGACCTTTTGGTTAAACTCTACGAAATATCTTCGCTGGATGAAAATATTTTTTTAAAAGATAAATCCGTAATAATTAAAAGGCCTATAGGGCCCGAGAAACATATTATTGTGGATTGGGTTTTAAAAAATTTTTCCAAAGGTTGGTCAAGCGAAGTTGATGTTTCTCTTTCTAAAACTCCTCCTACCTGTTTTGTGGCCATAAAGGACGGTTCTATAATAGGTTTTGCTTGTTACGATTCCACTTCGAAGGGTTTTTTCGGTCCGATAGGCGTTTTGGAATCGGAAAGAAAAACGGGGGTCGGTAAAGCTTTGGTTATAAAAACGCTTAAACAAATGTATTTTGACGGTTACGGTTATGCCATAATAGGTTGGGCCGGACCGATAGATTTTTTTAAAAAAACTGTCAAAGCCTTAGAAATTCCCGATTCCGACGGATCGGTTTATAAAAACATGTTAAAATAATTCTGGAATAAAATCTTTAAAGGAGTTTTTATGGAAATAGGCATAGTAGGGCTTCCCAATGTCGGAAAATCGACTCTTTTTAACGCTTTAACCGACGCTGGAGCGCAGAGTTCCAATTATCCTTTTACCACCATAGAGCCTAATGTTGGCGTGGTTTCGGTTCCTGATAAAAGATTGGACGTTTTATTCGACATATTTAAACCGCCCAAAAAAACTTATTCTTATATAAAATTTGTGGATATCGCCGGTCTGGTTAAAGGGGCCTCTCAAGGGGAAGGTTTGGGCAATAAGTTTCTCGCAAACATAAGAGAGGTGGACGCCATCGTGCAGGTTGTCAGGTGTTTTAAAGATAGCGATGTGGTTCATGTTTTGGGCGATGTGGACCCTGTCAGAGACATAGAGGTAATAGAATTGGAACTGATTTTGGCGGATATGGAAAGCGTAAATAAAATGATAGACAAAAACTCGGGCGCCGCAAGAACGGGCGACAAAGAAGCCAAGCAAAAAATGGAAAAATTGGAGATAATAAAAAAAGCCCTTTCGGACGGAAAACCCGCCAGAGAAAGCGGGGTTAAAATAGAGGATATGAAGGATTTTAATCTTTTGACTTCCAAACCGGTTCTTTATGTGGCAAATACCAACGAAAATCCGGACGAAGCTTTGTTAAAAAAACTATACGACTACGCTTTAAAAAAAGGAGTCGAGGTAATAAAAATATCGGCTAAAATAGAGTCCGAAATAGTAAAACTTCAAGAAAACGAAAGAAAAGAATTTTTAAAAGACATAGGAGAGGAGTACTCCGGACTTGAAAAAATAATACTTGCCGGAACCAGACTTTTGGACCTTATAACGTTTTTCACGGTCGGCTCCACCGACGAAGTAAGAGCCTGGAGCATAAAAAAAGGAACAAAAGCTCCCCAGGCCGCCGGAAGAATACATTCGGATATAGAAAAAGGATTTATAAAAGCCGAGGTTTATTCTTTTCAGGATATAGAGAAATACCGCGACGAAAAAATTCTTAAAGAAAAAGGGCTTGTGAGACTTGAGGGAAAAGATTACGAAATAAAAGACGGAGATATTTGTTTTTTCAGATTTAATGTTTAAATTTTTCCTATTTATCTCGTTTCTGTTTTTTTTAAACATACCCGTTTTTTCTTCGGAATTGGAATTGGAAATAGACCCTTATTATACAAACTTAGGCCTGTATATAGATTTGGGCGGGAATGAAGAAAATTTGGGGAAAAGATCCGAGTTTGAGATTTATTCGCATCTTTTAAAGAATATATATAAACCTAAAACACTGGTATTGGAAACGAGTTTTAATCCTATGCCTTATTTGGGAACGGTTATCAAAAGAAATTATCCAGATACTTACAAAGACGCCTACGTTTCCGATAACTTTAACTGGATAAAGGCTTTAACGGCGGGTTTTGAAGAGCCCTGGGCTTTTTCTTTGTTTTTGGGCAATGTTGTGGAGTTCGATTCGATAAAAAAAGAGTTTATGGGCAAAAGAAAAGGATATTCAGGCCTTCTTTTCGATTTTGGAGATTATCATATAAGAGAAAATACTCTTATTTACGATAAATGGTTTTCGGTCGAAATCAAATTAAAAGGCGAGCAGATAATAGAAGAAAGAAGTCTTTTTTGGAGCTATAGAATAGGGGCAAAGTTCCATTCAAAAAGATATATAACCGACGAGGTTTTTGCGGGAATAAGGCGACAAAGGACGGATTATAAAAGAAACGGATTATGGTACGAAAACTGCGGGGCGGAGATAACCGCATCTTTTTCCAAAATGGATTTAAAACCTATAAGATATCTTTTTATGATCGATAAAAAATTTCCTTTCAAAAACAAAAGAGTCGCTTTTTCTTTGGGCGTAGGTTTTGTCTGGGATTCGTATAGAAAGTATTCCGATTTGAACGAATATGGAAAAAAAGACGATTTTCAGTTTATAATAAGACCCAATATAGAGTTTTAATTAAAGATTTTCCTTATGATGTTTTACCACTCTGGCTTTGAGTATGTATATTACATCCTCCGATATGTTTACGCAATGGTCGGCTATTCTTTCCAGATGTCTTACCGCAAGTATCAACGACAAATTTTTTCTTAAATTAACTTTATCCGTATTTCTTAAAATTTCTTCTATTATTCCGTTTTTAAGCGCGTCTATTTCTTTATCCGAGGTTATCACTTCTTTGGCAAGTTCGTAATTTTCTTCGGTAAGCGATTTTATCGAATTTCTAAGCATATCCTTGACTTTAATTCCCATTCCTTCTATCTCCTGAGCTATTTTTCCGTTTTCCCCTCTTGAAATCTCTATCACCCTCCACGCTATATCTACCGCCAGATCGGCTATTCTTTCAAGGTCGTTGTTTATTTTTAAAGTGGCCAGAACGAATCTTAAATCTCTGGCCAGGGGGTGATGCCTCATTATTATCTCCGTGCATTTTTCGTCTATCTGTATTTCAATTTTATCTATCTCGTCGTCTTCTTCTATTATTTTTTTCGATAGATCCGTGTCGGTTGTTTTTAAAGCCAATACCGAATTGTATATCATATCTTCCACATAAAGACTCATATTTAAAAGCGCTTCTTTTACTTCTTTTATTTCGTCTTCGAAATATCTGTACATAAACTCTCCTTAACCGAACCTGCCGGTAATATAATCTTCGGTTCTTTTATCTTTAGGGTTTTCGAAAATATTTTTAGTAAGCCCGTATTCTATCATCTCTCCCATCAAAAAAAACGCGGTATAATCGCTGATTCTTGCGGCCTGTTGCATATTATGGGTTACTATTACTATCGTATAATCTTTTTTTAAATCCATTATCAACTCTTCTATTTTGGCTGTGGATATGGGGTCCAAACTCGCGCAGGGTTCGTCGAATAGGATTATTTCCGGGCGGACCGCTATGCATCTTGCTATGCATAACCTTTGTTGTTGTCCTCCCGAAAGTCCGTAAGCGTTTTCTTTTAATCTGTATTTTACTTCTTCCCATAAAGCCGATTTTTTTAAAGAATCTATAACCCTTGTTTCTATTTGAAAATTATCCTTCCATCCGTTTACTTTAAGCCCGTAGGCGATATTTTCCATTATCGTTTTTGGAAAAGGGTTAGGTTTTTGAAAAACCATTCCAACTCTTCTTCTTAAATCTATAAGGTCGGTATCTTTTTCCAGAATATTTTTTCCGTCTATTATTATCTCCCCCTCGCTTTTGCTTTCCAGAACAAATTCGTCCATTCTGTTAAATAATCTTATAAAAGTCGATTTTCCGCAGCCGCTCGGCCCTATTATCGCGGTTACTTTTTTCTCATAAATATCCATCGATATGTTTTTTAGCGTCTGTTTAGGACCGTAGTAAAAGTTTAAATCTTTTACTTTTATTTTTGTCTTTTCTTCTGTTTTGTTTAATTCTTCTTTAATGTTTAAAGTTAACATACCTTCTCCTTTTTTCTCTCAAGAAAACCGCCAAGGATATTAAAAACAAAACGGTAATTATCAGAACCAGAGCGCTTCCGTAGGCTATTGCAACCTGTTTTTCCGGATGAGTCCCTTCGGTCATAAGAGCGTATATGTGATAAGGGAGAGCCATCACCGGGGAAAACAAAGAGTCGGGCAGATTTTTTTGAAAAAAAACCGCGGCCGTAAAAAGTATCGGAGCGGTTTCTCCGGCGGCTCTACCGGTACTTAAAATAATCGCGGTCATAATGGATGAAAAAGCCGCAGGCAAAACGGTATGCCTTATTGTATATAACTTGGTGGCTCCAAGGGCCATAGAAGCTTCTCTTAAAGAATAAGGAACCGCGGATAGAGCTTCTATCGTCGCGGATATAAATATCGGAAGAATCACTATCGAAAGAGTAAAAGCTCCGGAAAGAAGAGAAACGCCGAAACCGAAGAATTTAACAAAAACGGAAAAACCGAATAAACCGAATACCACCGAGGGAACTCCGGCCAGCGTATTTATGCTTATTTTAATTATGTTTATCAAATGCTTGTTTTTAACGTATTCGTTTAAGTATATGGCCGTAATTACTCCCGGCGGAAGAGCAAATATTATGCTTAAAGACGTGAGCAAAAAAGTTCCGACAAGAGCCGGAAAAATGCCCCCCTCGGTCATGGAGTTATAAGGCATTGTAAAAAGAAATTTTAAACTTATAATTTTGTATCCTTTTATAAATATAAATCCGACTATAAGTATTACCAGTAGAATATTCAGAAAAAAAATCGATTTTATGGCATGGTTAAATAAAACTTTTTTCATCTGCCTTTTCCTAACTTTAAAGAATATTTTGACGATATGTACTGCGCAAGTACGCTTAAAATTACCGTTATTACAAAAAGAATCAATCCTAAAGTGAAAAGCGAACTGTAGTGAAGACTTCCCACAACAGTTTCCCCCATTTCGCTGGCTATGGCCGATGTTATCGGCCTTGCGGGATCGGTTAAAGACTCGGGAATTACCGCAGAGCCTCCGCTTAGCATTAAGACCACCATGGTTTCTCCTATTATCCTTCCGGCTCCCAAAATTATGGCCGTGAATATTCCGGAAGAGGCCGCCGGAATTATTATTCTTATTATGGTGGTGTGTTTTTCAGCTCCAAGGGCGTAGGAAGCTTCTCTTAAACTCGAAGGCACCATATTAAGAGCGTCTTCGCATAAACTGGTTATTATCGGTACCGCCATTATACCTAAGACTATCGAAGATGTGAGAATACAGTATCCGGTAGGAAGGTCGAACAATTTTTGTATTATTGGAACGAGAAAAACTATTCCCCAGAAACCGAATACCACGGAAGGAACCGCGGATATTATTTCTATAAAACTTTTTAAAAATAATTTTGCCTTCGGTTTTGCGAATTCGCTTATATAAACCGCGCTTAAAGTTCCTATGGGAATCGATATTAAAAGCGATAAAAAGGTTACGTATAAAGATGCTGTTATTAAAGGAAGCATGCCGAAAGCCGGATTTTCCTCATCGGTGGGATACCATTCCGAAGATGTTATCATTTTTATCAAACCTATTTCTTTAATCGAATGAAAACTTTCTTTCGCCAGAGTCAGGAATATTAAAAACAGGGCGAGCAAAGAAAAAAAGGAAACCGCCGAGAATAGTAATTCGATTTTGTAATTCTCGGTGGTTTTTATTTTCATAAAAATATTTTATTTTTTCAATGTAAATTTTAAGTAAAGCGGAAGTAAAAACGAGTTAAATATTGGGAGAGGGGGCGTAAGCCCCCTCTTTGCGAATTGTTTGATTACTTAAGCGGTATAAAACCCGTTTCTTCGACTATCGCCTGACCTTCCTGGCCTTTAATAAAATCTATGAATTTTAAAACATCCGGATTTGCGTTTTTTAAACTATACATATATAAAGGCCTTGCGAGTTTGTATTTATTTTTTAGAATATTATCTTTTGTGGATTCTATACCTTCGTATTTAAGAGCCTTAACCTTGTCGTTAACATAACCGTGTCCTATATATCCTATGGCACCCTCTGTATTTGCTACAAAGTTTAAAACCCCCTGGTTGGAAGCCTGCATTATGGCGTCCGCTCTTGTTCTTTTTTTATCGAGCACATATTCGGTAAAAAATTCAAACGTTCCGCTTGAGCTGTCTCTGGATACCGCGATTATTTTTTTATCCGCTCCACCCAATTCTTTCCAGTTTTTTGTTTTCCCGGTAAATATTTTTTGAAGAGTTTCTTTGTTTATGTCGTTTATCTGGTTAGAAGGATGGACTATTATAACTATTCCGTCCATGGCTATTATATGAGCTTTTAACTCTCTATTTTTTTTAGCCGCATTATTTAACTCTTTTTCTTTTACGGCTCTCGAGGCGTTTGCTATATCGCATAAACCTTCTATCAAGGACGATATGCCTATTCCGCTTCCGCCGCCTTTTACCGTGATATTTGAAGAAGGATACTTCTTCATATACACTTCCGCCGCTTTCTGGGCTATGGGAAGAACCGTTGTGGAACCCTCAAGCGTTATTTTCTGGGCGCTTAAAGGTAAGCTTAATAATCCGATAACGGATATTATCTGTATGGTTTTTTTCATTTTTCCTCCTTAAAATTTCATATTAAGATCTATTTGTAATAACTCTTCTCCTTTTTTTATACTTTTGATAGGTTCTGAGTTGTAGTAATCAAATGTTATGTTAAAATCTCGCCCTAAACCATAACATAAAATTATCTCGTTTCCTTTTACCCCAGTAGAACCTCCAAAAAAATCACTATCAGGATATGTATCTAAAAATGCATTATTTTCAAGCCATCTTCTTGAATATGATATATTAAACTCTCCCGTGTTTGATACTTTTTCATGCCCGATCCTGACTCCCAATAACCAGGCTTTGTTTAGCTTGTCTTCTGATATGGCCGTATTTCTCGCCAATGTGGAAAACAGAGTTATATTTCTTATCTCGTTAATATAGAAGCTTAAAGGACTTTCAAAGTTTTTAGACACCTCCCAGTCCCATGCTAAAGTTTCATATTTATATAAATATTTCGAACCTATGACCGTGTTGGATTTTATGTAGTTAGTTGAAGGTCTGTCTGTTAATTCGGAGTTTCCTTTTACGTTATAAAAACCGTAGTATGAGAAAGCTGTTTTTAAATTAAAGGTGTTTTCATCGTTTCTATACGTAAAAATCTCCGAGGCATAGAGCATACTTTGGTCTTTTGAGGAAGAGTTTTCTTTTAACACAAACATTCCGGCATTAGAGTTAAATTTTGAGTTTGTAAAAATTGGATATTCAATCTTAAAAACTCCGCCTTCCTCATTTATATCCGTATCCCATAACATATCCGAGGCTGCATAAAAAGGGTTTTTTATTTTGCCGGCTGTAAAAGAAAAAATTTCGTTTAGGTTCCAATCCATATAAGAGTAATCTAAATATATGTTTTTCTTTGCAAAATTATCGGTTAGAGTTTGGTTTGTGCTTCTTGAGTCTGTCTTTTCTCCGCTTGCTATCTGAGTGTAGACAAAAAGATTTTCGTTTACTTTAGCGTTAATATATATTCTTGTTCTTAAACGAAATCTCTGGCGATTATATGAGAGATTAAGGTTATTTTCGTTTTGATATCTGAGCCTGAGATCCCCGCCAAACATAATATTCTGTAACCATAATGGAAGAGTTCTGTGTTGGGACCTTGATATTTCTTTTTTGACTTCTTCCTCTGTTTCATATCTTATCTCCTGGGCTTCTGCGCCCGATAAAACATTTTTTTCGACAAGTCTGTCTAGCAGTATATCTATTTCTCCTGCTTTTAATGATACTGCTGTAATTATAAAAAACATGGTTAAAAGCTTAATTTTCATATCTAAAAAAATTTTATCTATTGAGTTTTAATTCAATATAAAATTTAGGTAAAGAATATGTAAATTATTGGGGAAGTATAAGGTGAAAACTATTGGTTTTTGAGTCGGATTGAGCATATATTTTTATTCCCAATTTTTCCGCTGCATGTTTTGCTATGGACAGCCCCAATCCCGTTCCGCCTATGTTTCTCGAATGGGATTTGTCTATCGTAAAAAACCTTTCAAAAATTCTATTTAGATATTCTTTCGGTATTATTATTCCGGAATTTTCAAACGACAATTTAGAATATTCTTTATTATAAATTATGTTTACAAATCCGTTTTCCCTGTTGTATTTTATGGCGTTGTCGATGAGATTTATGATTATTTTTTTAAAAAGCTCTTCATCCGTGAGTATTTTTAAATCGTTAGGTATTTGCATATTCAATGAAATATTTTTTTCTTTGATTTTTGGTTCGAATTGGTTTATTATATCGGATACAAAATCGTTAAGATTTATTTCTTTTAATATTATCGGCGGGTCTGTTTCTATGTAATTTAGCGATATTATGTCTTTTATTATGTTTTCCATTCTTTGGATGTTTTTTTCGGTCGCCGACAAAAAATATTCTTTGTCTTTTTCTGATATGTTGGGATTTTTAACGGTTTCTATGTTAGTTTTGATTACGGTGAGCGGCGTTTTTATCTCGTGAGAAAAATTGGCGATAAAATCCTTTTTCATATCGTCCAATTTTTTTTGTTTGTCTATATTGTAAAGAACCGAAATTATGATTTCTTTTTTTGTTTTTATGTATAAACAAGAAAGAAGGTAATATATTCCTTCTATAGACAATTCTTTCTCAACGTTCTTTTTTTCGTTTTTAGATTTTTTAACCGTATCCGAAAAAACTATGTTCATAGATATTTCGGTTAAGCTTTTGTTTGAAATATTTTTCGCGTCCTGATTAAATATTTTCAAGAAATGAGAGTTTGCGTAAGCCAATTTAAGGTCCGAATCGAAAATAGCTATGGCCTCTTTCATATTGTCGAACAACATTGAAAAAAGTTTGTTGTAATTTTCCATTTCGTATATGTTTTTTTTGATTTCTTCGGCCATTTTGTTTAGAGTTTGAGCCAATTTTTTAACTTCTCCGTCGGATTTTATCGGTATTCTGTAATCGAAATCCCCTTTGGAAAATTGTTTCGATGCGAATATTATCTCCTCAAGAGGTTCGAATATTAATTTAATTATTCTCATCCCGATAAATCCCATCAATAAAAAAAGAACTCCCAGATATATTAATACTTTTTTTTGGGTCTCTTTTACGGTTTTATCGAAGCTTTCGTAAGGGGCTGATAACCTTATTATCAGTTTTTTTTCGGGTAAATGCCTTGCGTAATAAATAAGTTTTTTGCGAACTGTGGCAGATAATCTTATATCGTACCCTTCTCCTTCTTTTAAAGCTTTTAAAATCTCCGGCCTTTTTAAATGAGATTCCAGATTTTTTGTCTCTTCTTCTTTTAATTCGGAATCGAATATGACCCGCCCTTTTTCGTCTATTAGATTCAATCTTATATTGCTTTCTTTAAACGATCTGGTTTCGGATTTTAGTTTATCTTTTTCTATCGTTTTTAATATCGCCGCGGTATCTTTAAGGTTATCTATTTGTTTTTTTATACTTTCTTTTTTAAATATAAAATTTACAAATAACGCGGATAATAAAAACAAAACCGTAAGTGAAATAAAATATGCAAAAATTATTTTGTTTTTAAATATCTTAAACATTAAATTTCTATTTTATATCCTATGTTTTTTATCGTTATTATTTTTTTGCCGAAAGATTTTAATTTTTTTCTCAAATTCATTATATGGACATCCAATGTTCTTGTGTTTACATCCGAAGGCATATCCCAGACCTTGTTAAAAAGTTCTTCCTTGGTTAAAACTTTTCCTTTTGAAAGAATAAATTCTTTAAGCAACATAAACTCTTTTGCGGTAAGATCTATTTTTTCGTTTTTTATTTTTACTTCAAAAGTTTCCAGGTTTATCTTAAGCTCGTCTATCGTTATTTCCTCTTGTTCCTTTTCATTAGTCTCATATCTTCTTAAAACCGCGTTTATTCTCGCTATCAACTCCCTTATTGAAAAAGGTTTAGGCAGATAGTCGTCGGCTCCGGCGTCAAGTCCCGTTATCTTATCTATTTCCGAATCTCTGGCGGTAAGCATTATTACCGGTATTTTTTTTGTTTTTTCATCCGATTTTATGCTTCTTAATACGCTGAACCCGTCTATGTAAGGAAGCATTACGTCGAGTATTATGAGTTCGGGTTTGTAATTTTGAAGTTTTTCCAATGCCTGTTTTCCGTCATCCGCGGTCGTTATGTTAAACCCTTCGCTTTTGAGATTAAATTCAAGGGTTTTTAAAATATCTTTTTCATCTTCCACTATGAGTATCCTTTTCATAATAAAATTATATTTAATTTTAATCGTAGTTAAGGTAAAATTTATGTAAATTTTATAATTTAAACAAATACCCGAGTATTAATATAAAATTATATCTCTTATCTATTATCGGGCTTTTTGTTATTTTACCCGGAAGATATTTCAATGAAGAAAAGAGGAAAATTGTTCGGTTTTGTGCCTTAAAACTTATTAAATATAAATTAACAGAAGGAAGGATTATGGCTTTGGGAAGATACTCCGCTCTCCAGGGTTTTGCTTCGTAGGCAAACACTCCGTAATTTAAGTTTGAAAGGTTCTCGTTTTCATACTCCAGTTTAAACGAAAAAGTTAATAAACCTTTTTTTAATCTTTTGGTTTTAGATATTTCGGTTCCCAAGATATAACAAGGATCAGCCGAAACTAAATCGTATGAAAACTCTAATCCGTAGACGAATCTTTGGGTATCGTATTTTAAAGAATTTGAAACGAAAAAAATGTCTTTTCTTTTTTTCATATCTTTCAAATAATATCCATCCGCGGGGTCAAACCCGGAAGGTTTAAAAGACAGAGACAGGAAATAGTTTGTTTTTTCGGTTCGTAAATAGTTGTAAGAAACTCTTATTCCGTTTACCGATAATCTATCGTATTTTAAACTTATAAATGGTATCGGAATAAACCTGTCTTTTTTCGATTTGTATATGGAGGAGGAGTATATGATTCCGGGGCCCGCGGATATGTTAATTTTATCTTCTTGAGCGGATAAAATTTGAAAAAAAAATATAATACACAAAAGCATTATCAGATTTTATAAAATACGGAATAATATTAAAAATCTTTTGTCTTAGACGGCATTGCAAAAGTCATAAAAATTCCTACGCCTATCATAATGAGCCCCAACAATGAATATCCCAAAAACATTATTACGCCGCCTAAACCTATTAAAATCCCGCCCATTGCTCCGTTAGTGTCCCCTGTAGTAAAAAGTTTAAAGGTACCAAATATTCCGTAAATTATTGCTCCTATGGCTATAATAAGTTTCATATATATAATTTAACATTTAAGGACCAAAATGTCAATATGCGCAAGATAAAAGCTTATTAAGATAATTTTTATATCAATTGTTTTACATTTTTTTTACTTTAAATTTGTTTTTAATTTATTGCGGTTTTAAAAAATATTATTATGAAACATGTTTATTTAATTCTTATTTTTGCGTTAAGCTTAAGCGCCGAAGAGAGGTTTTCTTTAAAAGCTCATTCGGCAATAATTTTTCATTCCTTGGAATATGCTGAAAGCGAAGTAAAAAAAGAGGCGGAAAAATATATGGAGTTTTTGCTTTCCGGAGCCGGAGATTATAAGGCGGAGGATTGTTCGGAAGATGGAAAATACGATTTATTCGACGAAATTTATATATGCAACCCCATTTCCTCGGTGGAGCATTTTTACGACCCTTACGATAAAGAATACATTCCGATTTGGAACAGATGTAACCCTCCTTACGGCAAATCTAACGCTTTAAACAGGGCTAAATATATATACGAAGTCGCCGTTAAAAATTATTTAAAAGGCGAAAAGAAAAAGGCTTATTATTATTTGGGAAGAGTTTTACATATACTTTCCGATCTCTCCGTTCCTGCTCATGTTCATTATACCCCTCACCCTTTCTGGCCTTTTGACGATAGATATGAAAGATTTCATAAAGAGCTTATACTCAAAAACGAATATCTTAACGGGATAAAAAAAGTTTATTACGATAAATTTGAGGATTATTTTAATAATATAGCTATTGAAACATACAGATATCCGAGCGATTTTGAAGACGGCTATCATCAAGACGGCAACTATTATTTTAATAATAAAGGAAAAATAGATTACGTAAAAAACGGATTTAACTATCCTTTAAATAAAGAAAGCATAGATTTTATAAGTTCCAATCTGGTTAAGCTTAGCATATCTTACTCCGCCGGTTTTTTTGAATTTTTCTATAATGATGTTTTAAGGAGGAAAAATGAGGTTAATTAATCTGTTTGTTTTCGTTATATTTTTTCTTTCGGCAAATTCTTATTCCAAACCTAAAAACGTTATACTTTTAATTACCGACGGTATGGGAGTAAACGCGATGAGTTTCGGGGATCTTTTGTGGGATATTAAAGAGTTTAAAAATTTTAAACATTACGGTTTTGTAAAACCTTATCCGATAGAATCAAAATACCACATAACCGACTCCGCTGCCGCCGGAACGGCTATTTCCTGCGGAGAAAAAACAAAGGTGGGAACGATAGCTATGGATGAAAAAGGCAAGAAACTTGAAAGCGTGGCTTATTTGGCCAAGAAAAAAGGGAAATCAGTCGGGGTGGTAACAAACACAAGAATTACTCACGCCACCCCCGCCGTTTTTTATGCGAATAACATAAATAGAGAAAATGAAGAAGAAATAGCCAGACAGATTTCCGAATCAGATTTCGATCTTTTTATCGGCGGCGGGTGGAAGCAAGTATATTCCGTTTTGGATAATCTTAAAAAAAACGGATACGGTGTAATTAGAGAAAAAAAGGATATGATTGGAAAATATAAAAAACTTATAGGAATATTTTCGGATTCTCATATATCTTATGAATTGGACAGAAAACAAAACGAACCGTCTCTTTCCGAGATTGCCGATTTTAGTTTAAAATTTTTAAATAAAAATGAAAAAGGATTTTTTTTGGCTCTTGAATCCGGTAGAATAGACCACTGCGAGCATTCTAACGACGCCGGTTGTTTGGCTTATGAGATGAAAGAGTTGAAAAAAGTTTTAGCCGTTATATTCGATTTTGTTTCTAAAGATAAAAATACGCTTTTTGTTATGCTTTCGGACCACTCAAACGGCGGTATGTCGTTGGGAAGAGACGGAAACGAAGTTTTAAATTTGGACGCTTTAAAAAATATCAAAGCTTCGGCCGAAAATTTTTTAAAAGAAACCGAAAATATTTACGATTACGAAGAGTTCAATAAAAAATACTTAGGGACTTTCGGATTAAATATTTCTTTTAAAGATTTTTTTGAGATAAAAAACAAAAAAATTCAGGTTCTTGAACCTTTGAATTTTTGGGTTAATGTTAAATGGAGTACCGACCAGCACGAGGCGAGTTTTGTTCCGATATTTTCATACGGCCCGGAATCAGAAAAATTTTCCGGTTTTATTGAAATCGACGAGGTTGGGAAAAAGCTTAAATCTATTTTTTAAAAAAGAAAATAATTATAAAATTTTATTATGGATTACAATTATTACGATATTTTGATAAAACCTTCCTGGGCGCCGCCTAAATGGATATTCGGGCCCGTGTGGAGCTTTCTTTATGTTTTGATAACGATTTCTTTTTCAAAGGTTTTTTATATGTATTTTAAAAAACAAATCCCTTTCATGGTTTTATTGCCTTTTGTTTTAAATATTCTTTTTAATCTTATATTTACGCCCATACAGTTCGGTTTAAAAAATAATTATTTAGCTTTTGCGGATATTATTCTCGTTTTGATAACTCTGGTATGGGGAATGAAGTCGATATTTTTTTACTCTAAATGGGTTTCTTATATAAACATCCCTTATCTTTTATGGGTTTCCTTCGCCACGGTATTACAGGCATCGGTTACCTGGCTTAATAGATAAAATTATTTTATTACCTTATGTTTTACTTTTTTAATCTTTATTTTTTAAACAAATCTTAGTATTTTTCTTTTATTTTTTTGACTACATAAGGCGGTACCATCTTTGAAACGTCTCCGCCGAACCTTGCGACTTCTCTTACGACCGATGAGGAAAGGTAAGAATATCTTAATTTCGGCATAAAGAAAATCGTTTCGGTTTGGGGGCAAAGGGTTCTATTTGCAGCCGCATATTGAAACTCA
This sequence comes from Elusimicrobium minutum, assembly GCA_020723765.1. Lineage (GTDB taxonomy): Bacteria > Elusimicrobiota > Elusimicrobia > Elusimicrobiales > UBA9959 > JAAYVG01. The sequence continues at coordinate 26,078 of DYIF01000021.1, forward strand.
TATTCTAAATCAGAAACGGCTCTTAACCCTCTAATTATTACCCTTATGTTCCTTTTTTTCATATAATCGGTCAGTAGTCCCGTAAAAGAATCTATTTCTATTTGCTTTTTTTTACCCAATATTTTTTTAAGTATTTCTATCCTTTCTTCCAGACTAAAAAGGCTTTTTTTGTTTGCGTTTATAAATACGCTTACTATTACCTTATCGAATATTTCCAAAGCCCTTTCTATTATGTCCAAATGTCCGTAAGTAAGCGGGTCGAAGCTTCCAGGGTATATGGCTATTTTATGTTTTTTCATAATCAAATTATATCAATTTTATTTCAATAATTCTCTCTATCTTAAAAAATCTTTCCTCGTTTCTCGTTTCGCAGTATGCGGTTACGCCTTTTATTTTTTTTCCGTTAAAATCTATCGTTTCTATTTTTATCGGCTTAATGGTTCTTCTGGATTTTTCGTCGTTCGGTTTTAGATACGTTATTTCAAGTTTTTTAAAATTTTCTATGGCTTGCGTTATTATCTCTTCTTTAATTTCCTTTGGCATCTCTTGTTCCGATATTTCGTACTTGTACGAAGTTAAAAAGTTTATTATTCTTCTGTCCATTATTATGTGATTTTTTTTAACCGGAGTTTTTAAAAAAATTCCTTCCAATCTTGTGCATCTTGAAAGGGCCACATACGCCTGGCCGTGGGCGAATGTCCCGGTTTTGAGGTCTATTAAAACCTTGTCAAACGTTTTTCCCTGGCTTTTATGTATGGTTACCGCCCAGGCTAATTTCAAAGGTATCTGAGTAAATTCTCCGACAGTTTCGGTTTCAATTTTTTTGTTTTCATCGTCGTATTTATATTTGAAAAGCTCCCATTTATAAGGCTCGACTTCGACTATTTCTCCGCTTTCAAGCTCAACCTCGACAGTTTTTTCGCCTTCTTCGTTTATGTCGAAACCTATCACTATTCCCAGCGTTCCGTTTACCCATCTTTTTTCGGGGTCGTTATTTAAAAACATTACCTGAGCCCCTTCGGCTAACGCAAGCGTTTCATCCGCGGGAGCGTCATAATTGAAATCTCCCGAAACTTCGGCTTGAAAAGTATGTATTTTTGTTTTTAGGGAGTTAAGTTTTTCTTCGTTTATTTCTTTTACCGTTTTATTTAATGGGGTTATGTATATCAAATAATTTTCGTTTTTCGGTTTTTTTCCGACCCTTTGGTTTAGTTCCGAAAGGTCTTCTTCGGTTACGGTATTGTTTCTTATTCTATTAAGTATGCTTATAAATTTTTCGTCTTTTTGCCTGTAAACTTTTTCAAGCTCTACAAATTGTAATTTCATATTTTTAAAAACAAATGAATCAAAAAAATAAGGGGAAGAGTATTTGTCATTGAAAATTTCTCTTTCATCTTTTGTAACGACCGGCGGAAGCTGGTATAAGTCTCCTATGAATATCATTTGTAAATTTCCAAAAGGCTCTTTTCTGTTAAGAGTTTTTCTTAAATATATATCCATATAATCGAGCAGATCCGCCCTTACCATGGATATTTCGTCGACTACTATGGTATTTAAGTTTTTTAATAGTTTAAGTTTAAATCCTTTTGCGGGTTTTATTTTATCTTCCGTTATGTCCGGGCCAAACCCAAAAAAAGAATGTATAGTTTGGCCGCCTACGTTTAACGCGGCTATTCCGGTAGGAGCTAAAATGACGATATTTTTTGGGGTGGTTTTTTTAAAATAAGAAAGCAATGTGGATTTTCCGGTTCCCGCTTTTCCGGTAATAAAAACGTTTTCTTTCGTGTTTTCCATCAAATAAAAAGCTTTTTTAAATTCTTCATTTAATTCTATTCGCATAAATATTATTTTTTATTCGGTTATTATTCTTTTGAGCCGCAACATTTTTTGTATTTCTTCCCGCTTCCGCACGGGCATGGGTCGTTTCTTCCTACTTTCGGCTTTTCTCTTTTGTAGGTTTCGACCTTCGGAACATCCCCCCCTTGAAAAAGATGAGCGTTTTCCTGCATCCACTTTTCTACGGCTTTTTCGTCTTTTACATTAACCCCGTCTTCAATCATCTTCTTGTAAATGTTTAAAATCATTTTTTTCATCTCTGGAGTTTTCGCCTGAGAAAAAATTCCGGGCGCCAGGTCGTTTAATTCCGATATAAGCTCTTCGTCGGTTTTTTCTTTTCGTATATTTGTTTCCAGTTTTTTTTCTTCGGTTTTGGATTCGGTCAGGGTTTGTGTTTCAGTTTTGGCATACGCTTCTTCTTTTATTTCTTTCGGTTTTTCTCCGGTTATTTTCGTTAAAATTTTTTTAAAAAAATTCATAATTATCCTCCTTTAATCTTTTATTTTAAATAACTCGTTTTCCACTATTGAAACCGCTTTTTCCACTTTAACTAAAAAATCCTTTTCGTCGTCTATTACGAATCGGTTTGGATGTCCTTCCCAGGCTTTTAAAGTTTTTTTATCAAGCTCTAAAGCCAATCTATGGTTTTCGTTTCTGGTTCCGTTAAGTTTATAAAACTCTTCGTCCGACGGGGATTTTAAATGAATCAATATGTCATATCTTTCGTATTCTTTTTCCGTGGTGGTTCCGACGGATTCGGTAAATCCCATTTCGCTATCCTTTGGCCAGTACGCTATTCCGTCCAGAGTCCCTCTGTCGCAAATTTGTATTTTATCGGGGTATATTTTGGAATACATATCTTCAAGTTCCACTATGGTAAAATAAATGGTTCTCTGGGTATGCCTCATCGCGTCGTCGCCTTTTATTCTGGGAAAACCCCCGGAGTATAATATGGACGCCGCCTCGGGAACGGATATTATTTCCTTGGGATATCGCCTTTGGATAATCTCTATTATCGATGTTTTGCCGGCCGAAGGCCCGCCCGTAAAAACTATTCTTTTTATTTTTTTCATTTTGCCCTTGCTTTGGTTTTTTGTTGCATATAGGAAGCCAGGGCTATAGAGTAGAGTTTGGTCATGGGCGAGTCGGTTCTTGAAGGAAGAATTATCGGAAAGTTTGCCCCCGCCAGTATCGTAGCCGATGAAAACCCAGCTCCAAAAAAGGATATGGCTTTATATGTCGCGTTTGCCGCATCTAAGTCGTCCAGAACGACAAGGTCCGCATCTCCCGGAACTACGCCGTCTTTTACTCCTTTTTCTAAAGCCAATTTTTTTGAAAATGTTATATAAACATCGTACGGTCCTTCTATTACGCAGTTTTTAATCTTTCCTTCCTTATTCATCTTAACAAGCTCTACCGCGTCCATGGTGCTCTGTATCTTCGGGTTCGGTTTTTCTACGGGACATACTATCGAAACTTTGGGATTTTCAACTCCTATGAGCCTTAAAATCTCGACCGAGTTATTTATTATCTGAACCTTTTCATCAAGCGTCGGTTTTATCACTATCGCCGCGTCGGTTAACGCAAAAAATTTATGGTAATTTGAGAGTTTAAAAAGAACGAAATGGGATATGAGTCCGCCTTCTTTTACCGCTCCTATGTCTTTTCTGAGTATCGCCTTCATATAATATTTCGTATCCACAAGCCCTTTTACCAGAAAATCCGCTTTTCCTTCTTTTATCAACTCTACCGCTATATTGGACATCTGTAAAACATCTTTTTCGTCTCTTAATTCGAATATCTCTGGCAGTTTTAGTTCTTTCATATACTTTGAAACTTCGTCTTTCGGACCTATTAAGGTTCCGCCGGATATCAATTTATAATCCGTCCCCATCTTAAGCGCCTCTAAAACTTCTATGTTGTTTGCTCCGGGAACGACAACTCTGTTCGCCATTCCGCTTACTTGTTTAATAAGCTCGTCGTAACTTTTAAACTCTATCATAACATCTCCTTTATTTGTATGTTTTTATGGTATTTGGTTTTTTTAAAGCCCCTTCGCAGGCTATCATAAGCGCCGTCATCTCGTTCCCGCCCGGATAAACTATTACCGGAGCTATCCAGCTTACCCTTCTTTTTATTTCCGGCAAAATAAATTCGTCGTCGTAAACTATTCCGCCGGTTAAAACTATCGCATCCACTTTTCCTTCTAAAACCGCCGCCGCGGCGCCTATTTCTTTGGATATCTGATAAGCCATGGCCAAAAGCGCCTCTTTTGCTTTTTCTCTTGTTATAATATCGGGATTAACTCCGTTTGTTGCCTCTCCGGTTTTTATATATTTTTTAATCGCTACTATGTCGCTTGTCCCCGTATAAGCCACAAGCCCGCCTTTTCCTTTTAATTTAAGTTTAATCTGATCCAGCGTATATTTTCCGGAAAAACACATCTTAACAAGCCCGCCTGAAGGAACTCCCCCGCTTCTTTGAGGAGTAAAAGGCCCTTCTCCGTCTAAAGCGTTATTCACGTCTATAACTCTTCCGTTTTTATGAGCTCCTACGGATATCCCTCCCCCCCCATGCATTACTATCAGATTCGATTCCTCGTAAGGTTTACCTAATTGTTTTGCGGCGTGTCTTGCGACTCTTTTCTGGTTTAACGCGTGAAAAATCGAAATTCTCGGATTTTCTGGCATTCCGGAGTATCTTGCAAGCGGCTCCATCTCGTCCACAACTACCGGGTCGGCTATATAAGCTTTGACTCCTATGGAATCGGCTATGCTTTTGGCTATAAGCCCGCCTAAATTTGAAGGATGGTCCCCCATTATACCGTTTTTAAGGTCCTCGACCATTTTATCGTTTACTTCGTAAGTTCCGCTTTCTATCGGTTTTAATAACCCCCCTCTTCCTATAACCGCGTTTATCTCGGATAATTCTATGCCGTTTTCTTTTAAGGCGTCCATTACCACATTTTTTCTCATCTCAAACTGAGCGGTTACTTTTTGGTTTTCAAACGGTTTTAGTTCTTCGGGGGTGTATCGTACAACTTTATGAAATATGAGTTTTCTTCCTTTAAAAAAACTTACTTCGTCGCTTGTGGAACCGGGATTTATAACGAGTATAGAATACATTTTTCCCCCTATTCGAATTTATAATGTTTTTTAACGTTTTGCTTTACTATCCACTTGCATTTAAGGCCTTTAGGGAAAACGACAAAGTCGCCCTTTTTTATCTCGTAGTTTTTATTTTCCGTCTCTACGACCACTTCTCCTTCCAGAAAATAACACATTTCTTTCGAGTCGTAATACCAATCGAATTCGCTTTTTTCTTTTGTCCATATCGGCCATGTTTTGATTTTTAGTTCCTCTATTTCTTTGGGCGAAAGTTTTTTTATCTCGACTTCCATAAAATTCTCCTTGGAAAGGAAAAGAGCCGTTTCAAATTTAATTATACAAATTTTTAATTAAAGTTTAAGCATCGCCCAAATTTTAAATAAGTTTTAGAAAAATGGTTTAAAACCTTTGATTATTATAACATACCGCTTCTGGCGAAACTGAAAGAATCGGTTTTGTTTTTTCCGATTATTATGTGGTCTAAAACTCTTATGTTTATTATTTCAAGCGCGTTTTTTATTTTTTTAGTTAGCTCGATGTCGTTTTTTGAGGGTTCGGTTTCTCCCGACGGGTGGTTGTGTATCAATATGACGGACGCTGCGTTTTTCAAAGAAGCAGTTTTAACAATCTCTTTTACATCCACCGCCGCGGCGTTATAAGTTCCCGAGCTTATTAAAATATTTTCAAGCGGCATATTTTTTGTATTTAGAAGAAGAATATAAAAATACTCTTTTTCTTTGTCTCTTAAATAAATTCCGTTTGTTTCGAATATGTAATCAAGCGCTTGGTCGAGCGATGTTATTTTTTTCGTTTTCTTTTTTTCTTCCCATACGAGCCTTTTACCCAATTCAAAAGCCGCTTTTAATTGAGCGGCTTTTGAAAAACCTACGCCTTTTATTTTTGAAAGCTCTTTAGCGTCTAATTTGTCTATTTCTCTCAAAGAGCCGAATTTGTTTAATAACTCAAGCGCCAACTCCTCGGCGGATTTTCCTTTTATTCCGGTTCTTAAAATAATGGCTATAAGTTTTGTTAAAGAAAGATTTTCTGGCCCTTTTTCAAAAAGCATCTCCCTTGGCCTTTCCTCTTTTATCCATTTTTTTATAGGTATTTTCTCCCACATAATCCCCCCGGTTTAATTTTATTTTCTTTCGGTTTTTATTTTTAGTTTCATATCGTATGGTTTGAAATTTTTCAGCGTATCTATTTCGAATATTATTATATTGTAACTTTCGGTTTCGATTTGCTGATATTTGAGTTCGGTTTCTATTTTTTTTATTTCATAAACCTTTGAAACCGCAAAAACTCTTTTGGATATCCTGGGGGCGAGTATTTTTTCCTCATAATCTATTTCGTAATTTTTGCCCTCTATTTTCAAAAATCTTTTCTGGGTTCCTATGAATATGACGGGTATGTCTTTTTGTTCCTTGTTTTCCTCAACCTCTACATTGTAAGAATTTTCGTCTATTTGCCTGTATTTGGCTTTTAAAATATTGCCTTTTATGTCGTAGAAATTTCCCAAAGGTATAAAATCTATTCTCCCGGACGGTTTTGAGGATATATAGGTTAAATAACACTCCTCGTCCCCCTCAAGCGTTATGAGTTTGGAATTAACCTTAAAAATGGTCATTAAGCTTTCCTCAAACAAATAATTCAAAAAATCTTTTATGAACAAAGAATATGTAAGTTTGATAATATCTTTGTTTATAAAATCAAACATAGAGTAGTCTATTTCGGATACCAGTATTTTAAAGTCCTCCACCGATTTTAGTTTTTCGTCGGTCAGGTTTCTCGCTATCCTGAAATATTTTTCCGCTTTTTCCGTGTCGTTGGTTTTTTTGTATAAAAGGTAAAGCATATAGTATAAATAAAATTTGGAGTCGTCGCTTATTATGCTTATCATTTTATGCAAATTTATTATTAAACTTTCCGTGTCCCCTTTAAAGGCGGATATGTATCCTTTATACGCTAAAGTTAGGTAGTGGTATGGGTATAGTTTTTCAAACTCCTCTATCTCCGACTCGGCTTTTTCAATATCGTTGTTTTCCCATAGATATCCTTCTATTAAAGCTATTCTGGCTACGGCTTCGGTTTCTTTTATTTTTTTAAATTTGGAAATTTCATCGCTTTTTTCTTTTCTAATTTTTCCGGAATAAAGCGATTTGAAAAAATTAAAAAAGTTTTCAAATTCGGGATATTCTTTTATCGCTTTGTCTAAGTATATTTCCGCGGATTCCTTTCTTATCCTCGATACCAGTAGATATATTATCAGATTGCCGTGGTTTTTAGCGTAATTTACCGCGTAATCCGTCCATCTTCTATCTTCTTTAAAATAAGATTTTATTATCTTAAATTTTTCGGCTTCCTCTTCGTTAAATTCGTTTTCGTATTTTTCCAATTCAAGAGCCTTTTCTTTTAGTTTTTTCGAAACAATCATCCCGTGGGAATTTATCAAAATATGGAGAAGATAAGCGTCTAAATTAAAAGGGTTAAAATAAACTGAGTCCATAATAAAAGAGTTTGTTTCCGAAAGATTGATTAGTATATAAGAGTTTAATGCGGCTTTTAGTTTTTCTTTGGAAAGTTCTATATCCGATTCGGATATTTTCGGTTTATCTTCTTTTTTAAATACCGAGGTTAAGTCGGTTAAAATTTTTTCTATGCCCGATTGTTTTGAAAGCATTATTGATTCCGAAACGTCTTTCATTGTTTTAAATCTTTCGGCGACAGACGCGGATAGCATTTTCATTATTACCGAGGAAAGATTATGAGGAATTTTGTCGTTAATTTTATCCGGAGGCGTTATCTCTCCTTTTATTATTTTGTTCATTATGTATTCGAGTGGTTCTTCGGGTTTGGATTCAAAAGGGTGAGATAGCGTTAAAAGCTCGTAAAAAACTACGCCCAAAGAATAAATATCAGATTCTACCGTATGTTTTCCTTTTGAAAAAACCTCGGGGGCCGAGTATTTTATCGTCCCTACAAAATTGTCCTGCGTTGAGATGCTGTTTGAGGATGTCGATTTTACAAGCCCGAAGTCTGCAAGCTTTGCTCCGTTTTTTGAAAGAAGTATATTGGATGGTTTTATGTCCCTGTGTATTATCCCCTCTTTATGAACCTCGTAAAGCGCGTCGGCTATGGAAGATATCAAAAGAGCCGAGTTTTCTATCCATTCCTTTTCGTAGATCGGTATTTTATTGAATTCTTTTAAAAAATAGTTTCCGTAAAAATCCTGTTTTACATGCTCCATATATCCGTATGTTTTTAGCTCTTCGGGGTCGGATTTTTTGATTATTTTTAATCTGTTTATTACATCCGCAAGAGATTTCCCCTCTATATACTCCATCACGAAATAAGGAATCTTTTTGCCGTTTAATTCTATTTCTCCGAAAGAATAGACATTTATTGTCGAAGGGTGGCTTATTTTTGCCATAACCGCGGCTTCTTTTAAAAATCTTTTTTTACCTTGGGCGGTTATTATACCGGGAAGCATCATCTTAACCGCGACTTTTCTTTCAAGCAATGTGTCAAAACCTTCATAGACTACACCCATACCCCCCGAGCCTATCTCTTTTATTATCTCTATATCGTTTAATTTTTTTATATCGTATATCATTTTTCGGTTTTGGGAAAAGAATTTTTTTCAATATAATCTATATAGAAAGAGTAACTGTTTGCGGTTTCGTATATGTTTGAGGATATTACATAAAGCCCGGCGGAATTAAAATTTTTTATCTTTTCTTCAAGAGCTTTTTTGGCTTGGTTTTCAAAATCGAAAGAGTTGGGGTTTTGGTATCTTGTTATTTTAAACTCTTTCCCGAGCAGCGAGCCGTTTCTATATATGTTTTTGATTATATAATCGGTGGAAAAACTCCAATCGTTTTCTAACGGTATGGCGAAGTTATGGATTACGTTGATCCCGGCCTTTGAAAAAGCCTCGTTTCTTTTTGTCCCCTCTTTCAAAGCGTTGTCTTCAAAAGGAAATTTCTCTTCGGATGAATAGTTTTCTATGGAATATTCGGGAAAAGAGGAGTTTGACCCGTCCGTTTTGTTAAAATATTCTATCTCTATGGAATAATCGTTTCCGTTTTGTGTTACCGAGCCGTTTAGGGCGGATATATTGTTTTGTTTTAATAAAGATATTACTCTTTGAATGTCTTTTTTGGCTTCGCTTTCAAACGTATATTTTCCTGCGGTAATTTTATTTATCGCTACATAATATTCTTTGGATTTCTTTAAAACATTATTGACCGCATATTTTATTTTAAAAGAATACTCCCCCATTTTTTCTATTGTTTGATAATCTATTATTTTTAACGGAGAGTTTTTAAATTTTAAAACGCTGTTGTTCAATTCTTTTTTTGCCAAACTCTCGTTCCAGTAAGTTTTGTTCGGCTCATATTCTTTTATTATTACCGAAGAGATTTTTTCGGGATTGGTTAATCTGGATAAGTATTCTATGCTATAAGAATAATTGTTTTCTTTTTCTACGGTATTGCATCCTATTATCGAAATTTCGTATTCCTTAAATTTGTTGGACATATTTTCGCATGCTTTTTTTGCTTCGGTTTCAAAAGGAAATAATTCTCCGGAGTAATAAACCGATATTTTTGAATCTGAGTGGTCGGTTTGAGAGTAATCGGTCTGATGTTCCGGTTTTGGAGTATTGTGCTGTTTGATCTCTTCTTTTTTTATGTTAGAAAGTTCGGAAAAAGATAATCCGCAAAAAACAAAAATAAAAATAATAAACACAAATTTATTCATAAATCCTCCCATTTTATATACTTCTATGCTACCTCTCTTTATTATACTATATCAGCCATTCAAACAAATTGGATTATATCCTATTTTAAATTTCTCACACATCCAAAAATATCAAACTAATGTAATTTATTAAAAAATTAACTTTTCTTTTTTTATATAATCCGGCTTAAATAAATTGCTTTTTTTAAACTCAAAAGTTTCAATCATCTTTTTAAAGGATAACATACTGCACTTAAACTTCCTAACATTCTCAAATTTAACCTTAACATGACATCTCGGATCTGGAAAACCACTACCAGCACATATACCCTGAGGATGCAAGTTATACCAAAATACCTTTATCCTATCCCAAATAACATTATGGTCCTCCTCCATAGGAAAACCATCCATCTCAACAACAAATGATTTATCGGGAGAAAGTGCATAGTAATATCTAAAGGTAATATCATTATAATTAACCCCCTTTATATACGGCTCTCTTATAAAAGATGTCCCCTTTGAATTTGTATATGTATCAACATCAGTTGTATCTTCAAAAACATCATATTTCAGCTTTTCCAAATCTAAATCCTTTCCAAACCTCTTTGCTTCTCTATAAAGATAAATAGGTCTTAATACTATCAAAGTAGTTGTCTCTAAACCCTTTAAATTAATATAAAATTCATCAACATGCCAATTCTCTTGTATTTTTTCTTTTATTCCTTTTCTTATCAAATATCTAAATTTTACATATTTTCCATCATATTCTTCTTCTACCATATCACATTTTGTTAGCTCCCAGTTCAATCCCCAAAGATACTTTAAAAGACCAGTGTAGTGTTTCGGAGCATTGCGAGTAAAATATGAGTATGTAGCTATATAAAACATAAGCCCAAAAATAAATAAAACTGACATCATTTTCAAAAAAAACTTTAAAATCTTCCTCCTTATATCACTCTTCATTGTATCCTCCCATCCCAGTTGGGATTTGTAGGTAAAGGAGAGGGTGGCTCTCCTGGGTTTATTCCTATCTCTCCTCCATTTGACGGCGGTTGCGGTTCAACACCCCAGTCATCAGATGATGGTTGAGAAGGTGGATTTATAGGTTGCTGGTTCTGATTTGAGTTATTTTGATTTAAAAATTCAGGCATCTCATCCAAATTTATATTTCCACAATATAAACCAGAAGAATTTGAACTACAGGTTATACCTCTGAAATTTGAATAATTGATATATATACTTCTTGCCGAATTTATCGCTATATCAAATCCCTTACGGTTTTTCTTTATACTCTGGACTATATTTGTTAATGCAGAGGTAAAATCTTTTACATTTCCGTTAGTAAAATATCCTAATACTACAAGGCCATTAAAACTAAACACACCTTTGGAGTTTTGGTCATTCTCAGTAATAATCTTAATATAATCTTTAATTCTAAATTTTCCAATAACTGATAACGGCTTATAATTATTCTCATCAAGTTTATCTTTCTTCCCCTCTTTATAAAGAATGATATCCCTGTAAAATTCCTGCAATTTTATATATACTAAAATATCCTGGTTAGTTTGGTTTATAAATTCTTTTGGATACCTCAATTTAAGATACTCATAAACATAAACCTGACCTAAGTATGCATTTAACTCTGTGGCATATTTTGAACCGTCTTGCTTAGGGTTTAAAGCATTTTCGTAATCTTCCATATGAAATAACTCATGTGCTATGGTTATCGCCAAATATACTGGATTCTTCCATAATGTTTGTTTATATTTAGCGGAGACAATAATTTTAGGAGGTGCTAATTGAATACCTAAGAATGAAACTTCAGGCATTGCTTTGCCATAATCTTCAATGTCTTCACCAAATATTATATTCGTTTTATCTTTTAAATTATTAAATAATTTAGAATAGTTAGGTATCTCAGACAAAATTTTAAATGCATTTTCTATAAGGACACTATCATCCCGCTCTTTTTCTGAAAAAATTTGTTTAGTTATTAAATCTTTATCTATAATATGTTTTGGTTTAAGATAGCTTCCTATATCTTTATTTTCTGGTATATTATTCCCTAATGACTGAAGTTCGCCTTTAAAATAATCCTCATTTATCTCAATATAAACATCTTCTTTTATATTGGTTTTGCCGTCAAATATATTATCAAGTGTTTCTTGATCATAATTTTTATTTATAAATTGGTTTATGTCTATGTTTTTTATATTTTGTGAATCATTTTGGTAAGCATTTGAATTATTGAAATTGTATATTAAAATAATTAAAATAAGAAATAAAAATATTTTTCTCTTCACCGCTAAATTCATTTATATTATATTTTACGAAAAATTTGAGGTATTTCGTATAGTATAAAGGTACCAAAAAAGAAAAGATTTTTTTGCTACTACAGTATATTATTCCAGTTTATCATTGCTTTTCTTGCTATCACTTTTTTTGTCGCTTCTTTTGGTTTAATATGTTTAAAAAATTATTCGATTTTAATGTCAATTCTTTTAACAAACAAAAAAGAAAACAAAAACAAAAAAGCATTAAAAAATAATTATTTTTTTGTTTTATTGGTTTTAATAATTTTTAAAAGTGTTAAGTAAAAACGTTGAATATTGTATAATTTTTTTTTATGAATAAAAAATCTAAAAAAATAAAGAAAAATAAAAAAGAGGATAAAAGGACATCGGTTAATTATTCTTTGGAAAATGTTTTGGAGATATACGGAAGGAAAGTTCCCAAATTAAATAAGCCATTTTAGTTTTTGATTAAATTAATGAATATGTGTAAGATTGTTTTTTAATTGCTCCGGAGATTAAGCAGTTTTGGCTTAATACCTTCTTATAGTTTATGGGCTTTTCTATCTTTTATATCAAATTTGGTTTGTGCCTTTAAATCCGATTTTTATCTTTTCCCCTCAACAAAATTGATGTTTG
>DYIF01000003.1 GCA_020723765.1 Elusimicrobium minutum
ATATTTTTTATCTAACGACTTTATCTTCGATGACATTTTTTATTATCTAATGCGAGATCTTGACAAGAATAATTATTATTTGATAAAATTTATTTAATTTGAATAATTCTAATTAAGAATAAACGGATAGTTAATATGAAACGAAAACAAAGAAACACTCCTCAGAGATCGGAAATATTAAAGTATCTCGAAGGGAACAAAAACCACCCTTCAGCGTATGAAGTATACTATGCCGTTAAAAAAAGAATGCCTAACGTATCCTTTGCTACCGTTTATAATAATCTGAAAAAAATGACCGATAACAAAGAAATAATGGAAATAAATTTCGGAGACAAAAAGAGATTCGATCCGGACACCTCGCTTCACGACCATTTTTTTTGCGTTAAATGTTCAAGGGTATTCGATATCCCGAAAGTTATGAAAAATGTAAGCTATAAAAACTTTAAGATATTATCGCATATGACTTATATAACGGGAGTATGCGAGGATTGTATTAAAAAAGGAGGTTAGTATGAATAATTACGAAGAAAATAAAATAATAAAGGTCGGCGATAGAGTGGATGATTTTGAATTTGAAACTTACGAGCCTAAAAAGGTTTCTTTTTCGAAATTTTCTTTAAAAGATTCTTTAAAGTCGAAAAAATGGACTGTTTTGGTATATTACCCGGCCGATTTCACTTTTGTCTGTCCGACCGAGCTTGCGGATCTTGCCGATAATTATAAGGAACTTTCGGATATGGGAGTTAATGTGCTTTCGGTCAGTACCGACACAAAATTTGTTCATATGGCGTGGCGAGACTCCGAAAAGCTTCTCAAAAACGTATCTTATCCTATGGCGAGCGACGTTTCCGGTAGGTTTGCAAAAAAATTGGGAATATACGACGAAAAAACGGGTTTGGCTTACAGAGGAACAATAATAATAAATCCCGAAGGGATCTTAAGCGGAGTGGAAGTAAATTTAAACAATGTCGGAAGAAATATGTCCGAACTTGTTAGAAAAATGAAAGCGTTTATTCATACCTATAATAACCCTTCCGAGGTTTGTCCGGCTAAATGGGAACCGGGCAAAAAAACATTAAAGCCGTCGGAGAAAATAGTAGGAAAAGTCGACGAAGCTCTAAAGTAATTTCTGAGCGAAATCCCCCCCATCCCCGCTACGGCGGGGATGGGCCTATTTTTTAGAAAGCTCTTCTATTATTTGTTTTATTTCTATATTTATTTTTTCAAGTATCTCTTTAGTTTTATCGTATTTTTGATTTTCTTCTTTTTCTTTTCTTTTGGAATATAAAATGTTTTTTATTCCTTTAATCGAATATCCTTTCTCCAACAGTTGTTTTATTTTAATTATATTTTCTATGTCTTTTCTGGTATATCTTCTATGAAGACTGTTTAGTCTTATCGGCCTTATTATCTTAAGTTTTTCTTCCCAGTACCTTAACGTATAAGCTTTTATTCCGGTTATATCCGATACTTCCTGTACCGTATAATAATTTTTATTTAGATTCATTATTAAAAATCGTTTTTGAAGGCTTGAATCTTATCTTTTTTAAAGGACCCACCATAACTTTTTCGTTTGTTTTAGGATTTCTCCTTAGAGCCGGCATATGTTCGACGACTTTGAATGTTCCAAAACCCGATATTACGACTTTTTCCCCTTTTTTAAGGGAATTAAGTATTATCTCGAAAACTTTATTTACCATAAGCTCCGAGTCGAAACCTCTGGGAAAAAGCTTAGACATTTCATCTATTATCTGTTTCTTGTTCATTATCGTCCCCCTCTTCTTTCTCTTTGTTTTTAGGAAGATTTTCTCCTATTATATCCTTTGGAGTCATGTTTTTGAGTTTTTCTTTAAATTCGCTTACTTCTTCTTCCGTTATCGGTTTTGTGACGGTTTGAGCGGAATTAAATATTTTTTCGGCTACGTATATCGGAGAGCCGGATCTTACCGCAAGAGCTATGGCGTCCGAAGGCCTTGAGTCTATTTCTAAAATCTCTCCGTTTTTTTCTATGTGTATCTTTGCGAAATAAGTGTTATCCTCTATATCGCTTATGACGGTTTTTATTATTTTCCCGCCCAGTTTGTTTATTATTTTATATATTAGATCGTGAGTCATTGGCCTTGGAGAAGCGTATCCCGACATCTTCATGGCTATAGCTTGAGCTTCAAAAGGCCCTATCCATATGGGAAGGAGTCTTATCCCGTTTATTTCGTCTAAAAATATTATCGATTCGGTTATGCTCGTGGCTATAGAATAAATTTTGACTTCTATTTCTTTTTCTTTCATTTTACCTCTTGTTGAATTTAAGTTCTTCGCCTTTTAAAAGTCTTTTTATATTGGGTATGTGAGTAATAAATATGGCTACTGATACGATTACTATCATTAATTTATATTCCGTATTTATGGAAGATAGCAAAGATGTTATGAGAAATACCGATGTCGCGGTTAAAGTTCCTACGGAAACATATCCGGTTAAAGCCGTAAAAATTAAAAATACCATTAATGCGAGTATCAAAGTATAGGGAGTTATTACCATAAAAACTCCGGTAGATGTGGCAACGCCTTTTCCCCCTTTAAAACTCAAAAACAGGGTAAATATATGGCCTATTATCGAAAGGGCGCCCACGAGCATTATCATATAGGGGTTTTGAAAAAATTTAAGCGATATGTATGTTGGAATAAATCCTTTTAAAAAATCGAATATAAAAGTTACGCTTCCCCATTTTTTACCCAAAACTCTATACACGTTTGTCGCTCCCACATTGCCGGAGCCGTGCTGTCTTATGTCTATTTTGTTTAATTTCCCCACTATATACGCCGTGGGTATGGAGCCTATAAGATAGCTCATAAGGCATATGAGAAACGTTTCCATAATGTTATTATATTATTTTGTTGGCTTTGCTATCAAATTTGAAAGTTTTAAATAATTTTCTTCGGTTATTTTAAGTTTTATTATCGCTTTGTTCGGAAGGTATTTTTCGTCTATTATAAAATAATTTTTCTTTATTTCGTTTATATTTTTAAAATCTTTTAACTCTAATTCCACTTCTTTCCATTTTAAAGAGAGCTTTTTGTCTATTTCCGAAAGCAAATTATCCAATCCTATTTTTTCTTTGGCCGATATGAAAATCGGCTCTAAATTTTGAAAAGCGGATTTTATTCGGTTAGTGTCTGGTACTAAATCGATCTTATTAAAAACATTTAAGAGAGGGATTTTGTCCGCTCCGATTTCTTTCAGAGTTTTCTTAACTACCATATTTTGCTCCTCTATTTCGGCGGTGGAATCGTGAAGGTGAATTATTAGATCGGAGTATTTTATCTCTTCCAGAGTGGCCGAAAAAGCGGATATTAAAAGATGAGGAAGATTGTTTATGAAACCGACGGTATCGGTAAAAACCGCAAAAAATCCTTTTTTTATCATTACCTTTCTCGAAGTAGGGTCGAGTGTCGCGAATAATTTGTTGTCCGCATAAATATCGTTTTTCTTTGAAAGGGAATTTAACAGAGTCGATTTGCCGGCGTTGGTATATCCGACTATCGATATTACGGGCATCGGAACATTAAGCCTTTTTTTCCTTTGTATTTCTCTCGTTTTTTTAACGGAAAGTATTTTTGAATTTAAAAATGAAATCCTATCTCTTAAAAAACGCCTATCGTAGTCTATTTTTCTCTCCCCGGCCCCGCCTCTTACTCCCACCGCTCCGTATTGCTGGTCCAAACTTACCCCGTGCCCCGTTATTTTTGATAGTTCGTGTTTTAGCCTGGCAAGTTCGACCTGGAGCTTTCCCTCTTCGGATCTGGCACGTTGTCTGAAAATTTCAAGTATCAAAAAAGTTTTGTCTATCACTTCCGCTTCGAAGATTTCGCTTAAATTTCTTTGTTGCCTTTGGGTAAGAGTTATGTTGATTACGGCCATCGCGCAGTTTTCCGTTTTTATCTTGTTTCTTATTTCCTCGGCTTTTCCTTTTCCGATGTATAAAGAAGAGTTGGGCTTGTCTATTTTAACCAGTATTTCGGAAAAAATCGGATTTTTATAATATGTGGTTAAAAGACTTTTTATTTCTTCGGACTCGTACTCGTATCCGTATGCTGTTTCTTTTTTGTTTTTATCTTTTACTATTATTACAAGAATTTTCATGTTCCGTTATTACGGTTTTAGATATTTTATCGATATCGAAATCTTTTTCGTCTTCTATTTCGAAAATCAGGGATTTATATCTTGAAAACCATGTGTTTTGTCTTTTGGCGTATTCCATCGATTGCCTGGTTATTATTTCTACGGCTTCTTCTTTTGTAATGTTGCCTTCCATATAATCTATCATTGCGGGATATCCTAAAGATTTAAGCCCGGGACAGTCCTGGGGATAGCCGTTTGAAACGAGATATCTTATTTCCTCCGCCCAGGATTCGAAAACTTTTTTGGTTCTATTTTTTATTCTTTTATACAATAACTCTCTGTTCCATTTTATGAACACGAAAAAAGCGGAATTATAAGATTTTGAGTCGAATAGCGTGTTGGATATTAAGGAAGAATAGGGTTTGGAGGTTATTAACGAAACTTCTATGGCTCTTATTACTCTGTTTATGTTGTTCGGATGAATTTTTTTCGCCGAAATCGGATCCAATTCTTTAAGTTTATTATGAAGGCTCTCTCGGCCGTTTTTGTCCGCAAACTCCTTAAGTTCAGCTCGTATCTTTTCGTTTCCCTCGGGTAAGGGATCTAAAGGATTGAATAAAGAGTTTATGTAAAAACCGGTTCCTCCGCATATTATGAAAGTGTTTGTTTTGATTTTATCGAGTGTCGATTTAAAATCGTAGAAATATTTTTGAGCGTTATATGTTTCCAGAGGATCTATGAAATCTACGAGATGGTACGGTATATTGTCTACCAGATAAATCGGGTTTTCTTTGTTAAACCAACGACCTTCGGGTTTTGACGTTCCGGCGGTAAGATGTTTGTATATTTGTCTGGAATCCGCGGATATTATCTCAACTCCGATTTCTTTGGCTATCGCAAGCGATAATACCGTTTTTCCGCTTGCGTTTGCGCCGGTTATTACTATCGGTTTTTTAAATCTATTGAACATTACTTATTGAAGTATTCCTCGCATTTTTGGGGTTTATTGCAGAGTATGTGGGCCTTGCATGTTTCCACGCAGGCGTCCGGAAGTTTAAATGAAATTCTCATGTCGCAGTCTAAATAATCGTTTGCCATCGCGTTTATCTTATTTTGGTTTTCTTTCGATATTTCGGTGAAAGCTATTCCTATCATATATACTTCGCCTTTTTGTTTTATCCAGGCTATCTTGCCTTTTACCGGAATTTGAGTTTTATCCAATTTTAATATCATGTTTATTTCTTTGGTATGAGGAGGTTCTAAAAACGCTATCAGTCTCATCCCGCCTGCTGACAGATCCGAAAGAATGGCCGGCTGAGAAGCGTTTGGGGATTTGTTTTCTATAAAAAATTCTATTTCGACAGGTTCCAGTATTCCATGGAGTATCGGAAGTCTCGGATGTTTTCGTCTCTCGGAGTTTGTTTTTTTAGTCATATGCTCTCCCGTATAAAGTATTGTTTTTTATTTCGGTTATTTTAATTTTTAAAAAATCTTTTTTTTCCTCATTATTATCTATTATACAACAATTATAACCCGTATTTGTTTTTCCTTTTCTTGAGTCGTATAACAAAACTTGCTCTATCGAGCCGATTTTTTCATTCATTGTCTCTTTGGCTATTTTTTTTACTTCTTTTAAAAGTATCGAGTGCCTTCTTTCAAGTTCCGTTTCCGTTACGGTTAAAGGGTCTTTGTTTTTAAATCTGGGCGAGTATTTAAAACAGTATGCCATGGAAAATCTTATTTCTTTAACCGCGTTTATGGTATCCTCGAAATCTTTTTCGGTTTCGTCGGTATATCCGACTATTATATCGGTCGTTATGGAAGTTTTCGGGTCGGCTTTTTTTAGCTCCTGGGTTATTTCTTTGAATTTTTTGAAATCGTATCCTCTGTTCATTTTTTTTAGTATTTTATCCGAACCGCTTTGAAGAGGAAGATGTATCCATCTTGAAATTTTAGGGTTTTTTTTATACTCTTCGAAAAATTTTGAATTAAAAAAAAGAGGATGAGGGCTTAAGAAACGTATTATTTTTATTCCTTCTATCCGCGATATTTCTTTTAAAAGGTCGGTAAAATCTTTTTTTTCTTGAAAGTCTCTATAAGAGTTTACGGTTTGTCCCAAAAGGATTATTTCTTTTACCCCGCTTAAAGCTTTGTTTTTTACGCTTTCAATTATTTCTTTAAAGGGCTTTGGTTTTTCTTCTCCCCTTACCGACGGAACTATGCAGTATGAACATTTAAGATTGCATCCTCTTATTATGGTCTCATAATCGACTTTCTTCCCTTGAGTTTTTATGTTCGCTACGACCGTATTTTTTATCTCTCTGGAAAGTATTTCGTATATCTTATCGTAGGACCTTGCTCCTATTACGTAATCTACGTATTTAAACTTGTTTTTCAAATCTTTTTGAAGCCTTTCCGCCGCGCATCCTATGAAAAAGATTTTTTTATCCTTCGTTTTCCATTTTTTTAGAGTGCCAAGGAGGCTTAAGGCTTTATCCTCCGCGTGCTGTCTTACGGTGCAGGTATTTATTATTATTATATCGGCCTTTTTGTTATCCGTTTCTTCTATCATTCCTAAATTTTCAAGAAAAGATTTTATCGAATTGGAATCGTCTTCGTTCATCTGGCATCCGAATGTTATTATTTTAAATCTTTCCATTTTTTAAAAAAATCAAATACTCCTCGTATAATTTGGGATCTATTTCATTGTTTTTGACCGCTTCTTTAACCGCGCAATCCGGCTCCGTAAAATGTTTGCAATCGTAAAACTTGCATTTGTGCGATATGGCGCGGATAATTTCAAATTTATTAATATCCGAAGAGTTGTCTGCAAAGCTGATTCCGGGGATGTCCATTATTATATGATTGTTGTTTAGTATTATCATGTCTCTTACGGTAGTGGTTTGTTTGCCTTTCATGTTTTTCATGTTTATTTCTTTCGTTTTTTTTATGGGTTTGCCGTAGAGATTGTTTATTATCGTGGATTTTCCCGCGCCGGAGTGCCCTATAAGAACCGAGGTTTTAAACGGAATAAGCCATTTATTTAAAGACTCATATCCGATTTTTTTTAAAGAATCCAATAAAACTATCTTTTCTTTTTCCGCTCCGATGTTTTCGGCCGTTTTTAAGACAAAATCTTTGTTTTCCGCCAGGTCTATTTTATTTATTATTAAAACATAATCGGTTTCGTTTTTAATTATAAGATTGAAATAGTTTTTTATTTTTTCTTCGCTAAAGTTTTCCTTATCGGCGGATATTACCAAAAAAGCGACATCTATGTTTGCGGCCAGTACCTGTTTATATTTTTTTTCGGGGTAGTCTCTTTCTATTTTGGAGTATCTTTCTATAACTTTTAATATCGGAAATTTTTCATATTTTTTATTCTCCGCTATTACCCAATCTCCGGTTACGGGTATCTCGTTTTTAGATTTTACCGATTTTTTTAGTTTTCCGCTCAGGAAAGAAAGATGGG
The DNA here is from genome assembly GCA_020723765.1 of Elusimicrobium minutum. GTDB lineage: Bacteria > Elusimicrobiota > Elusimicrobia > Elusimicrobiales > UBA9959 > JAAYVG01. Next base: position 7,590 of record DYIF01000003.1, read on the forward strand.
TTTCAGTCGGAGAAAAGGCGATTCTGTATATTCCGCTATGCTGAGAAAATACTCTGGCCGGTTTATATAGATTAAAATCCAAATCTTTTATTTTGGATAAAACAAATTCGTTTGCACCCAATTTTTTGAGATTTTCAAATTCCATTTTTTAGATATTTTTTAGAGTATTTTATTATTCCCAGGGCCGTTTGTATCGTTTCTATCGGAAATTTCCCGACCGCCGTTTCGGCCGAAAACATTACGTAATCCGCTCCGTCTTCCACCGCGTTTGCCAGGTCGCTCACTTCCGCCCTTGTAGGCCTGTAATTTTCTATCATAGATTCGAATATTTGAGTGGCCACTATGGAAAATTTGCCCGCTTTTTTCGTTTCTTTTATTATCTTTTTTTGTATGAAAGGAATTTTGTATAGAGGAACGGATATTCCCAAATCGCCTCTCGCCACCATTAGGCCGTCCGAAACTTTTATTATGGATTTTAGGTTTTTAACCGCTCTATCGTTTTCTATTTTCGATATTAAAATCGGAATTTTTTTGTTTTTTTGTTTTATTATTTTTTTCGCTTCTTTTATTTCTCCGGCGGTTCTTACGAAAGAAAAAGCTATCATGTCGAAATCTTTGTTTGTTATGTATTCCATGTCTTTTATGTCTTCTTCGCTAATTAACGGAAAGTATAAATTTACCCCGGGGATATTTACGCCTTTTTTGTTTTTTAAAAAGCCGCCTCTTTTAACTTTTGTTTCTATGTCGTTTTTCGATTTTAATCTTACGGCTTCAAGTTCGATGTTCCCGTCGTCTATATAAATTTTTGTTCCTTTTTTTATTTCGTTTAAAGAGTAAGCGTAGTCGAAACTTATTATTTTATCGCTTGATTTTACGTTTCTTGCGGTTAAAACTAAATTGTTCCCGGGGTAAAGAGGTATGGGATTAGTTATATTCCTTACTCTTATTCTGTTCCCCTTTAAGTCCGCCATCGTTTTTATTTTAAAACCTTCTTTTTTCAATTTATTTATTTGGTTTAGCGCTTTATCGAATATATCCAGATCCGAATGAGAAAAATTAAATCTTATCACCGATACGCCCGATTTTACCGCTTTTAAAAGCGTAGAGTAATCGTAAAGGCTAGGCCCGTAAGTGGCTATTATAGAAGGTTTTAACATAAATATATTTTACCAAATTAAAAATAATAACCCTCCGCGGAGAATAACTCTAATCTCTTCTGGATAATTAAAGATACTTGGGTTCTAATTTTTAAGTTAACGGTTTATACTACCTTACATCTTCTTCGTTTGGATATAAGGAAGCTTCCGTTATTTTTATGCATCTTCGCTATTATCTCGTGGTTTCCGGGAGTTATATTGTTCCAATCGTACCACCAGTATCCCACCGAGTGTCTTGCGCTTTGCCATGGACCGTTATCTATGGATACTTCCACGTTTTTAGCTTCGCTTGTTCCTATCCTTATAGTGTAGTGTCTGGATGTGATTGTTTCCATGTGTTTCGGGTAGTCTATTACCACATACCCGTCTTCAACCGCTTTTGTCGTCGTTCTTCTGTTTTTTATCGCCGTTTTGGGCATATTCCCCTCCTCAAAATCCGCAGTTAAATTTTCAAGTTTTTTAAGTATCTTATTAAGCTCTTTTTCATGCTCGGATTTTTTGACGAAAACCATTATAACTTTTCTACCTTTTTCCTTTAAGGCAAGAAAATCTCCTTTGGCTTGAGATAGACAAAGTTTTTCAAAGGAGTAATTTTCCCCTAATATTTTTATATCTTTTTTTGATTTGGATGTCAATATCAAGAATATCCCTTTATTCGCTCCTCCTTTAAAAAGCTGTCCGGTAGAATGCAGATATCTGGGACCGTAGGACGATATGGACGCGTTTTGAGTCGCTTTTGTGAGCAAATATGAAAATCCTGATAATATTTTGTCGTTTTTTTCTGTTTCGTTTAGATATGCGCATATGGAGTAATAAAAAGATTCTTCTTTTTCGTTAAGAATCGCCCATATCAAATCGTCTATTGTTTGAAGTTTTTCCGTTTCTATATTCGCCTTATATATATCTATCCCCGATATGGAATAATCCGGTTTTAGAGAAATATTTCCTTTTTCCAATAATTTTTTAGTCAGTTCCTTCGTGCTTGCGACATCCGGTTGGTCGAAAGGATTTATTTTCATGAAATATCCGCAGACCGCGGTGGCTATTTCCCAGAAATAAAACTGTTCGGCTATATCGTGAGGTTCTTTTATGTACATTTTAAGGACCGGTACGCCCTGCGATATTAAAGAGTTTGTTTTCGATTCTATTTCTTCCGATATGAAATTTTTAAACTGTATTACTACAAACATTCTGTCTTTGTCGTAGTATTCTTTTTCTTTTATCTCAGTTTCTATTACCGGAAGTATCCCTTTGCCTTCTTTTCCGGTGGATTCCGCTATTAGCTGTTCTATCCATAATCCGAATCTTTTTAATTTTTGAGGCAATACGACGGTAAGCTTGTCCTTACCGGTATTATGATTAAGTCCCATAAAGGAACCCAAAGCCAAAGGGGTCTGATCTTCGTTTCTTGTCCGCTCGTAAGCCTGGTTTCCTTTTAAAATAAGTTTTTTAATGTCGGATCCGAATAAAGAAGCGGGAACTAAACCGAAGTAAGAAAGAGCCGAAAATCTTCCTCCTATATCCGATGGGTTTATGAATATTTTTCTAAAAGAATATTTTTTCGCAAGCCCCTCCAGAGATGTCCCCGAATCGGTTATCGCTATAAAATGCTCTCCCGGTTTTTTAGATAATTTTTTTATTTTAGAGTAAAAATATTTAAACTGAGTATTGGGCTCTACGGTTCCTCCGGATTTGCTTGAAAATATAAAAAGAGTTTCTTTTAAGGATATATTCTTTTCAACATCCCCTATCCAGTCCGGATTTGTGCTGTCTAAGACGTAAGTTTTTAAATAGCCCTTTTTCTCAAATAGGCTTCTTAATACCTCCGGGGCTAAGCTCGAGCCTCCCATGCCCATAAGCACGCAGTATTTGTATTTTTTTTCTTTTAATATTTTATTCGTAAACTCTTCAATTTCGGTTAAATTTTTTTCCATTGTTTTAACAACATCCAGCCACCCCAAAGAATTTTTTATTATCTTTGCGTGTTCCTTTTCTTCTTTCCATAGCGTAGCGTCTTTTGAATAAAGTCTTTCTACGAATTTTTTCTCTTTTAACTCTTTTTGATAAGCCGAAATGTCTAAGTTGAATATCTGAATCAAAGTGTCGGTTTGAGTTGATAATTCTTTTAGCTTGATTTCGAGTTTTTCAATGATGTTTCTATACGATATTTTAAATTTTAAAATTCCGTCTCTTAAAAGTTCGGAAAATATGTCGTTTAGATCTATTTCGAGTTTTTTAAGATTGGATCTCACATAATTGGACTCTTCTATTCTTTTATTAATGGGAGTTCTGTTTATAGCTCCGTGCTCCAAAAAAGAATATAGAGTTTGGGTCGGAAGAGTATTTATCGAATTTGAAAGGCATAACTCGTCGGCGTATAAGGTGTCTTTATAAGAAGGATTTTTGGTGCTGGTTGACGCCCAGAGAATTTTTTGCGGTCTAAACCCTTTTTCGGATAAGTTTTTAAAATTATCCGTAAAAAAGAATTTAAGATATTTTTCATAAGCGGCAACTGCCGTAGATATGGCCGCTTTTCCCCTTAGAGATAATATAAAAGATTTAGTTTCGATTTCTTTTGTGTTTGACGCCAATTCTTCCAATTTTTTGTCCACTACCGAATCTATTCTGCTTACGAAAAAACTGGCGACCGAAAAAACATCCGGGTCCATATTGTTTTGAGCCCTAAATTCTACCGCTCTCAGATAAGCTTTCGCTATTTCTTCGTAAGTTTCGGGAGAAAATATAAGAGTCATATTTACATTTACCCCTGACTTTACGAGCTCCTCCATGGCCGAAATCCCTTCTTCAGTGGCCGGAATTTTTATCATCACATTTGGCCTTGAAATTTTTGAATAAAGATCCATAGCCCAGTTTATTATATCTTGTTTTTTATCTATGTCCGGGGGTATCTCTATGCTTGCGTATCCGTCGGTTCCTTCGGTTTTTTTGTATATCTCCGCCAAAATATCGCATGCTCTTTGTATATCTTCTATCATTAAAAAGTAGCATATTTCTTCGACGGAATTTGTTTTTTTTACCGCCATTTTTATGCTTTCGTCGTAGCTTTTCGAGTTTATTATGGCCTGTTCGAATATGGTAGGATTTGACGTAAGTCCCGTAACTCCGAGTTTTTCTATCATATTTTTAAGAGAGTTGTTTAAAAGCATGTCCCGGGATATCGTGTCGATCCATATGCTTTGTCCTATTTCCGAAAAATTTTTTTGCATTTCCATCTGTTTTGAAATGTTCATCTTTCCTCCTCTATCTTTTTGATTTTCTCCAATCTTCTCATATGCCTTTCTTCATAAGAGAATTTAGCCGATAAAAAGGCCGAGACTATTTCTTTGGCGAGTTCCTCTCCCACGATTCTCGCTCCAAGGCATAAAACGTTCATGTCGTCGTGTTCCACTCCCTGATGAGCCGAGTATGTGTCGTGACAAAGCCCGGCCCTTATGTTCTTAATTTTATTGGCCGCTATCGACGCTCCTACGCCGCTACCGCATATTATTATCCCTCTTTCCGATTTCCCTTCGGCGACATTTAAAGCCACCGCTTTTGCGAAATCGGGATAATCCACGCTTTTCTCAAAAGAATTTGTTCCTACGTCTATTATTTCGTGACCTTTGTTTTTTAAAAAATCGGATATGATTTTTTTGAGATTGTAGCCCGCATGGTCTGAACCTATCGATATTTTCATAAACTCTCCTAATCTATTTTTATTAAATCTTCTTTTTTTACCCATCCCTTTATGTTATCCTTCGGGATACCTATTTCGAAATAGTCGTCGTTTTCGGATAAGACCGTTACCACTCTTCCTTTCGGAACGGTTGCCAGGGTATTGAAATTATTTTTAGGCCCGCTTAAAACATCGGTTTCCTGAGCTATAACTCCGGGGTTATGAAATATAGAATTTTTCCTCATCATATGCCACACCCCGAATATGGAAAACAAAAAAGCGGAGATTACGATATAAGACATTAGAGAGTTATCTTTTCTTTTTGTGTTTGTTACTATTAAAAAAACGAAAATAGCAAAAAATAATTCAAATAACGCCGAAAGTTCGTTATCGCTGAAAAAATAATATACGGAATATGCGAAATCCGGGATATCTTTTGAAAAAAGTATTTCTCCGTTATCCCCGGCGGCTTTTAACATGTTTTCTTTTATCCTGGCGTCTCTCGGTAAGATTTTAAAGGCTTTTATGTATTGACTGAGCGCCGTAGTCTTATCCCCCATTTTATAATGACAATTTCCTATATTGTATATTAAATAAGGATTTTCTCCGTCGTTTAGTTTTTGATATATTTCGAGAGCTTGTTTGTAATCTCCGTTTTTGTATTTTTCCGCGGCTTCGTTTAAACTTTGAGAAAAAACAAATCTAAAATCGAATAATAAAATAAAAACTATAAACAAAATTTTTTTCACTTTGAAAACTCCTTTTCGATTTTTTCCATCAAATTAAAGGTTTCGGTTATTAGTTTTTCCATTTCTTCTTTTTTAATTTCCGACGCGGCGTAGTTTAAAAATTCTATCTTTTCTATTGTTTTTTTAAGTTCCGAAAGAAGCTCTTTTGAAAAATCTTTTTTCTCCGATAATATCTCCGCTTCCAATTTGGAAAATGTCAAATGGCCGATATTTTTTTTAAGTTTTGCCGAAATATAGTCGTATATAGAATCGTAAATAATACCTAAAATCTTTTTCGACTCCGGCTCGAATTTGACTGTTTTTATTTTTTCTTTGAAATTTGATAACGCTTTTTTGTAAGCGTACTCCTTCGGGTTTGAGGCGATAATTTCCAATTTTTTGTTTGTAAAATAATTTATTAATAAAATTAAAATTAATACGGCGTTTATATACATTTTAAATTCGTTTATAAATTTCGAAGCCTTGAATATTAATACGCTTTTGCTTTTTTCGTATACGTAGTTTATGTCCGAGTCTTTTTTGGAAATTTCGTTTTGTATGGGGGTTTTATCGAAGTCGTAGGTTTTCCCATCCTTCGGTTTTAAAACCTTTATTTTTATAGGCTCGGAATAAATCGTTTCGTATTTTTGAGAATCTATGTTAAAAAAAGTAAATTTTATCGGATCTATTTTTATTTCCCCTTCACGCGTGGGACTTATTATATAAGTTATTTTTTTTGTTCCTCCCACGATATCGTTGTTTTTTGACAGGGTTTCGGAAGAAAGCACGTCGTAGACCTTGAAATTTTCCGATTTAAATTCCGGGGGATTAATGGATTTGACATTACCTTTGCCTGTAATTTCAACCGTCAGATTTATCGCGTCTCCCATGTTTACGGTGTTTTGATCCGCTTTTGCTGTAATGAAAAAGTTTCCCACCCCGTTTGAAAAGTCGGCCGGGGGATTGGATAGGGGGTTTATCTGGATTTCTATCGGTTTGGTTTGAAGTTTAACCTCTTTCGTATTGACGGCTTTGGAAAAGAATTTTTGTATGAAATTCGGGTCGAATGGGTCCAGTTCTTCTTCGCTTTGGCTTTGAGTATAGGCTATTATGGTTGCCGGAGATACGCTCGCTTTCCCTGGCATTATTCCAAATAACGCAGTTTTAACCTCCGCGTAATAATATCTTACTCCGTTTATTACTTCGGTTCCGGTTTTTACCGGAGGAAGTTCTTCCGATATCAAATTTGAGTAGCTTGGCGGAAGATACTGAGGATTTGAGGATATCGGAAGAGCGGTATAAAATTTTATAGATAGAGTTATCTGTTCTCCGGGATAAGCTGATTTTTTATCGGTATATGCTTTTACGAATATCAGTTCGTCCGAGGATATGTTTTGTTTTTTTTGTTTCGGCTGTTTTGGATATGTCTGTTGGGAGGGCTGGTTTGAAAAAGAGGGCGGAGTTACTTCCACCTCTATTTCTTTCGTAAAATATTTTTCGTTGCCCGTAAAAATTCCGATTTTTGGTATTACGAATTTGCCGGTTTTTTTGGGAGTTAAAGTATAAGAAAATTCGGCGGTGGAGGATATCTGGCCGTTTACAACCGAGATGTTGCTCGATTTGCCGGAAGAGTAAATGTTGAAATCGAATATGGCCGGGAGATCCGGTTTTGCGTTTAAAGCGTTTGTGCCGGTAACGGAAATTGTCAGCGTAAAGCTTTCGTTTATCGGAACGGTTTTTTTATCAACCCAGGCGCTAACTACCGTATTTTGAGAACTTAAAACAAGTTCAAAGCAAAATAAAAACGGCAGTAAGAGTAATTTACCAATCAAATTCATTTTTTATCGCTCCCTGATTGTTAGGTTTGGACTGAAGTTGCTTTAAATTCTGTTTTTCCTGATTTTTTATCATGTCTAAAAATTGTTCCGCTTGTTTTTGTTTTTCTTTCTTTTGCTGTTCTTTTTTTTCCTCTTCTTTTTTTTGCTTTTCGTTTTGTTCGTTGTTTTGATTCTCGTTTTTATCCTTATTATCGTTATTATTTTCGTTTTTTTTGTTATCTTTGGATTGGTTTTTTGAAGAGGCTTGTTTCTTTTTCAATAAAAGCTCTAAATTAAATTTGGCGTCGGAGTTAGTAGGGTCCGACAATATCGCTTTTTTGTAGTATTCTTCCGCGTTTTTTATATCCTGTTTCATATAATAAGAATTGCCTATGTTATATAAAGCTTTGGATAATATTCGAGGATTTTTTATCTCAGAATATTTTTCTATCGCTTTATCGTAATTTTCGTTTTTATATAGAGAATTTGCCAAGTTGAACTTTATTTTATCGTTTTCAGGGTTTTCTTTTTCTGCTTTTTCGTAATACTCTTTTGCTTTTATATATTCTTGTTTTTTATAAAAATTATTTCCTTTCTCTGCGGTAAACTCCGATTTTATATTTTGAGAAAAAATTGGACCTACGGAAAAGAAAAATAAGAATATAAAAGATCCCAATTTTAAAGCGTTTCCAGTTTGTTCCTCCATAATAATAAATTCTATCAAAAATAAAATAAAGGCTACAATTAGAAAATATTGGAATCTGTTGTGGTATGTTTCCGTTTTGTTCGAATTTTTTAAATTTTGAGTTTTATTTAGAGATTTTTTAATTTCCGACGCTACAAACTCCGGATTTGTATATTTTATGTACTTCCCTTGCGTTTGTTGCGCTATCTTTATAAGCGTCGATTCGTCCAATTTCGTTATGACGGTTTTGCCGTATTTGTCTTTTTTGTAAGATTTCGTTTCCTCGTCGTATACGAGCTCTCCTTGAGCAGTACCTATGCCTACGGTTATGAATTTTATTTTTAAGTCCTTTGCTTTTTTTATCGCTTCGTCTATTTTCCCGGAGTGATCTTCTCCGTCGGTAAAAAGAATTACGGTGTTATCTCCTTTGTAATAATTAAGATATTCCGATGCGGTTTCTATGGCGTCTGCTATGTTAGTTCCGGGATAGGGAAGCATATTAGGCGTCAGTATATCTATAAAATAAGAAACGGCGTCTATATCGTCCGTCAAAGGACACTGAAGATACGCCTTGTCTTGAAAAGCCATTAAAGAAATTCTATATCCGTTTAAATTTTCTATCAAAGATTTAATCGAAAGCTTTACATTATCCAGTCGCGATGGTTTTAAATCCTTTGCGGACATCGAAAGAGAAGTATCGACCACTATGGCAACATTGGCCAGATAAGCGGGTTTTTCCTTGTACTCTATTCCCCATTGAGGACCCGAGGAGGATAAAAGGGCGAAAAGTACGGCTATTAAAAATAATATATCTTTTGTTCTTCTTAAATTTTTTACGTTTTGAGGCAGAATGTTTGAAAGTATTTTTTCGTCGAAAATGGCCAGCGTTATTTTTTCTCTTCTTAAAAGAAGCTGAAGATAAATTACTATAAGAATTAAAAACGCGGCTATGCCGATAAAAAGATTTTTCTGGTATTGAAATAATTCCATATCAGGGCACCGTCATTATCAAAGTTTTTTCTATTATTACCGTCGCAAAACTAAATAAAATAGCGGGTATCAAAAACATATTGTAAAGTTCCGATACCTCGGTATTATATTTAACTTCGAATTTTGTTTTTTCAAGCCTGTCTATTTCCGAATATATTTTTTCAAGTTCTTGAGAAGATGTCGCTCTGTAAAATTTCCCGCCGGTCGTATCGGCGATTTTTTGGAGTTGTTCGTCGTTTAAATCGTCGTCTATTGTTATATAGGGTTGCAACGGATTTCCGGTGGCTATTTGTGCCGGCCCTTTGGAGGCGGTGCCTATCGTATAAATTTTAATGTCGAATTCCGAGGTAAGTTTTGCTGCCGTCAACGGATCTTGAACGGTTCCGGTATTTGAGCGTCCGTCGGTTAAAAGTATCATTATTTTGCTTTTTGCTTTGGATTTTTTGATATGATTTGTGGCTACCAGTATCGCGTCGCCTATAGCCGTTCCGTCGGATTTGGTCATCCCGGGCTGTATTCTGTCTATAAATCCGTTTACCGCTTCGTGGTCTAAAGTCAAAGGACAGCTTAAATACGCCACTCCTCCAAACACCACCACCCCGATCCTATCGTTTTTTCTTTTCAATACGAAGTTTTTGGCGTTTAATTTTGCCGCCTCTATTCTCGAAGGGACTATGTCCATTGCCGTCATAGATAGAGAGGTGTCTATTACAAGCATTATATCTATTCCCTCCGTAGGAGGAATTTCTCCTTTTAAAATCTTCTGCGGTCTTGCCAGAGCGGTTATTAATAATAAAAGTATTATAAATCTCGAATAGAAAGGAAAATTTTCGACCAAAAATATTTTTAGGTTATAAACCGGATTTATTTCCAAAGGAAAGTTTGTTCTTAAAAATTTGAATTGATAATTTTTGGATACGTAAAAAGCGGCGATAAGAAGAGGTATTACGAGTATAAAGAAATGAGGATTTTTAAAACTCATTTTTTCTCCTCCATAGCTTTGATTCTCTCTTCCTCTTCTTTTCTTTTTTTATCTTGAGACAGTTTTTCCAAATATTCTACGATTTCTTTTAAAAGCGATAAGTCATCGTTTGCTTTTTGTTCTTTCGGAATATATTTAGCGAATTTGACCATATCGCAGATATCCAGAAGGTCTCTTATTTTTATCGCCGAATTTATATCCGATATGTTTTTCATTTTTTTGATAATGTCGTTGGTCGTCATTTTTACCGCTTTTATATCATATTCCCCGGAGAGATATTCTCTTAATATGTCCGAAATTTCCGAGTAGTACTCTTTGAACATTCCCCGACTTAAGTAGTCTATGGATGCGAGATTCGATATCGCGTCCATCGCTTTTTGATAAGGAGTTCTAAAGTCGGGTTTTTCGCTTTGAATCTCCAAATTTTCTTTTTTGGTTTTCGATAATTTTTTATACAAGAAATAAAGCAATAGTATTATTAATAAGGCGATAAGTATTTTAAGCCATAGAAGAAAAGAAAAATTTTGAACGATATCTTTTATTTCGTCTTTTTCCGAGGGATTATAAAGAGGTTTTATTTCCAAACTTATAGGATATGATTTAACGGATGCGTTTTTGTCTTTCAAATATATTTCAAGCGCCGGAAATGTGGATATACCGACGTTGAAGGGAATAAGGTATATTTCGGCTCCATTTTTTTCTTTTTTTATATTTAAAAATCCGAAATCCGAATCCGATAAAGGTGTTGTAGATATCTCCAAGTTTTCTCCGGGAATATTTTCCACTTCCAATTTTAGCGAAAATTTCTCTCCGAATTTTATTTCTTTCGGTTTGTAAATCTTAACCGCATCCTGGGCGGCTAAGTTAAAAGAAATTAATAAAATAAAAATTATAAATTTATTCATTTTCCTTTTGCTATTTTTATTTTCCTTTTTTTGAAGAAACTTACCACGGTGGAGAATATGTCGGATTCCGTGTTTATTTCCATAAAATCTATGCTTTGAGAATTAAAAAGTTTCTTTAGATTTTCTCTTTTGGTTTTAAATTCGGCATTATATTTTTCAATCAAATATTTGTCCGATAAATCCACATAACCTCTTTCGTTTTTTTCTAAGTTTATATAAGAAACTAACGCGGGATGTGTCGTAAGATTTAACTCCATTTTATCGTTTATTATAACTGGAATCAAATCGTGTTTTTGTTCCGTTATTTTTACCGCCTTTTCAAAACCGTTATCCATAAAATCCGATATGAATATTATTACCGCTTTTCTTTTTAATATATGATTTATATTTTTAAGCGCTTCGGATATGTTTGTTCCAGTAGATTTTGGGGAATAGGCTATCATCTCTCTTATTATTCTTAATATGTGGTTTTTCCCTTTTTTTGGCGGTATGTAGAGTTCGGTGGAATCGGAAAAAAGATAAAGACCGGTTTTGTCCCCGGTTTTTAAAGCGGCAAACATAAAAAGCGCGGCAAGCTCCGCGGATAATTCGTTTTTCATTTTGTTTTTGGTTCCGAATATGTGAGAGCCCGAAACGTCGCAGGCGACCATAACGGTAAGCTCTCTTTCTTCGTTAAATTTCTTTACATACGGCTTTGAAGTTCTTGCCGTGATATTCCAATCTATCGTTCTTACGTCGTCTCCTACCACATACTCCCTTACCTCGGCGAACTCCATTCCTTTTCCTTTAAACACGCTTAAATACTGTCCTTGAAAGCTTTCGCTTACAAGCTTTCCAGTTTTTATTTCTATGTCTCTTACTTTTTTGATTATTTCGTAAGTATTCATTTTATTAAGGCACATCTATAGTTTCAAAAATGGTTTTTATTACGGTTTCGCTTGTTATCTCTTCGGCTTCAGCTTCGTAACTCAACATTATTCTGTGTCTCAATACATCGAATCCCACGGCTTTTATGTCCTGAGGAGTTATATAAGCTCTTTGTTGTATGAAAGCGTAGGCTTTTGCCGCTTGAATTAAAAATATGGTGGCTCTTGGGCTAGCGCCGTATCTTATCCAATTTTTTATAGATTCCAATTTGTATTTTTCCGGAAACCTCGTGGCGTTTACTATATCCACCACATAAGATTTTATTTTGTCGTCTACATAAATCATATTTACCAGGTTCCTTGCGGAAACTATTTTGGATATTTCTATTATCTGATTGGGCCTTGGAATGCTTCCGGTCGTTATTATGTCTATGATTTTAACCTCTTCTTCTTTTGAGGGATATGTTATGTTTACCTTCAACATAAATCTGTCTACCTGAGCCTCCGGTAGCGGATACGTACCTTCCTGTTCTATCGGATTTTGAGTGGCCATTACGAGGAAAGGATCTGGCAGTTTATAAGTGGAGTCTCCTATGGTTACCTGTCTTTCCTGCATAGCTTCTAACAATGCGCTTTGAACCTTTGCCGGAGCTCTGTTTATTTCGTCCGCAAGTATTATATTTGCGAATATCGGACCTTTTTTAATCATGAAGTTTCCGCTTCCCTGATGATATATTAAAGTTCCTGTGATGTCCGCGGGAAGCAGGTCCGGAGTAAACTGTATCCTCTGATACTGAGCTTTTATCGTATCGGATAGCGTTTTTATGGTGGTGGTTTTCGCAAGTCCCGGAAGTCCTTCTACAAGGACATGCCCGTTGGCTAAAAGCGCAACTATCAAAGAATTAACGAGTTCTTCTTGTCCCGAAATTACTTTGGCTATTTCTCTTTTTACGTCCGCTATAAATACGGCTTCTTCTTTTACCTTTTCGCTTAACTTAGATATTTCCATGTTTTCCATAAAGTTCTCCTTGGATATGATGAAAATGAAAAAGATTCATATATAATATTTTACAATATTGGTATGTGCCGATTATTTATTGTTCTTGAATCTGGAGATTGGATATTTCAACCCGAGTTTTTCTCCAGTTTTTAGCTTTTGCGGTTATGACATAAGTTTTACCGTCGCTTGCCATTTCAAGAGAACCCTCCGCAAGGGTTTTCGAAAGCTCATATCTTACCGCCTTTATGTCTCCAGTAAGTTCGGCTAATTTCTTTATGTCGTTTGTGTAAAAACCGTATTTTCTGTAATGTATTTCTTGAAGTTTCGCAAGCTTCGCCAGAGTTCTTCTCGCCTCGTTTATTTGTTTTTTTTCGGAAGGGGTTACTTGAAGAACCGTTCTATTGGCCCATCCCGCCACAAAAAACGCCATAAGTCCCCAGGATAAAACGAGTATGGCACCTTCGGTAAAAGGAGATTTTTCTCTGGTTCTTATCACTCTCGAGGATGCTAATAGATCGTGCAAAGAAATTCTATTTTTATTGGTTAAAGCTGCGATATAGCCTAAGTTTAAAGTAAAAGAGCTTATGAAGTATCCTATTACTCTTATAAAAGCTTTTATAATCGATAAATTTTCGCCGTTTTTGGAAACTACTCTTATTCCCAACAGTTTTTTACCCAAAGTGACTCTTCCGCCGGAAGTAAAAATTACTTCGTAGATTATAAATAAAGCTATCCAAGCCCATTTCCATTTGGACGCCAAAGAATCGGAATATATTAAGTAATTGTTTTTTATTAAAAAAGTAAGGCTATAGTAGTTTAAAAATACGAAAGGCAGAGTGTCTATAAGGTATGCCAGAAACCTCTCGTTAAACCCGGCTATTCGATAAGTTTCTTCTTCCTTCGTCGCCTCTTCTTTTTTAATATCGTTTAAGTCGAGGTTTATCTCTCCGTTCATAAAAAAACCCCCTTAAGCGGACGTTTATCTGTTATCCTGCTTAATCTGGCATTTGATGCAGTATCTTGTGTAAGGAAGAGCCTTTAGTCTTTTCGGTTCTATCGGATTTTTACACAGGTCGCATGTTCCGTATGTTTTATTTTCTATTTTCTTTAAAGCCACTTCTATGTCTTTCAATATGTTTTTTTCGTTGGACGAAAGGTCGAAAGTTATCTCTTTTTCTATGGTTTGCGTCACATCGTCGATTTCGTCTCCTATATCTTTTGTGTTTTCGTAAGTAATCTGGCTTTTTATGTCCGAGGTTATCTCTTCCTTCATTTTTAGCAATATTTCCTTAGCTTCTTTAAAATTGTCGGATATTTTTAACGAAGGTTGTTTTTTGTTTTTGGCCGTTTTTTTAATAACCTTAACTCTTTGTTTTTTTTCTTTTTTGTTTGTTTTTTTGGATTTCATACTCTCTCCCTTTCGCTTTTTAGTATCTGGATGTTGAGAAAAAAACCGGCTTTTTCTCCGTTATTATTTTTTTATTTTTTTCTATTTCTCTCTTCATATATAGCGGTATGTTAAACAAGTTTTTCATTACGTTTAAATCTATTAGTCCGTTCTTTTTGGAAAATCCTTTTTCCAATTTTTTTCTTATCTCGTTTTCGGAAACTTTGAATATGTCGTAATCGGAAGCTATTATATAGCTCCATGGCATATCGTAACTTGGTATGAAAAACGAGTATGAAGCCACATATTTAAAAACTTTCGATAAAGTGTGATATAACGCCGGATGGAGTTCTAACTGAAGCATATGTCCTGGGCCAGCTTGCATGGCGAATATCCCATCCTTGTTAAGCTTGGTTTTTAATATTTTATAAAACTCCATCGTATATAATTTATAAGCCGGTCCGCCTTCTATCGGGCTTGGAAGATCGGAATATATTACGTCGAATTTAAGTTTTGTCTTTTCTATAAATTTTCTCGCGTCCTGGATCAAAAGAGTGGATCTTTTGTCTTCAAAAGATCCTTTATGCCAGCTTTCTAAATATTTTTTCGCAAATTTTATTATGTTATGGTCTATGTCGACCATTACGGCGTGTTTTGCGTTTTTATAAGAGAGAATTTCTCTTAATGTCGCCCCTTCTCCTCCTCCTAAAATCGCGAATGTTTTGGGGTCTTTATGCAGTAATACGGAAGGGAGAACCAGGGCCTCGTGATATATAAACTCGTCCAATTCGCTCGATTGAGTTTCTCTGTCTATTATTAAAACTTTTCCGAAAGAATAAGTTTCCACCAGAGTGGCCGTTTGAAATTCGGTCTTATAGGATTCTATATATTTTTTTATTTGATGAGCGTGAAACTCGCCTTTTGTAAAATACTCTACAAACCATTCTCCTTTGGGAAAATTTTCGGAGTCGGTTTTTATCCATTTCGGCTTAATCATCCAATAAAACTCCTCTTTGCATTTTCATTACGCTAAAATATTTCGCTTTTAATTTTTTCTTTATTATTTTAAACGATTTCCATGGGTCTGAGTGATCCCCGCACGTAAAAAAATCTACCGAAGCGAATTTATGCTCCGGCCAGGTATGAATTGAAAGATGCGATTCCGCGACAACTATTACTCCGGATACCCCGTATGGGTTGAATTTGTGAAATATGGAGTCTATTACGGTGGTGTTCGCTTCTTTCGCGCAGGTCATCATCGTTTCCTGTATGTAATCCACGTTCGATAATAATTTCGAGTCGCATCCGTATAACTCTACGATAAGATGTTTTCCAAGAGCCTTCATATCTTATTATTTTATCATAATTTTATTATTTTTTTGTTTAGATTTTGCATATTCCCCTCATTTGCCTTGACCGATATAATTTTGCTAAACTTATAATATGTGCAGAATGATAGCTTTGATATCCGAAAAAAAATTATCTCCGCTCGATATTAGGTATCATTTATATTCGGCCGATAAATCTTTGGTAAAACAAGCCGATTACGATTTAAAAAGGTTGCAAAGAGACGGTTGGGGCGTAGGATATTACGATGAAAAATCTAAGCCCGTTGTTTTAAAAACGCCCAATCCCATTTACGAAGAGAAAAAAAAGGTTGAAGATATTTTCGGTAAGATAAACTCCGGGGTTTTTATAGCTCATGTAAGGTACGCTTCAAATCCTAAAAACCTGGATAAAAACAAATTAATAGGACTTCGAAATACTCAGCCTTTTTCTTACTCTAACTTTATATTTTCTCATAACGGAACTCTTTCCATAGTCGATGAGATTTTTTTGAATTTAGGCAAGTATTCCAAATATGTCGAAGGCGTTAACGATAGCGAAGTGCTTTTTTGGAACTTTATAAAGCATATGGACGCCTACGGCAAAGCTTCGACTGCTCTTGAGATGATGAGAGACGAGATAAAAACCGTATGGATATCCGTTAAGAAAAAATATTCTTTTAAAAGTCCATATAATGGTTTGAATATTTTCGTTTCGGATTCGAAGTCGTTATTCGTATTATGCGATTTTAAGACGGAAGAAGAAAAATATTCTATTATGACGAAGGGATGGGAGTACGGAAGTTTCGCTTATAGAAAAGAAAAAGATTTTTTTATAGTATCGAGCGAACCTACCGACGGCGGAAACTGGAACAAAATGCCTCAATCTTCGGTAATGGTCGTAGGATCCGACCTAAATTTTAAAATTAATACCCTGGAGGGGTAATGTTTAGAGGTTTTATCATTTTATTGATTTTTATAGGCGCGATATATCTTTTCATGAACAAAAAGAAACAGGAAGTCATAGAAAAGCAAAAATTGGAAGAAATAAAAAAACAGGAGATTAAAGAAATAGATCCCACTCTTCCCGAAGATATTAAAAGCGATTATATGTTGAATTTTTCCAAAAATACCATCGAGACTTTAAAAAATTTGGTATCGGATACCAATGAGAATATCAGGTTTTCGGCTATAGAGCTTTTATGGCAGTTAAAAGATAAAGATATACCGAAAATAATAAAAAAGAGTTTCGATAACGAAACAGAGTCTTCCGTCAAGATAAAGATAATCGATATGCTTTCGAAAGAAAAGACCAAACTTTCGTTGCACTTAATAGCTTACGCACTAAAAAATTACGATAAGGATACCAAGGTGAAAGCCTGCGAGGTGTTAGGCGATTTCGTAGACAAAGAAACGATAGATTTATTGACTCCCGCGCTTAAAGATTACGACGAAGAAGTAAAATCCAAGGCGATGGATTCGATAAAAAAAGTCAGAAAACTTATAGAACAGCATAGAGAACATAAACTTAAAGAGATATTCGAACCCAAACCCATATTTAAAGTCGAATAGTATCCTTTCCTCGTATGAAAATAAATTCCAAAGTCATATGCGGAATTCTTAACGTTACTCCCGATTCTTTTTCGGACGGCGGACTTTATTTAGAAAAAGAAAAAGCGGTGAGTAGAGCGGTTTTGATGGCGGAAGAAGGAGCGAAATGGATAGACATAGGGGGCCAATCCTCAAGACCTTTTTCAAACCCGATATCCGCCTCGGAAGAGATGAATAGAGTTATTCCTGTTTTAACGGAAGTAAGAAGAAAACTTCAAAATGTCGTTATTTCGATAGATACGTATTATCCGGAGGTCGCCATAGAGGCGGTAAAAGCCGGAGCGGATGTAATAAACGACATAACCGGGCTTAGAGACGAGAATATGATCGAAGTAGTATTGCGATATAAAAAACCTGTCGTTATAATGCATATGAAAGGAACCCCTTCGGATATGCAAAAAGAGCCTTTTTACGAAGATGTTGTCGATGAGATAAAAAATTTTTTTAATGAAAAGATAAAAACGCTTAATAAATACGGTTACGACGATATTATTTTGGATCCAGGAATAGGTTTCGGTAAGAATTTGGAACATAATATAGAAATAATAAAAAATATGAAGATTTTTAAATCATTGGGCTATCCCATAATGTTCGGTCCTTCAAGGAAATCTTTCATAGGAGCGATATCGGGAGAAAAAAAACCCGAGAAAAGAGTATCGGGGACTGTATCCGCCTGCCTTTATTGCTACGAGTTTGTAGATATTTTTAGAGTTCACGACGTTTATGAAATAAACCAAGCTTTTTCGGTTTTTGAAAAACTTTTAAAATGATAGCTTTTATATCCATCGGTTCCAACATAGGCGATAGAATCAAAAACATAAAAAATGCGATAAGAGCGATTTCGAAAAAAAATAAGGTTTTGTCGGTATCTAAATTTTACATAACCAAACCGATGTATTACGAAAGCCAGCCCTATTTTATAAACGGAGCGATTAAAATCGAAACCGATTTGTCGCCCGATGAGCTTTTAGTTTTTTTAAACGATATAGAAAAAAAATTGGGTAGGAAAAGAATTTTTAAAAATTCTCCGAGAACCATAGATTTAGACATAATTTACTATGGCAATAAAGTAATAAACCGTGATAATCTTAAAATTCCTCATCCTAAACTTTACGAAAGAGCCTTTGTTTTGGCTCCCATGAACGATGTGGCTAAAAATTTTAAAGACCCTTTAAAAAACAAAAAGGTTTGCGAGCTGCTTTTAAATCTCGATTTCGATAATAAAGATATCTTGCGAGTTCCCGACGAATACGGCGAAGTTTATTCTTTTTTAAATAATATAAGCCTTAGAAAAAGAGAAGATTTTAAAACGGATTATATAAAGAAAACGCTCGATGTTATTGGCAATCCTCAAACTAAAATAGGAAGGGTAATACACATAACAGGCTCTTGCGGGAAAACTTCAACCGCAAAATATATAAACGATTTGTTAAAAGGCTCAGGATATAATGTATGTTTGTATACGAGCCCTCATATAAAAGATTTAAGAGAAAGAATAATGATAGATTCTAAAATGATTTCAAAGGCGTCTTTTTATAAAAATTTAATAAACATAATTTCAAAAGCCGAGATTTTGCACTCTCCTTTTGAGTATATTACGTTAATCGCTTTATCGGAGTTTTCTCGAAAAACTCCCGATTTTTCGGTGATAGAAGTAGGTATGGGCGGAGAAAACGACGCAACCAACGTTTTCGATTATAGCTACTCTGTTTTTACTACAGTTACTTCGGAGCATAAGAAATATCTTGGAAATAGTTTAAAAAAAATAGTTCTGAACAAATCCGGAATAATTAAAAATAAAGGAAAGGTTTTTGTAAGCTCTACCAACAAACTGGAAGCTATAAAGATTTTGAAAGAAAAAGCGAAACGAAAAAATTGCGAATTTTATTTGTTTCCCCGGCAAAAAAATAGCGATTTTGATTTTATTAACAAAGAGTTTTCCAAGTTTATAGTATCGAATATTTGCGAGTTAAAAGAATCTAAATTGAAAAATTTCGATTGCAGAAAACAATCGATAAAGTATAAAAACTCGGAGATTTTAATAGACGGAGCGCATACCCCGCTATCGGTTAAAATGCTTTTAAAATCTTTGAGTAAAGATTATAAGGCCTGTCTTTGCGGTTTTATGCGGGATAAAGAAATAAAAAAAATGATTCAAATCATTAAAAAGGAAGGGTTTAGAATATATTTGGCCCCTTCGTATGCTCCTCGAAGCTTTGACCCTTTTGAATTTAAAAAATACGGTATAGTTTTTAAAGATTTGCGTTTGGCTTTGGATAAAATTATAAAGAAAGAAAAAAAATTGGTTGTCACGGGGAGCCTTTATTTCTGTTCCGATGTAATAAAAATAATAGAAAATAAAAAAATAGAATATTTTAAAGAGTTGTTATAAACTATTCGGCTTTTTCTTTAGGGATATGAAAATATATGGATTTTTCTTTTCTTTCAAAAACAGGTTCTTTTATCGGGAAATCGAATGATAGCGAAATGTTGCTCGCGTTTCCTAAATCTTTCATTGAAGAAAATGAATAATCTATAGATAAGAATTTTAAGTTTAGTCCAAATCCGAATGAAAATCCGCCGGTTCCATGTTTTGCTTTCTGAGTATTTATCCCCCCTCTTAAAGCGAAGCTTGCGTTTTCTCCGGTTTTTAGATTAAGTTCGGTTCCCAAATTTAAGTAATAACTGTCGTTTTTCGGTAAAACTATATCGGTAGCAAACATTAAGCTCGGGAAAGGATATATAGCGCTTCCTATCTTAAACTTTAAGGGTATGGGTACCGATTCCCGGTCGTATCTTAAGCCGGAACCTAAATTTTGCATTAAGAAGCTGAGTTTATAAGGTATGTATGTAAATTTAAAAACCCTTATTCCCATATCGAAAGCCGTAGCTTTTGCGGTATGATATATTGTGGAGTTTATATATTTATAGGCTATACCCATTGAAACGTCGGTTTCTCTGTCGGAAAATTCGGTTATACCTTTGGAATAGCCTACGGTAATTACTTTGTCTTTAGGCGAGAATTTCCCTATTATGTTTTGGTTTATATCGGTATGTTCTATGCTTCCTATGTCCGTTATAAATCCGGATACCGATATTACCGAATCGTAAGATATCCTTTGAGCGTAGGATATAAACTGATACTTTATGTCTTCGACATAACTTGCGTTTGATAGCATTATCGAAAATTTCGGTATTTCTATAAGACCCGCGGGATTTGAGTAAATGGCAGAAGCGTCGTCTATTACGGCGGTTTGAGCTCCTCCCAGGGCTATTACTCTCGGATTTATATCAAGATTTAAAAAATCTCCCGAAGTAATACCGGCGGCGTCGGACGAAAAATAATTTTCGGCTCTTAAATGTGGTATTAAAAGAAATATTATTATAAAAAATTTCATCTTTCCACCGCTATTTTAATGGTTTTTGACCCTATGTTGGACTTTATATGGCATAAATAAACGCCGCTTCCTACCATCTGGCCTTTTGAATTTAGTCCTTCCCAGTATGCGGTACCGGTGCTATCGGATTCCGTTTCAAAAACTTTTTGACCGGAAATGGTATAAATTTTTATTTTAGATTTTTCCGGAAGATTGGTTATCGTTATCATCCCCTGCCCAGGCCTGTTGGGATAGAAAGGATTCGGGAAGACCTTTATGTTATTAAGGTCTGATGCTGGAGACAATATTATAAGCTGATATAGACTGAAGTGGTTTAAATCCGCCGTTATTTTCCTAAGTCCGGAGTCTACAACCGTTTTTACGGGCAGGCACTGCCCGGTGTCAGGGTTATATCTGGCAAGCGCAATTTTGGATTTGTTAGTATTAATATCCGGAGGCTTGGTCGGATTGATGGCTTCGTCCGAGAAATAATCGAAGGTAAATTTGACCGGCACATAAGGTTCGGCGTTTGCGTAAATACCGAAAGTAATTGTGCTTCCGCCGAATGTATAACCGCAAGGGTTTGAATTAAGTTTGGCAACAGCTAAAGGCTGCGGAGTATTAAAGGATTCTTTTGGAACATATAAAACCACGGGTCTGTTATCTATAAGTATTCCGGTTATCTCCGTATCTGCGTTGGGGTCTGTTACGCCGGCAATTGAAGAAGGCGGAGCTCCGGCGGGACCCGCTAATGTTACGGCGGGAGTAGTGGTTTGTATTTCCGCGGTAGGCTGACCTTCCACATTCCTTGCGGAAACGTCAAAATAATAAGTGGTATTTATCCATAAGCCGTTAACCACATAGCTTGTTCCTTTATACTCTTTTCCGAAAGGAACGGGTGTTGAAACATAAGGAGATTCGAAACTGACGCTTGTGGCTCTTACCTGATATATGGTATCGGGAGAGTTTTCTTTGGGGTCCCAGTTGACCGTAACCCCGCTTAAAGTTACCGAGGTTACATATACTCTTCCCACCGGTTGAGCTAATGTGTATTTATAGCCCAGATTGGCGGCCGTATCGGTTATTTTATCCGCTTCGTTTAATGCGTATACTCTTGCGTAATATTTATAATTGGGTTTAAGTTCGGAGACATATTCGTATATGTATGGGAATGTCGTAGAGTCGGTTTTTACTTCATAAGATTTATAAGAAGCGAAGTTTGGGTCTTGGGAAATGTCCAATCTATATCTTGTAACATCGGTATTGCCGTTTGCGTCCCAGTTAACTTTAAAGCTTCCGGTAGTAACCTGAGTAAAAACATTATTGGATGGCGCCGGAACCGCGGCTAAAGTATAAACTCCTCCGGATATTGAAAACGGCCCGTATATTAGTTGGTTGTAAGTCGCGGCGTCCTGTTTATAAGATCTTACTTTCACTACATAAGAAGTATTTGTAGACAGATTTACCTGAGTATAATAGTTGTAAGGAGTAGAACTTAAAAATACCGATACGTCTTCCAATTCTTTGGTATAGAAATTGGTGGAAACTTTATACTCGTATATTTCGTAACCCGTGGCTCCCCCTGATTTGTTCCACGACCATTTTATGGATGTGGGAGATAGAGGAGTGCCGTCGAGAGCTATTATGTTTCCGACGGTTATCGTGGATACCGGGTTGTTAAAAGTTGAAGAAAGCGGGTTTTGTATATCGTAGACCGTTTCAACGCCGTTTCCGTTTCTCGCCTTTACCCTGAAATAGTATCTCCAGTTGGGCTCTAAGTTCCTTATAGTTAATGTAGTAAGCTTGTAATTATTTACAAACGACATCATCGTCGCATATTCCGAAAAGTCGCTGTAAGTCGATATTTCCACCTGATAAGCGGTATAGTCAGGATTATTATTTGATCCGTCCCATGCCAAATCCACTGTATCGAAGCTTGCGTAAGTTACGGCTAAATCTTTTGGCGGATTTGCTTTTGTATATACCGTGCTTTGAGCTACCGCATAAGTGGAAGGGTCTGAAAAACCTCCTATGTTATAACACCCTACTTTTATCGCCGAAGGAGTGTTAGGCAAAAGTCCGGTCTGATAATATGTAGCGGGAGCGCTTAAAGGGGATGGGAAGGGAACGGTTGTTATGAATACATCCGATGCGGAAAATACGGCAAAACCGTTTGCGTTATCTACGGTATTTAAACTCCAGTTCCATCTTATCGATGTAGTGCTTGCCGATTCGGCCGCCGCCAAGTTTGTTATAGAGCAAGAGGGTCTCGGAGTAGATACCTGAATTATGTAAGGATCCGAACATATGTTTGTCGTACAATCGTATAGATAATACCAGCCGTATGGAGCGGACGATATCTGAGGCGGTATGTTTATAGTTATGGTCGAGAGTGTCGTATTCCAGTTTGTGTTAACCGAAGTATTATAAAGCATTGTGGAAAGATTTATCATAAAGTTTTCGTTTAGAGATCTTAAAACTATATGAGGCTTGTAAAAATCGGTATTTCTTCCCGCCGATCCCCCTCCCGATACTTCTGTTACCGAATGAAGATTGGAATATGTGCTTACGAAAGTTATGAATTCTCCGTTATCGGCTCTTAATGTGGCGGAAGATATAGAGGGTTTTCTCGGCACAAGAGATTCTAAATTTTCCTGATCTGGAGTTACTCCCGTATAATATATTTTTTGTACGCTATCCAAATATTTATTGGCCCCGTCAAATCCACCGATTGTTATTATGCTGTTGCTTTGATCTAAAATCGTTTTAGAACCTATTCTCTTATTTATGGTTCCATGGTTTGCCGCCAATAATATATGGTTATTGTAATATTCAACAAGGCTTCTTACTAGCTCGTTAGGATCTACAGATTCACCACCGACCAAAACTATATCGTTATTTGGAAGCAGTAAGGCGTTATGGTTTGCTCTTGGTATATAAACGTCGTTTTGAGAGTCCGAAGGTTTATCGAAAACTTTTGGTAAAGTAATTACAGACCATGCTTGAGTGTCAGGGTTGTAAAGCTCATATTGGTCCACTACATACGAGCCGTTGCTCCCTCCTATTACCACAACAGTCCCGTCATCTAATAAAGTTGCGGTATGAGCTTTTCTTTGATTATTCATAGATGTAGTATTAGAAAAATTATTGTTTGAAATATCGAAAAGTTCGCAGTTGTTTATTACGTTATTTGTTCCGTTTACTCCTCCGGCTATTAAAACTCTATTGTTTTTTAATAAAGTCGCGGTGTGTTCGCTTCTTCTATTAGCCATAGTTGTAGGTAAGGATACCCATATATTTGCGGTAGATATAAAAATTTCACCTTCTCTTAAGTAAGACCCGGAATTTGAACCGCCCAAAACAAGAACGTTGCCGTTTGGAAGTAAAGTGGCGGTATGCAAAAGTCTCGCGTTTGTCATATCGGCGGTTTGAACTATTTTTTTAACATCGGGGTAGTATATATCGCATGTTTTAAGCGAAGCGTCTTCTTTCGTTTTCCCGCTTGTTCCGCCTACGAGTAAAACTGTTCCGTTCGGAAGAAGAGTCGCGGTATGATATGCCCTGGATACAGTCATCGTTGCCACTATTATCCAATCTTCCAGTTTTCTGTCGTACAGCTCGCAGGTATTGAATGTTTGTATACCGTCGGTTCCACCGCAAACCAGTATATTTCCGTCTTTTAATACCGTAGCCGTGTGAAAAGCTCTTTTATTGTTTAATTTTTTCAAATCCAACCATTGAGTTTCCGGGTATAAAATCAAATAAAGTCCGGAAGATGAAGGTGACATAATTGGAGTAGTTCTATTGCAATTGGAAGGATTTGATTCGCAATTTTGTCCGCCCAATCTAAAAAGAGTTCCGTTTCTCGTAACTAAAGTTGAGTGGTTGTATGTTTGAAGACCTGTGATAATTCCCATTTTATCCGAAGGATTTAGATAGAATGTATTTGTTTTTGGATAGTATAAAGAGAAGTTTCCAAATACCATCCTTCTTATCACTATGGTGGAAGGATCTACGGTAAAGTTTACTTCTTGATTTATAGTAATCTGATTTGCGGTAAAAGAAAGATCAAATGATATGCCTAGTAGATTAGATGATACGTCGTATGGGAACGGGATTGCATGATCGGTTGTATTTGTTATAACTCCTTCTATACCGGTCAAATTTACGCTGGTGTTTACTCTACCGTTAACTACCGTAGCTGATATTGGCCCATATCCGTTATTTAACTGAACCGATGTAAGATTATCGGAAAAAGCTAAACTTTTAAGTGTGACCGTTCCGGTTATAGTCGCTCCATTATACATATCAGAAATAGGAAAATTTAATCCTATTGTCCCGGTCGAATTAGTTATATCCCTTATTGTTCCGGAGCTTAAATTACCTCCGCCTAAAAGATTTAACCTAAAACTTCCAGCTGTTGTCATATCTGTCATTAGAGGAATAGGTTTAAAAACTGCATATGAACCTGCACTTTGGTGAGGATTATATAAAGTCAATACGGTGTTTTCTTTTTCAAACCAACCGAATCCTTTGTTTTTGTCTCCAGTTACTTCAAAAGTATCCAATTGAGCGGTTGTTTTGCCGAAATATATGTCTACATTTCTAATCGCTATAGTTGGGGCTCCTTGAGAGCTTGGAGGCATAAAAATGTCGCCATCTACTACTCTTCCTAAAACCTGCCTTGAAAGCTGAGCCTGAAGAGGTAATCTAATAACAGATCCGGCAGCTATGCTTATTATTCTATTACCAGTGGAAACTGTTACTACGGGATTGGTGAAATTTACCGATGAAGGTGTGGATATAGTTATTGATGGTTGAAAATAAGTCGGGGCTATATTACCAAACCCACTGTCTACAAAAATTTTTCCGTCGGTTAGCAAAGTGGAATTTAAATAAGCGGCTCTAAAAGGAAGAGGAATATTACCGGTAGGCGCTCTTGCGCCGTTTTGGTCGAAAACTTCCATTACATCCACAAAACCATGCGTTCCCTGATTTTGTTGTGTTTGTGTGGCCGCATTGTCTTTTGAAAATATATCAAAATTATTGTATCCGTTGAAACCGCCTATCAAAACTGTAAAACCGTTAGGTAATGTTGTAGCCGTGTGATATGCTCTACCTGATAATAAAGAGGGACCTGGAGCAAATACTCCGGTATTAGGATCGTATAACTCCGTGGTTAGCATATAATCGCCAGCTACGCTGCTGTAACCTCCGGCTATGAAAACCTTTCCGTTTGGGAGAAGGTTTGCGGAATGGCCGGTTCTTGAGCTTGTCATAGTGGGGCCGGGTTTAAACTGAGTAGTACTTGTTATAAATATCTCACAGGTATTATGTGTCGTTCCAGCCAAATTTTTGCCGCCGCATATTAAAACATTACCGGCATCCGGTCCTTGAGTTAATAAAGTGGCGGTATGTTCCATCCTATTAACGGACATAGCTACGGTTTGTCTTGTGGGATTGTTTAGAGGGTTTTTATAATCTATGGTTAATATGTCCGCCGTATTGCTAACGCCCGGTTCAAATGTGAATCCTCCTGTTATTAGAATTCTACCGTCCGGCAATAGAGTCATGGTATGACTTGCTCTTTCTACGCTTAAAATATTTGAATATTGTTTATAGTAAGGCCCATCTAATGGACCTAATGGTGAAACACCTATTGAAACACCTTTTGTATGAGGAAAATGAATAAAACAATCGTCGTTAAAAGCAGCATTTGAATTGTTGCCTCCGCAAATTAATATGTTTGAATCCGGAAGCAAAACCATTCCCGTATTGCTTTGAGAAAATAGAAAAGAGTTTAAAAAAAAGAGAATTTGTAAAATTATATATCTTTTAAATAAGTTCATTTTCAATATATGATACCAGAAAATATGTTACAAAATTATTAATTTTTTTTAAAATCATTTTATTTCTAACAAAGAAAAAGCCCCGTCCTTGGATTTTTTCGCTTTCGGATCCAGAATCTTTTTACCGTCCACCATAAAGTAATATTTATATTCCCCCGGGTCTTTGATGGTAAGTTCCATAATCCAATCGCCGTTTTCTTTTTTCATATCCCTTTCTTTCCATCCGAAGAAACTTCCGTTAAGTTTTACCTTTTTAGCTTTTTTAGTTTGATATTTTATTGTTACTTTATGAAGTTTGGGCTGTTCCGATTGAGCGTTTTGAATCTGTTGTATGTTTTCGACTGTTTTTGTCTCCGTTTTGACTTCCATACTTTTAGTTTCAGATGTTTTCGTTTCTTCGGTATTTGGAGTTTTTATTTCGGTTATCTCTACGGTATCTTTATAAAGATAAATCATAAGTCTATCGTAAATCATTTTTCCTGATAATATAAAAATAGCACCGGCTATTATTATTTTAATTAAAACTTTGTTTCTTTCCGTCATTTTATCCCCTTTAATCTTTATTAACATCAAAGCTTATTCTAAGCTTTAGCGAAGTAGAAAAAGCGGGCGATGGGAATCTCCCGCAAATCAAACTCGCTCACCGCTCGTTTTTTCGCGGGCCGCTCCTCGTCAAACTGAATTGCAAATGTTTGACTGCGGACTTTCGATTCCCGCGAAATGCTTTCCGCATTTCTTAGAAAAAAGAGCGGGCGATGGGAATCGAACCCACGTCTAATGCTTGGGAAGCACTCGTTCTACCATTGAACTACGCCCGCAAAATATAAAGAGAACTTATTATTTATAAAATTATACTAAAAATTACCCTTTTTTTATCAAACTTAAAAACTCGTTCCTGATTTTGGCGTCTTTTTCAAAACACCCTAACATCGAGCTTGTTATGGCGACTGATGTGTCGTTTTTTATTCCTCTTGACGTCATGCATAGATGTTGAGCCTCCATTATCACGCCGACTCCTTTCGGTTTTATTTTGTTATATATTGTTTTGGATATTTCTACGGTAAGCCTTTCTTGAACCTGAAGTCTTTTAGCAAATACTTCCACAAGTCTCGGTATTTTGGATAAGCCTATTATGGTTCCGTTAGGAATGTAGGCTATATGAGCTTTTCCAAAAAACGGCAGCATATGGTGTTCGCACATAGAATAAAAAGTTATATCCTTTACTATAACCATTTCTTTGTAATCCACCTTGAAAAAAGCGTTGTTTAAGATTTTATCTATGTCTTTTTCATAGCCGCTTAAAAGCTCCGATAAGGCGCTGTTTACTCTTTGAGGAGTTTTTCTTAGCCCCTCTCTATCCGGATTTTCTCCTATTTTTATAAGGATGTCTTTGATGTTTTTAGAAATGTCTTTCATAATTAAATTTTAGCAAATTTTGTATCCTTTAAGTTATCGGTAGGATATCTATTAATTCGATGTGTTTTTATTTGGATATGTTATACAGCCATCTGGAAGTGGCTAAAGTTTTGTTGGCCGATTCTATTATTTCTTTTATTTCCTTTTCTACCTTTTCTCTTTGAAGATTTGCCGACAAAAGGTCTTTGGCCGGTTGAGTTTTGATTTTTGACGAGGATGGGCTTAGCCTATAACTTGAATTCAATGTTTTTTGTAATCTTAAAAATTTGGTTTTTATCTTTAACGAGTATAACTTCATTAATTTGAATTTTGATTTGTCTTCTTTGGATATTTTGCAATTTAAAAGCAATTTTGTTTGTTTTGAGTATGTTTCGTTCAGCTCTTTTTTTATTTGCGAGAGGTTTGAGTCGAAATTTTCGGTATTTGGGATTAAAGTCGCAAGGTCTATTTTATTATCTATGTTTACAAAATCGTTTATTATTGAATCCAGGTTTAAGCTTTCTGTGGCGTTCTCGTTTTGATTTGAAAATCCGCTTATTTGGAACATCGCCAATATTATTATCGCTTTTAGCATATCGTCCTCCGACTATATTATACTTCGAGCGGCTTTATAAATTAAGGGGCGTTGGTTTATAGGTTAAATAGGTCTTTTTTCCTACTGGTTTTTAAGGGATTTTACGTAATTAACGGCTTCTTGTTTGGTTTTTATTTTTCCTTCTATCTGTAGATTTATCAATTTTCTTATTATATCTCCTACTTTGGGAGATGGAGGAATCGCCAGTATCTTCATTATCTCGTTTCCGTTTAATAAAGGTTTTAAATAGTATACGAATCTATATTTAGAATAATTTTTGCATATCATATTTACGACTTGCAAGAATCTTAATGTTTTTTTATATCCGGTTTTTGGAAGTTTTGTCTTTATTTCGAAAGGTTTTTCTTTTGTTTTGTTGCCGTTAATCTTAAGCGTTTTTTCGCTTATGTAGCTTGAATGGTCCGCCCATGAAAGTATAAGTAGTCCCAATGTGAATTCTTTTAAGTCGTAAAATATCCTTAATATCGCTTTTTTGGTTATTATATTGTTATGAGCGATGTTTCCTATTCTAAGATGGTTCGATATTACGGTTTTTATGTATCTTATTTCGTTGTTTGAGTATCTAAGGTTTTTAAGCGTTTTTTCGGCCAGCACCCCTCCGTATTCTTCGTGTCCGAAAAATCTTAATCTGTCCTTTATGTATTTCGCTTTATGGGGTTTTGCTATGTCGTGAAGCAAAGCCGCCATTTTAATCAAGGCTTTTTGCTTTTTTACTTCTTCTATCAGTTTGCTTTGAAGATTTAGATATTTTGAAATATCGGGGAATAATATATCCAATCTTTTTATTACGTTAAAAGTATGTTTTAATACCCCGCCCTTCCCGTAATAAATCTCCGCGCATTTTATTTGCAGTTTAAGTTCCGGGAATATTTCGAAAAGAATTTCGGTATCGGCCATTTTTGATAGTACTTTGGCGGATTTGTCCGTTTCAAGTATCTTTACTATTTCTTCTCTTATCCTTTCCGGCGAAGATTGAGATATCAAATTTTTATGTTTTTTGATAAATTCTTCCGTTTCTTTGTCTATTTTAAAATCCAATACGGAGAAGAATCTATAAGCTCTTAGCATTCTTAATGGATCTTCCTCTATCGATTTTTCGCTCAAAGCTTTTATTTTTTTTCTCTTTATATCCTTAACGCCTCCGACTATGTCTATTATGTCCTTTTGTTTTATTTTGAGATTAAAAGAGTCTTTTTTTATGTTTATCTTCACCTTTTTAATATCTATCGCAAGGGCGTTTATGGTAAAATCTCTTCTAATTATGTCGGATTCTATGTCTTTTATGGGAGACATGTCTATCGTCAGATCTCCTAAAACATTTATTCTGTATATTCCCCTTTCTTTGTCCAGAGGAAATATGTTTTGAGTTTTCGATAAGTTTTTTATTATTTTAAAAAAATCTTTTTCGGCCGTTTTTATTGCTACGTCCAAATCCTTTATTTTTTCCCCGATTAAATAATTCCTTACGGCTCCGCCGACTATGTATGAATCGTATTGCGATAAGATTTTTATGACTTTAAGGCTCATAAACTAAATTTTAACATTTTTATATTGATTTAAGTCATTATCTTGTTTGTTTCGGGTCGAATATATCCCTGAAGGAATCTCCTATAAGATTAAATCCGTAAACAAAAAAGAATATAAAAGCCGACGGTATTATTACTATATGAGCGTATTCTAAAGGGTTTGATAAACTGGATATTATCCAGTTTCTCGACATCGATATCACCTGCCCCCAATCCGCATATCCCTGCGGAGAGCCTAAACCTAAAAAGCTTAAAGAAGATGCCATTAAAACTATGTTTGCTATGTCCAAGGAGGCCATTATTATAAGATTATATATCGCATTGGGTATTATGTGTTTTTTTAGTATCCAGAAAGAGTTTGCTTTTATTATCCTGGAATACTCTATATAATCCATAGATTTTATTTTTAATATCTCGCTTCTAAAAAGTCTTGCGTAACTCGGCCATGAAACAAAGGCTAATGCTATCACTATTTTCTCCATTCCCGGACCGAGTATGCTCGCTATTACCATGGCCAAGACCAAAGAAGGTATGGATAAAATCATATCCGTAAATCTCATTATTAACTCGTCGGTTAATCCTCCGTAATATCCGCTTAACCATCCTATAATGATTCCTATTAAAGCCGAAATCACGACCACTGTTACGCTTATCTTAAAAGCTAATCTTGTTCCCCAAACCATGGAGTAAAATATATCGTATTGGTTTTGAGTGGTTCCGAAAGGGGCTTTTAAAGAAGGTTTTTGAGGTATGGGCGAAAAGCTGTGTTGTTTGGATATGTAGGGGTCGTTTGGATTATATTTTCCGGCTATAAACGGAGCGAAGATTCCAACTAAGATATATAAAGATATTATAAAGACGCCTATTTTGCTTTGCTTGTTCGATATTAATTTTTTAAATATATCTTTTAAGCTATTCATATCTTATCCTCGGGTCTACGACGGAGTACAATATGTCTATTATTAAATTCCCTATTAAAAACAAAGCCGATACCACTATCGCAAAGCCCATTACCCCGCTTATATCCAGCCTTAAAGCGCATTTTACCCCCCAGCTGCCTATTCCGGGCCAGTCGAAAATTGTTTCCGTTATTACCACCCCTCCTAAAAGTCTTATTAGCTGTAATCCTCCTACCGTAAGTTGAGGTATAAGAATATTCTTTTTTATGTGTTTTTTCATTATATAATCTTCATCGAGCCCCTTTGCTCTCAAAGTTCTTACATAATCTTTATTGAGTTCTTCTATTACGGATGTTCTTGTTATTTTTATAAATACCGCGGATGTCCCGAGGAATATTGAAAAAGCCGGGAGAAATAGATGTTTTAGACAATCCATTAAAACTTTAATATCAGCGTTTAGTATGGAATCTATAATCATAAAACCGGTGTATTTTTTAAAAGACAGCGAAGATATCATAATGTCGGTATAAGCGGAGTATCTTCCGGGCTCAAAGATACCCAAAATTCCATAGAATATCAAAAGCAAAAAAATCCCTATTATAAAGGAAGGAATGGAATAAAAAAAAGAAGAAACGGAAGATATTATTTTATCGACCAATTCCCCTTTTCTTCTTGCCGATAACACTCCTAAAAAATTTCCTATTAAAAATATCGGTATTATTGAAAAAACGGTAAGCTCTATAGTGGCCGGTATATAGGTTTTAACGGCTTTTAAGACGTCCATTTTGGCGGTTTGAGAATATCCTAACTCTCCGGTAAACGTTCTTTTAAGCCAGTTCGAGTATTTTTTTATTATGGAGGAGTCTAAGTCGTATTTTTTTATTATTTCGGATATCTCTTCGTTTGTTAATTCCTTATCGGAGCTTGAATATGCCGTGGCCAGAGTTTGGGGCGGCAGGATGTTTATAGCGGAAAAAAGTATGAATGTTATTCCCAAAAAAGTAATCGGAATGGATATTATTTTTCTTTTTATAAACTTACTCACGTCCGAGCTCCTTTATTAATGTCAAAATAATTTCAAAAGATTTTTTAAACTCCGAAAGGTCCAGATACTCTTCGTCGCTATGAACGTTTTTCATTCCCGTCGGAATGTTTGGAGTTATTATCCCCATGCGGTAAAAATTATTGGCGTCGGTTCCTCCGAAGCTTTCGGTGAAATTCGGGGTTATTCCGTTTTTTAAGTACGATTTTTTTAGCGTTTTAATAAAATGGTTGTTTGGTTTTATTGAAAAACAATCGAATCTTTTTGTGATTTTATAAAAATAATTAGGAGAGCCGTTAATATGTTTTTGTTTTTTTATCGTTTGTTTTACGATTTTATCTATGGTTTTTTCTATTTTATCCATTTCTTTTCTATCAAATCCTCTTATCTCCCCTTTTATTTTCGTTTTTTCCGGCACTATGTTGATTCCATTCCCGCCTTCTATAAATCCGATATTTAGCGTAGTATTTTTAGATAATCTTCCCGTATCGATTTTATCTATTATCTTTGCCATTATCTTAATGGCCGAAATTCCTTTTTCAGGATCTACTCCCGAGTGAGCCGCTTTGCCTTTTATTTCTATTTCGAAATTATCCACTCCCACCGATTTTATTACGACGTTTTCAACGCTTTTTTCGTTATCAAGGACAAGACCGAACTTTGAGTTTAACATCTTTTTATCCAGTTTGGAACTTCCCAAAAGCCCTACCTCTTCTCCAACGGTAAATACCAGCTCAAGCGGCGGATGAGGTATTTTATTTTCAAATAAAGTTTTTACCAATTCTATTATTATAGCGATACCCGCCTTGCAATCGGCTCCCAATACGGTTTTGTTTTCGGTTTTTATCCTGTTTTTTTCTATTTTAATAATCGGTTTTTTTGAAGTTTTAACCGTGTCTAAATGAGCCGATAGAAGAAAAGGATTTGTATTTTTGTTTCCGTTTATTTTAACGATTATGTTCCCGTTTTCGTCTCGTAAGATTTCATCGGAAAATTTCCGCAATTTTTTTATTAAATAATCTCCCAATTTCTTTTCGTTTCCGGATGGCGAGAGTATACGGGCCATTTCGATGAAGTTTTTTGTCATTCTTTCCATTTTACCTTCCGCATTTTAAAAAATGATTTTCATTTATTTTAACGGTTTCGTTTAGATAATCTTCGCATAATTTTTCATACTCGGGGCATACCCCCGAAAATACGCATTTGGAATAAGATTCTCTTTCTTTTATTTTTAGATTTTTCTTTTCGCTATCGGTAGATAGTATGGATGATATTAATATTTTGGTATACGGGTGAGCGGGTTTTTTAATTATTTCCTCGGTATCTCCCCATTCCATAAGATTTCCGCGGTATAAAATTATCGTTTTATGGGCTAAATAATATATCGAGGATATATCGTGAGATACGAATATCATTGTAAATTTTTTCTCTTCCCATAAATCCTTTAATAAATTTAATATCTGAGCCGATACGGATATATCCAGACTGGATATCGGTTCGTCGCATATTAAAAGTTCCGGTTCGGTTATTACGGCTCTGGCTATAGCCACTCTTTGTTTCTGACCCCCGGAAAGTTGATGAGGATATTTTGTTTTTATTTCTATAGGCAAACCGACTTTCTTAATGATATTTTCGGCTTTTTCTTCCAGAACTTCCGTTCTTTTTTCTCCGCTTATTATCAAAGGTTCGGCTATTATGTCTCTTATCCTCATCCTGGGGTTTAAGCTTGAAGAAGGGTCTTGAAAAACAAACTGAAGTTTTGTTTTTTCAAATTTTTTTATCGTTAAACTTCCTTCTGTAGGTTTTTCGATTCCCGATATTATTTTGCAAAGCGTGGTTTTCCCGCTTCCCGATTGCCCCAAAACGCCTATTATTTCTCCTTCTTCCACTTCTAAATTTATATCTTTTAACGCGTAAAAATTTCCGTATTTTACCGACAAATCTTTTATGCTAATTATTTTCATATTTAAACATTCCAGCATCTATAATAACCGCTTTCCGTTATTTTTTCGCTCGGGCTTTTGGCGCATTTTTCATCGGCGTAATCGCATCTATTTATAAATCTGCAACCTTCGGGCGTTTCGGAGATTGAAGGGGTGGATCCTTTTATCGATTTAAGCCTGTTTTTATTATCCATTTTTATTACGGAATTTAAAAGCGCTTTTGTGTAAGGGTGGCGCGGATTTTTTACTATGTTTTCCGTTTTCCCCGCTTCCATTATCTCACCGAGGTACATAACATAAGTATATTCGGAATAATTGGATACTATCGAAAAATTATGAGTTATCAGTATAACCGATAATTTTTTTTCCTTTTTAAATTTTTCTATCGTATCGAGTATTTCCATCTGGGTAACGACATCCAGAGCCGTGGTCGGCTCGTCGGCTATTAAAAGTTTCGGTTCCGATATTAAGGCCATAGCCAGAAGTATTCTTTGTCTTTGTCCGCCTGAAAAATTATGAGGGTAAAGGTTAATTTTAGAGGAAGGTATAGAAAGCTCGGTTAAAATTTCTTTCGCTTTTTTTATCGCGGTTTCTTCGTCGCACAGATTGTGTTTTGTAAGAATCTCGGTAATTTGAGTTTTAATATCCACTACCGGGTTTAATGCGGTCATCGGTTCCTGAAAAACAAAAGATATTTCTTTACCCCTTATTTCTCTTATCTGTTCTTCGGATAGTTCGGTTAAATCTTTTGAGTCGAATATTATACTTCCTTCTTTTATTTTTAGATTTTTTTCTAAAAGTTTTATTATAGATAATGCGGTTATCGTTTTCCCGCTTCCCGATTCCCCCACTATAGCTACCGTTTTTTCTTTGGGTATGGATAGGTTTATTTTGTTTATTATATTGAAATGGCGGTCTTTTATTAAAGCCTGAACCGATAGATTTTTAATCTCGAGTATGTAATTGTCATCAGACACTTATCTCTCCCTGCTGTTTATTATTATGGTTACCGGACCCTCGTTTTTTATATCCACCGACATTTCTGCACCGAATACCCCGGTTTTTATTTTGTTAGGTTCGTATTTTTCTTTTAATTTTTTTACGAAATCTTCGTAGATTTTTTCCGCTTCCTTCGGCTTCATCGCTTTTGTAAAATCGGGTCTTCTTCCCTTTTTGGTATCTCCAAGCAAAGTAAATTGCGATATTACCAGAGCCTCGCCGTTTATGTCTTTTAAAGACAGGTCGAATTTGCCTTCGGTGTTTGAGAATATTCTAAGGTTTAATATCTTGTCGCAGAGCCATTCTATGTCTTTGTCGCAGTCGTCTTCGGCTATTCCTATTAAAATATTTAATCCTTCACCTATTCTGGAGTGTAAATTATTACCTATTGTTACGGAGGATTCCTTTACTCTTTGAACGACGCATATCATATCCGAGGATTTTTGTTATTCCTCGAGTATTTCGACGTTGGCTCTCGGAACCATCACTTTTTCCCCTCCGTCGAGTTCCACTTCAAGCACTCTTACGTGGCTTTCGGTAGGTATTATGGTGGGCTCGGGAGGAAGTTTAGATACTTTGCCTATAAGTCCGAAGTAAGGTTCTCTTATTATTCTTACCTTGTCGCCTATTTCCATCCATGTTCTGGACTCGTCTTTTCTTTTAACGTCCAGTTTGGGAGAACCGCATATTATTATCTCGGGTCTCATAACGCCGGCTCTTATTTGCGTCGCTCCGCTGACCGACGCCTTTTCCCCTTCCCTTGTTTTTAAAAGTTTGAAAGTATATTCCGCCATTCTTATTTGTCCAAAACCTTCGGTAACTATTATCGTGGTTCCTAATTGTTCGCTTCCTGTTACGGCCACTCCTATGTCGTAACCCAATAATTGTCTTAAATCTTTATCGTGTATTCCGCCGACCACTATGGCATGAACGCCCACTTTGATGGCTTTTTTAATCGCATCAAGCCCGGCGTGTCTTCCCCCCACTATTATCTTGCCTTTATCGGTATCTTTTATGTCTTCCGATAAAAGTTCGTCGTTTGGAGTCTGAACGGCCACCCTTATCTCTCCGTTTGTCTCTCCGCCTATTCCGAATATCCCCTGTATAAAAGTGCCTTCCGTTTCTATTTCGACTCCGAAATTCTCTTCCACTTTTACCACCTTGCCTTTTATATAAGCTTTTAGCGGAAGTATTTTGGGAGGCTCTCTAAATAGAACCTGTCCGGTTATTTCGGATACCGAGTCTATGGTGCCTGTAATTGGAGCTTCGACTTGAGAGCGCAAAAACTTTATGAAAGATTTGGTTTCCGCTATTACCTCTCCTTTTTTTACGGCGTCCCCTTCTTTTTTTAACATATAATTTTTAAGTTCGGATGGTTCGCATCCAAGCCTGTTTGCTATGTTTACCGAATAAACTTTGCCGGGAAGTTCCGCTTCGGCTACCACGTCTAAAGCGTCGACTTCTTTCCCGACGCTTACTAGAACCTTCCCCGGTATCGGGAGAACTCTTTTCTTTTTTATTAAGGTTAACGGTAAAACTTTAAGTCCTGGCGTATATGCGTGAGCCATAATTCCTCCTATTTTTCGGGATACATATTTATTTTGTTAAACCACTTCGTCAAATTCTCGACTCTTTTTTGTTCGGACTTGGGAAGTTCGAGCGGTCTTCCTCTTCCGTCGAATAATATTCCGCCTACTCCGCCCTGAATCTTGGATTTGAATTTGGAGTTTTTACCCTGTCCGGCGTCGAAACCTTTTAACGGTTTTAAAGTTATTTCGGCTTCTTCGTCTTTTAACTCAACAAGATACATCTCTCCAAATCTCAGGCTTCCGTCTATTTTCTTGCCTTCTTTGGTCTCTATCTCCCACTCGAGTATCAACTCCCCTTCTTTCGCCAATCCAACCGGGGCTATGGTGGTTCCGAGTTTTATAAGACAATCGTTGTAGAAAACATCCAATGAAGCTTTTTCGCTTATCTGAGACAAAACCCCTAAGTGAGGCATCATAAATATAGAGTCGACCGCAAGCATGGTTATCCCTTCCAATTGATATGAGTCCGTCATTAAAACCATAGATTGGACTCTTCTTGGAGAATGCGCCAAAACACCTCCGGAGCCTATTACGTAATTTAGGTTCATCATATTTATTAAAGATTGCCCGGTGGATGTTTGGTCGAAGGCGTCGGAAATGGATCTTTCCTGCTGAACTCCTTTAAGTCCGACGGCCAAAAGTTTATGCTGGTCCAAAGCCAATCTTAAAGCCTCTCTGGCCACGGCGTGCTCTATCATAAGATCTTCGACCGTTTGCGGTATTGTCGTCGGTCTTATCATTTTGTTTTTTAGTCTGTTCCTTACTTCCTGTTCGTCTATTTTAAAAGGCAACCATCTCATTATGTTAGCCACCCCCGCTTCGGCCATAACGTTCGATACCGAGTAGCTCATTCCTAAGTTTGCGCTTACGGTTCTGTTGAATATCGTATCGAAAACGGAGAAAACGTCGGTTGTCGCTCCCCCTATATCCACAGCAAGAACGTTATAGTTTTTCGCTCTTGCGAATTTTTCGGTCATAAGTCCGACCGCCATCGGAGTGGGCATTATCGGAGCGCCTACCATCTTCATAAGTTTGGGGTATCCCGGAGCCTGTTGCATAACATGCTCTAAAAATACGTCGTGGATTTTGTGTCTTGCCGGCATAAGATTTTCTTTTTCTAAAACCGGCCTTAAGTTTTCGGTTATCATCAAAGCGGTTTTTTCGTCCAGTATCTCTTTTATTTTGTCTCGAGCGGCGCTGTTTCCGGCGAATATGACCGGAAGCTTATAAGAGGCCCCGAGTCTTGGCTTGGGGTCCGCCGCTTTTACAAAGTTGGCAAGTTCCACTACGTGAGTTATGGTTCCTCCGTCGGTTCCTCCGGATAATAGTATCATATCCGGTCTTAATTGTCTTATTCTTTCTATTTTTTCATGGTCCGCTCTTCCGTCGTTTGATGCTATTATATCCATTACTATCGCTCCGGCTCCTAAAGCGCATCTTTGAGCCGATTCCCCCGTCATGGCTTTTACGGCGCCGGCTACCATCATCTGTAGGCCTCCGCCCGCGGAGCTTGTGGATACGTATATATCGACTCCGGTATTTCCTTTATTTGGAGTTATTACTTTGTCCCCGTCTAATATTTTTCTTCCGCTTAACTCTTCGACTTCTATTATCGCGTTTTTTACTCCGCAGGTAACGTCTTCAAACGGAGCCTCTACGGTAGTGGGAGCTTCTCCTCTAAAGGTTTGTCTGTAAGTGTCTCCTTTTTTTTCTATCAAAATCGCTTTTGTGGTGGTGCTTCCGCAGTCCGTCGCTATTATTACGTTTAAATCCTTATCGCTCATTTTACCTCCTCTTTTAACTTTTCTCTAAAAAATTCAAGCCCTTTCGGATTTTCAAGTATTTCGGATATTTTTTGCATTTCATCTTTTGAAAATATAAATCCCAATGTGGGTTGGGCAAAATAGATAAGATTTGAGGTTAGGGTATGTATAGGTCTTGTGCTTTCGGCAAACATTAACGCGATGTCTTCTAATTTCCTTTTTTTAATTTTTTCTACGGCTTTAATTATAATCTCTTTTTCGGGTTCCGTTAAATCTCTGCCGTTATTTATTTTAAACGCGTTTGACCATATGCTCATATCTTAAATTATACTAAAAAATATTATTTTAATATATTCGAATCAAGTTAGCTTCCGAGCCATTTTATTTTTAATTTATCGCCTTTTTTAAGTCCCAATTCAAAAGCCTTTTTCGCATTTATTTCTATGACGTATTTGGCCCTGGAACTGACCATCGGAATATCTTTATCCGAAGTCTTTTCGTTTGTCGAGCTTACGTTTTCAAAAATATCGTTTATCCTCATATTTTTAGACAAAAAAATTATATCGAGCGGTATATATGTGTTTTTCATCCAGAAAGTTTTTTGGTCTTCTTCTTCAAAAACAAATATCATTCCGCAGGTTTGGCATAGCTCTTTTCTAAACATTAATCCCAATTTTCTCTCGGCTTCGGTTCTGGCTATTTCTAAGTTTATATTTCCTTTTTCGGTCAATAAAACGGCTTTTTCAGCGTTTTTGATATCGGTTCTATTATAAAAATAAAAGATCGAAATAATAAAAACGCCGGTTATTAAAATAAATATTTTATTTTTTTTCATTTAAAAACTCTTTTTCTATTATCGGTTTTATTATTTTAATGTCGTCTACGGTTTTTTCTATTTCTTTTTTTATTTTTGCGGAAAATTTTAGATTTTCATCTATCGGATATCCCCTTTCTTTTGCGATCCGAAATATGTCTTTATTTTTCTCGGTTTCTTTAACTATCCCGGATAAATCGGATTTTGTGTCTTTCAAATATTTAAGCAAAAAAATCAGCTCGGTTCTGGAAACTCCGTTTCTTTTTATTAAATATATATTGGTAATCGATTGAGTATCGGTTGTTATGTCGAAATCCAAATTTTCCTTAAAATATTTTATCGTTTGATTGGTAAATTCTTTATCGTATAAAGAGTCAAGAGTGGTGTAATTAGTTGCGGAATTGTCCAGAGAAAAAAGATTGAGCGAAAGTAATATCGAAAAAAACATCAGATGGATGTGGTTACAAGCGTTTCCGTAGATAAAACTCCCGGAATGTTTCTTATCTCGTTTACCACAACCTGAGAAAGCTGTTCCAGATCTCCGGTTTCCATATCGAGCACCAGGTCCCATCTTCCGAAAACCGCCGACATATGAACCACTTCTTTTATTGTTCTCAGTTTTGTTAAAACCTGCTTTTCTTTTCCCGGCACCATCTTAACCAAAACAAGCCCTGTTACCATAGAGCCTCCGAATAATTAGGAGTTTTTAGCTATAACTTTATTTAAAACAAATTTTTCAAGAAGGAAATATATTACCAGACCGACTATTATCCAGTTTGTGGCGTAAAAATACTGAGCGTTCGAATATCTTACAAGAAGATCGAATCTTCCGTAAAGCAACGAAAATCTCGCCATAACCGTATTTCCGAAAGATGCTCCGAAGTAAATCATTAAAAAGTATATTCCGAAGTTTGATATCTTTTTAACCGCTCCTTTGTGTTCTATTGAGAAGAAGAAATAAAACAAAACCGATATGGAGCCGATTAAAAGTATCAAAGCGTTTATTAATTGTCCGGGAGTAAGATTGACTATGTTGGCGAAAGGTTCAATCGTTCCTAATATCTGGTTTGTAAAATCGGTGGCAAGTCCCGCCGGAAGAGCAAGTCCAGCGGAGTATCCCATCATAAAAGTAAAACCGTATCTGGATAGCCAGGATATCCTCGGTATAAACTGAGTTATCAACGAAAGCCCTAATATTGTCGGTATTATTATCATCCATATGGTAAACCAATTACCGCTAGCCCATGCGACTTTCATCGGCTCCCAGACTTTTACTTTTATAATCTTATATATTATCAGTTGTATATGCCACGCAAGACCGGCTCCTATATAAAGATGTTCCGCCGCCTTAAAAAAAGGATTGTCTTTATATAAGAACGAAAATATAAAAAGAGTAAGCCCCGCGGCTACCCATGCTCCCAGTATAGTTGAAAATTCCATATTCTCTCCTTTATGAAAGTTTAAGTATAAGTAAAACTATGTTTGAAAATATTATAAAAAGTATAACCAGAAGATGCGCTATGTTTAAAGCGTCTATTCCGCTCGTTCCTTTTCCGGGTTCGGATATAAGCCTTTCATACTCCGCCGCTCCTTTCATTCCGCCTATTAGTCCTTTAAGTTGTTTCTTCTGAAGGTAAGGGCCGTATCCGACCTGGCTTATGGCGGTAACCCCGCCCATTACCGGAACTCCGTATTTATCTCCGACGAAAACTATCCAGCTATCAAGCAAAGCGGTTCCGGTTATATCGATCACCGCCGAAATGTCCTTATAATTTTTTATCTTTTTCATCATCTCAAAATTTTTTAAAATTTTATCGTCTTTGTCTTTATCGTAAATGGCGTATATATCCGAAGACATTTGAGTTAACGCCGCAAGGACGTTGGGCATATAAGGTAGAACGACGTAATCTTTACCGTACTCCTTTCCGTATTGCTGAGGTATGTTTCTTATATGCTCGTCTATAAGACCGCCCGAACCCGCAAGAAAGGTCATTATGATTACTTTTAAGTTTTTCTTAAAAGCGTGCTTTAATATCGCCGCCGATTGCGGATGAAGCTCCGGTGCTGTTGATGGATCGTAGTCCATTGAAAGTATTATAGTAGATCCTTCGGGAAGTTTTTCTATAAAGTTATAGGTATCCTGAACTCCGCTCGATATCGATTTTGAGGATATACCTATCGGTTTTATTATAGGTATAAGTATAGAAAAAGTTAAAAGAAGAAACAGCCATCTTCTATCTATTTTTAAAAGTTTGTTTAATGTTTCTTTCATCGATTTTCTCCTTTTTAATCTTTACCCATATAACCGCGTTCTATTCCGAATATTATTTTTAATGAAGTTACGGCCGCGCCTATCGCTATGCCTATCATTATGCCTCTTTTTCCGGCCGTGGAAGGAACGCTTATAATCCAGTTCTTAATATCGGCTATCGTGGTATTGGTCCAGGCGAAAAGCTTATCCCATATTATCTCGCCCAAAGGAATGTTTCCCAACATTAAAACAAGACCGGCTATAAATAACAAAAACGCGGGGAATGATTTGATTCTAAAAGACCTGTATGCGGTCGATATTATGAAAAAGGCGAGAACCGAAAACATAGTCGCGCTTAGCGGATTATATATGTTATTGAAACTCCATCCTAAGAAGGTTATCTTTCCGTTGTCGGATATCTTTCCGTCGCTTACTATAGCCGCAACCATTATCACGAGAAACCCGAAATAAACGAATAAACTATATCCCCACCCGTCCACTTTTCTTTCTATTTTTTTGTAATGGGCGTAGAACAAGCTTATAGCTCCTAAAAATAACGCAAAGGCCGCTACGATATTTTGCCATATGTTTATCCACTCCAAATAATTTTCGGATTTCCTATGAGGGACGTAATAAGACGCTAAGGTCATTATCCCGAATACGAACACTATGGCTAACGGTATATGTTTTTTTATAAGATTCATATTACCTCACCTTCAATATATCCAGTATGGTATTAGTAATGTTAATAGCTCCCGCTTTTGAAGAAATAACGAGAACTATCGATAAAAGCGCAGCGAAAATTATAAAGAAAAGCTTTCCGAAATCCTGAACTTTTAACGCGCTTACAAGCATCGGTTCTTTTGAAAGATAAGCTCCGGCCGCATAGAGTTCTTCTCCGATTAACGTGTAGTCGCAGGCCGTTACGAAAAACGGTAACTGGTGGTCTATGTCGGTTCCGGCTATTTGTATGGCTCCGGCGCTTGCTCCCACTTCGGCAAGGAGCAAAGATTCGGCCATAAAGTATCCCATATAAAAGCATGCCGCGGGTTTTTCCCTCGTTATCATACCGTCTACCGCCGCCGCATATGCGAACTGGTCCTGAGTTATAAACATGTTTATATCGTCTCTGTAAGAATCGGGTCTTTCTGCTTCTATATAAGCTTGTTTTATCGTTTCTTTTGCTACGGTAAATACTATTGGGTCGTAAT
This sequence comes from Elusimicrobium minutum, assembly GCA_020723765.1. Taxonomy (GTDB): domain Bacteria; phylum Elusimicrobiota; class Elusimicrobia; order Elusimicrobiales; family UBA9959; genus JAAYVG01. The sequence continues at coordinate 49,993 of DYIF01000003.1, forward strand.
GCGGTACTTTTATGTTTGCGTCGTACTGGGCTATTTTTTTGCCCACTTCTCCGAGTATAAAAACCGAGGCTATGGTCGATATGTTGGACATAGATCCTATCCCGGGAACATAAATAACCGGTTTTCCCATCTCGGTGGCTCTTCCCACCGCCTCGTCTATGGCGTCAAGACCGGCTATCCTTCTTATAAATAATTCTCTTTTTTTAGCGTGAGATACCACCATAAAAAACACCAGAGATACGAGTAAAACTATTATAAGGCTGTTAAGCCTGTCCGCTCTAAACCAATTCCCTATGGCTATCGCCGATACCGTTTGAGACTCGGATTTTTGTTTTTTGGATATAACGTTTAATTTAGCATAGAGTTTAAAGCCGTTAGAATATTCCTTAAAAAATTCTTCTTCCTGTATATTGAAGACTTTCATTATTTCGATGACGCACGCGTTTTTGTTCTCTTTTTTGTTCCATATCCAGAAAGGAAGGTCTATATTTTGCGAAGTAAAACTTCCTTCTTTTTGTTCTTTTACTTTTTTCCAGTTTTTTTCGTCTGTAGATACCATTATCTCGTATATAAGATCTTTGTCGTCGTTGGTATCCCATTTAAGTATTAAAGAATCCCCTCTGTCGCTCGGATAATCTAATAGTTCAAGCCCTGGTAATTCTATTTTTACGTTTTGAGGCTCTACCTGTTTTTTCGGTTTGGAAGGTAGCGCGTTTATGTTGGAAATTATAAAAACAGATATCAAAAAAAACTTAATCTTTCTTATCATATTAGTTAATATAACATTTTTTTAAGATTAAAATCAATAAAATTAAAATATCTTTATTTCCGATTTTTCTTTTAATATATTTAAAACCCTGTTTTTATTTTGGTTTATAATCTCGAATTTTATCGAACCTTTTATTTTTTCTTTTATATCTTCAAACGGTATCGTCCGTTCGTTTTTTTTATCTTCGACTTTTATTATCGAATAACCGTTTCCCGTTTTAATCGGTTTTGTGTATTTATTGGCTTCCATCGCAAAGACTTCTTTTTCTATTTCCGGTATTAACATTCCTTTCGTAATATACCCCAGGTCTCCTGCTTTCTTTTTTAAATTTTCATCCACCGATTTTAATTCCGCCATTTTTTCGAAATTCGCTCCGGCCTCAAGAGCTATGTATACGTCGTTGGCTTCCTGTTCGGTATTTACAAATATCTGTCTGAGTTTGACGGACTGCGGTATTTTAAACTGCTCGGGATTTGAGTCGTAATATCTTTTGGCGTCTTCATCGGTTACGTTTAAATTTAATATCGAGATTAACGCTTTTTGAGCGAGTAATTCGTTTTCTATCATTTTGGAATAATCTTTTTCCGATATATTCATTTTTAAAAGCTCTTTTTTAAAATCCTTTTCCGAATTAAATCTCGATTTTATGTTGTTTATTATATTTTGGACCTCGTTTTTTTCGACTTTTATGTCGTTTTTATTCGCGTAGTTTATAAGAAGTTTTTCGGAAATTAAATCGTCCAAAGTCTTTGTAAAGTAGTTTGCCGACATTTTCACATAGACTTCGTTTAGAGTTATATAAGTTTTGTCCACCTGAGCTATTTTTTTCTCCTCCGCTTTTAACAAAGATACAAATGCGCATACAAAAACTAAAAATAAAAAGTTTTTCATTTCTCTTCTCCTTTTATTTGTTTATATAGATTTTTTGTGTGGGATAAGCAAATTCTATGTTTTCTTTTTTAAATTCTTCGGCTATATTATGCAAAAGCTTTTCATGAGTTTGCATATATAAAGCGTAATCAGGAGATGTTATATAGTAAACCGTTTCAAAATCTATCGAATAATTGTTAAAAACGGATAAATTGGATCTGTCAAACCTCGTATTGTTTAATTTTTCGACCGATTTTTTTATTATTTCCGGTATTATTTTGATTTTTTCGATTGGAGTTTCGTATATAACCTGAGTATTAAATACGACTCTTCTTTCTTTCATGGTGGAAAAATTCTGTATCATTTCGGACATTATCTTCGAATTTGTTATTATCAAAAGCTCTCCTCTAAGCGTTCTTATTTTGACCGATTTAAGCCCTATCTCTTCGACGGTTCCGGATAGATTTTGAGAAGGCAGTAAGATAAAATCGCCTATCTTAAAAGGTTTGTCTAATATTATCACGAAAAAGTTAAAAATATCTCCGAGTATCGTTTGAGAAGCAAATGCCACCGCCACGCCGCCTATTCCAAGACCAGTTAAAAGCGCTCCTACTTTTACTCCGAAGTTATGAAGCAGAAATAAAACCGCTATTATCCATATTATCACCTTAAATATCACTCTTAAGGTTTTTATCGATTTTTCATAATCCGTTCCGGATATTTCATTTAACCAAAAGTTTAAAATTTCATCCAAAGAAGCCACTATCCTGTAAGTTATCGTTATTATCAAAAGATATTTTATGGAATTGGAGACAACCGAGGGCATTATCAGATTTTTGGTGGCTAAATATACGGAAAGTATCTGGTACTCGTGCCATTTTATGTTTTTTATTAAGTTTATAAAAACGTCGTCTAATTTGGTTTCGGTTTTTTGAGCTATTTTTTCTATTTTTTTAAGAGCGGTATTTTTAAAGTAATATAAAATTTTTAAAATTACAAAAAAAAGTATTAAAGAAAATATATACCCGTATAAACTGTTTGAAAACATTTTTAAACTTAAAAAGTCGTGTAACTTGGATATATACAAATCATAAAACTCAACCATAAAAATATTATACAATTTTTATTTTTTTGAATATTAAGATAGAAAAAAAGTCTTACTTATAATGCAGTTTTAATTTTGTTCTATCTAATTGGGCAAGTTCGAAGTCCTCGCTTGATTTTAAGGCTTTTTTGGGACAGATGTCTACGCACTGAGCGCAGTATATGCATCTGTCCAAATTCATTATGCAATCGAATTTTTTCTTTTGAGGTATTGGGTTACCGTCCGGCCCCGTTTGGGCGGCGGGTTGAGTATCGGAAATTATTATTTCTATGGCTTTTGAAGGACACACCCTCATGCACATCTTGCATCCTATGCATTTTTCGCTTTCGAAAAGTATTCTGGCTCTGAAATTGGGATATACTTTCGCTTTTTCAAAAGGATATTTGGATGTAGCCGGCTTTTGGGTTAATTGCTTTATCGCTTCGGGAAGTAATCTTAATGGTTTTTTCTTCATATTCACCTCTTTAAAATTTTAATCTTATGTATAAGTCTATAAGTATCTGTATTACCGCTACGGGAACGAGATACTTCCATGAAAACTTAACCATCTGGTCTACCCTTACTCTCGCCATAAGAACTTTAAAGAGAGTAAGTATAAGGCATACTACCAGAGTTTTTATTATAAATATGGCAAACCCGAAAAATCCGGATATGTTATGAAGTCCGCCTAAAAATACCGCATTTATTAAGGCCGCTAAAACTACCATTTCTATATCTATGGCCAATAGAAAAATTCCCAAAAGCCTTCCAGAATATTCGGTAAACTGGCCGCCGACTATTTCGTTTTTAGCGTGCGGGGTATCGAAAGGAACTCTTTCCAGTTTTCCCTGAGAAGCCAAAAGCGCAACTATAAAACCCGGAATGTTTACCAGTATCATCAATGGGTTTTGAGTGAAATATTCGGATATTTTATAAACGGACCAGCTCTGCGCTATTATGGCGCAACCCGCGAACGACAAAAACAACGGCACTTCATATCCGAAAAGCTGTGTCATAACTCTCATGGAACCTATCGTGGAATAAGGGCTTGTGGATGACCATCCGGCTAAAAAGAAAGTAACGGTCGGAATGGTCAAAAGGTATACTATAACCACTATATCCCCTTCAAAACTGACCATCGGAGTTCCCCAGACCGGTATCATAAATATCGTAGTTATTATGCTTGCCAGCGCTATATACGGAATAGATTTGAAAAGTATCTCGTCCGCATTATCCGGGATTACTACTTCTTTGGATATTAATTTTATAAAATCAGCAATCGGCTGATAAATGGGCGGTCCGACCCTGTTTTGCATTACGGCCGTTACTTTTCTGTCTATCCATTGTATCAAAGTGGCGTATGCTCCCAGGAAAACAAAGCCGGGAAACACCGCTATATACAATAAAGGCATTATCGTATCCATATTAACTCCTGTATTATAAAGGCGTTTTATTTAAAGCTTACGCCTTTCTTTTTATAAAATTCTATAGAGTACTTTCTTAAGCCTTCCCAATCGAAAACCTCTTTTTTGCCGGTTTTATAGTCGTAAACCACCGCTCTGTCGGTGCAGCTCATGCAAGGGTCTATGGCGGCGATCGTTATTATGGCGTCCGCAAGATATCCGTTTTTAAGACAATACGGTATCGACTGGAAATTGGCAAGCGTCGGCGCTCTTACTTTCACCCTCTCGGGATACTCGGTTCCGTTCGCTTTTACGTAATGAATATCTTCCCCTCTCGGCGCTTCATATCTAAAAACCGCTTCTCCGGGGCCTATCTTCCAGGGCACTTTTACCGATATCGGGCCTTCCGGAAGATTTTTTAATATCTGTTCTATCATTTTATAAGATTCTATGGTTTCAAGCACTCTTACAACCGCTCTTCCAAATACGTCTTCGGTATTGTGAGTTATAACCTTGAAATCTAATTGGTCGTATATAAAATAAGGCTCGTCTCTTCTTACGTCGATATCCACTCCGCTTGCTCTGGCGGTAGGGCCTACGGCGTTTAATTCCAGGGCGACATCTTTGGGAAGTTTTCCCACATTCTGGGTTCTTGCCAGAAATGTCGGCTCTTCCGTTACCACTCCGACATAATACGAAGTTCTTTCGTGGAGAAACTTTATTTTTTTCAATATTTCTTCCGCCTGCTCTTTCGTTATGTCTCTTCTTACTCCGCCTATCGTATTTATTCCGTAATGAACTCTGTTTCCGCTTATCATTTCAAGGCAATCTAAAACCTGTTCTCTGTCTCTCCATGTATACATAAATAAAGTATCGTAGCCCAACTCAAACGCAGCAACCCCAAGCCACAATAAATGAGAGTGAACTCTTTCAAGTTCGGCCACAAGAGTCCTTATTGCTTTTGCTCTTTGAGGAACCTCGGCTTTAGCTATCTCCTCTACTGCGTTTATATAGCAGCTTACATGAGAATGAGAGCATATTCCGCATATTCTTTCTATAAGATAAATATCCTGTATGTAATTTCTGTTTTCCGCGGCTTTTTCGACACCTCTGTGATTGTATCCTAAATTAACTGTTGCATCGACTATCTGCTCGCCGTCCAATACCAACATAAAGTTTTCCGGTTCTTTTAACGCCGGATGCTGGGGTCCTAACGGTATCTGTATTTTTGACATTATTCCTCCTTAGCGCATTTTTCATCTAACATTTTGTTAAGTTCTTCCAACTTAACTTCTTTTCTGAGCGGATGAACCCCTTTAGGAAATCCTTCGGGAAGAGGATAGTTTCGCCCTTCCGGAAGTCCTTCTATTTTTATTCCGAACAAATCTTCAAGCTCTCTTTCATAAGATGTGGCTACCGGATAAACTTCGAGAACGGACTTTAAAACGGGGTTTGTTTTCGAAGTTCTTAGTTTGATATTTACGAGGGTTTTATGGTCGGTTATATGATATATCGCTCCCAATTTTTCGCCTTCGTCAAATCCGGTTATGGTGGATAAGTGATAATAACCTTTGGTTTTTAAAAATCTCATTACTTCCAGAGCTTTATCTGAGTTTACGTCTATCCAGACTCTTGTTTTCCTTGTTATGGAAGCGTTCTCGATAACGGCGCCGAATTTTTCTTTAAGTTCTTTTACAAGTTCTTCCTCTTTTATTATATCGCTCATAATCACCTCTTTGAAACTGTTTTAGAGTTTTTTTCAAGCTCGGTTATAAGTTTTACCACCGCGTCTATTATCGCTTCCGGCCTTGCGGGGCAGCCCGGTATATAAGCCGATACCGGTATGACTTTATCTATTCCGCCGACAACGCTATAACAACCGTCGAAAACTCCGCCGGAGCACGCGCAGGTCCCAACCGCTAAAACAAACTTCGGGTTAGGCATCTGGTCGTATATCCTTTTAAATCTTTTCGCCTGTTGTCTTGTCAAAGGACCGCTTACTATCATTACATCCGCGTGTCTCGGAGTTCCTTTTAAAACTATACCGAATCTTTCTATGTCGTATTTCGGTGTGAGCGCATCGACTATTTCTATGTCGCAGCCGTTGCATGCGCCGGTGTTGAAGTGTATTATCCATGGAGATTTAAGTCTGGACCATAATATTATTTTGTCTTTTAATTTCATAAATTTATCCTATAAAAAGTATCGAAAGTATGACTATTACTATTACCGTATATATGAACGGTATCAAAAAGGGTATCGAACCCGAAAAAGCTAAAGTCATAAGCATCAACGCCGCTACGTGAAGTATGGTAAAGAATATGGCATAAGGATAAAACTCCTCATATCCCGGCGTTACTTTTTGGGCCGGAAAATCTTCTCCGCATGCGTATGTTTTGGATGTTTCCGGGTTTTTTTCGGTTTTAGGCTCAAATCCTTTTATCAATTTGCCGAAAATCAAAACCACCGCTAAAGATATTATGAAAGCAAAAGGCGGGTAAAGATATATTTCCATAAATCACCCCTTTAAGTTTATTATTTTTGTTATGTCTATGCTTTGATTTAGCCTGTAGTATTTTACCACCAAAGCCAGACCGCTTGCTATTACTACCGCTTCAACAAGTATCATAACTATTATTATGTTCTGAGCTAAGTTAATGTTATTTGTGGCAAGACCCGCGGTTATTACCGCTATAAGAGCGGACTTGGATATTATTTCAAAACCTATCAAAAGCTTAATGATGTTTTTCGATACCACCATGCAATACGCGCCTATAAAGAAGAGTATCGATATGAAAAACCAATCTATCGGAAAATTATAGATCATATTTTCCCTCCGTTATCCGCTTCTTTTCTTTTAAAAAATATGTGTTTTATTACAAATACGCTTGAGGCTAAAAGGGTAAGCTGGCCTATTATATCCACTCCTCTATATAGCCATATTAGCTTACCTATGGGTTCCTCTTTTTGAGTGTTATAAGTGGAAAATATCTGAAGCTTTGAAAAGTATTCAGGAACGATTATTGAAGCGGATATTATAAATCCTATAAGCAGAAGCGGGAGTAAAACATATTTAACCCTGTTTTCTTTAATGTTTTCCTCATCGTGTTTTACAAGGCTTACCGCGCTTACGAACAAAACGGTTATAAGGCCCGCGCAAACCGATAATTCGAAAACCGCGGCCCAGGGGGCGTTATAAGCAAAGAGCAGAATGGAAACTCCTATGCTAAGCAAAGCCAACATTATGGCGGAATTTATCAACTTTTTAGATATGACCGCGACTACCGCTCCCATTATTATTATGAAGTATATCAAAAGATAAAGTGTCATTTATTCCTCCGATTACATTATTATCTTTTCCAGATAAAAGTAAACTCTATTGAAGAATATTCCCGATAATATTATTATAATGCTTATGGTTATTACGGGAATAAGAAGCTGAAACTTGGCTTCTTTTACCTCGGTCAATTTTTCGGACAATTTTCCAAAAAACACCTTTTTCTGCATTATCATAAAATAAGCTAAAGTAAGTATGCTCGCTATTAACGCTATTACCGCGTAATATTTGTTACCGCTTTGCCACAAGGCTATTATTATTAAAACCTTGCTCCAGAACCCTGAAAGCGGAGGAACTCCGGCGGTTGAGAGAAGCGCTATTACCGATGTCCAGCTGGTATAAGGCATCTTTTTCTCAAGGCCTTTTAATTCTTCCATATTAGTAGTTCCGGTATTCTTCTCGACGCAGGCCGAGTTTAAGAAAAGCACAGTTTTGAAAGTGGCGTGGTTTACCAGATGAAATACCGCGGCGAATATCCCCAAAGGTGAGAAAGTGGCGGTGGCGAGTATTATATACCCCATCTGGCTTATGCTCGAATAAGCGAGCATTCTCTTAAAATCCTTTTGAACCATCGCTCCGAAAGCTCCTATTAAAACCGAAAGCATTCCGGTGAAAAGCAAAAGGGCCGATATTTTGTATGTCGCGCCGGAGTTATAAAGTATCTGAGATATTTTTATTATCGCGTATATTCCGCCTATTTTTGTGACTATTCCGGCAAGATATGCGGATATCGGAGAGTAAGAACCCTGGTAAACATCTGGAGTCCAGAAATGAAAAGGAGCTATTCCCGATTTTATAAGAAAACCTATTATTATCATAGAAAGGGCTATGACAGTTAGAAAGTTTATGTTTGTAAACTTTATGGTATCGAAATCGAAACTTCCGTAGTTAAGCATAAGTATCGATATTCCGAATATTATAAGCACCGATGCTGGAAAGGTAAGAAAAAAGTATTTTATACTCGCTTCTATGGAGTTTTTGGAGTTTGAAGAAGTTATTAAAGCGAAAGAACAAACGCTTATCGCTTCCATAAATATGTATAGAGTGAAGAAATCTCTCGACATAACAAGCGAGCACATTGCGGAAACCGAAATCAATATAAGAGAATAATAGGAGTTTGAGTTTGTGTCGTTTTCAACCTCGTAATATGTCGAGAAAAAAACTACGGCCAGTCCCACAAGATATATAGTGAAAATCATAAGAAGAGTAAAAGCGTCGAATGTAAACGAAGAATAATCCATTTTTATTATATAGTGGAGTATTATATATCCGACGTTTATAAGTCCGCTTAAAAGAGTGACGTTTGCCAGTATTTCGGTTATTCTTCTAGATTTCCTCGATATGAAAGGGATGGCGAGGGCAGAGCATAAAGGAATCAAGCTATAAGATAAGAAATCAGTTACCATTTTATTCCTCCGAGATATATTAAGTATGCGGTAGCGAAAACAAATATGAAGAACATATAAAGAGAATAACTGCCGCTATGAAGTTTCGAAACCTTATCCGATACATAGAGGGTTATCGAAACCGGTATGTCGTCTATAAGTTTGTCAAAGAATCTGTCTATCTTGAAAAGTAACGATGAGAAAGAAGAAAATATTTTTCTGAATATTTCGTATAAATCGAAGTACCCTTTTTCCGCCATATCGTATGTTTGATGCAACACCGGGGCGTAGTGTATGTGATCCGACGATTTGTATGCTTTTCCGGATAATCTAAATCCAAGTATGTGATTTGAAACGGCTATTATTATGACAACTAAGGATAAGAGAAATAGATTATCGAAATGGAATCCGCTAAGCTCGCCGTCGGCTACAAAGCCCAAGGCCATAAGCGAAGGAGATATCAATTTGGATATCGGAAGATGGGCTCCGAAACCGAATATCACGCATATTGCGGCAAGAGCAATCATCGGTATCAACATTGAGTAAGGCGCCTCTTTAGTGTCTTTTAGGTTTTCGGGGGTTTTGCCGAAAAATACGCTATGTCCCAATTTAAGAAAGGAAGCCAAAGTTAAAATGGATCCGATTTCCGCGGCATAGAAGAATATGGTGTATCCGCTCATAATTGTTCCTTTATAAACAAGTTCCTTCGAGAAAAAACCGTTTAAAGGAGCGATTCCCGATATGGCCGCCGCGGCTATTATGAAACAGACGGCGGTTATAGGCATCCTTGAAAATAACCCGCCCAATTTTGATATGTCGTTGGTTTGGGTTTGATTTTCAACGGCCCCCGCGGTCATAAACAAGCATGATTTATAACTTGCGTGGTTTATCATATGGAAAAGACCGCCGGCTATTCCTACCGGATTTAACGTGCCTATGCCTAATATCATGTATCCCGTCTGGCTTACGGCGTGATAAGATAAGAGTCTTTTATAATCGTTTTGAATGAACGCCATCATGACGGCGACGAGTATCGTTATTGCACCTATGGACATAAGTATAATCTGCATTGTCGAATTTATTTGATATATATATAACGAAATTCTCGCAAGAAAATAAATTCCCAAAAGCTTATCTATCGCCGCGGGTATATAAGCCATGAAAGCGGCATTTGAGTTTAAAGCGGCGTCCGGTATCCAGGTATGAAACGGAAAAGCGCCGGCTTTAGTTAAAGCTCCTATTAAAAGAAGCACGTAAGCTACGGTTCCCCAACCGCTTAGTATTAATTTGTTTTGGGATATTTTCGACATCAAGAAAGTATCGGAAATGTAGCCTATTATTATTATTCCGAGCATCATCGCTATGTCGCTTATACCGTTTATTAAAAAAGTTTTTAAAGCGGTTTTTTTGCACGCTTGAGTTTCTCCCGATATGTATACGAAGACATACAATAAAACGACCATGGATTCCCAGAAAAATAACATTGATATCAAATTATCGCTTATCACCGAACCGGCCGCCGCGGTCTGAGTGAGCATAAGCAGAAAATAAAATATTTTTGAAGATCCTCTGTTTTTTACCGATATGCCGTAGAGAGAGAGTAAAAGAGAAAACATCGATACCCCAAAGAGTAGAAAAGCGGAAAGCTGATCTATTCTGAAAGAAATCGAAGAAAGGTTTCCAAGCCACTTTATATGATACTGCAGGTTATCGGATTGCAGAACAAACTTCAGTATTACGATTGAGGCCGCAAACGAGACGCCGGTAACCGCGAAAGATAAAACTTCTTTCAGATATTTTGTTTTATCCGATATAAGAAGCAAAAGTACCCCGGATATAAGGGGCAGTAAAAGAGGTATTAGTACCAGGTTTGATATATTGGAATTTAATTCGTTCATTTTACGCTAACCCCCATATACATAATTTCGGATGTCGTGTTGGCGTAAGAGTAAGGATAAGATATCATTACGCCGAGCACAAGTCCCACAAAAGCTAAAAACAAAACGCTTGCGACCATTGTGGGAGACCCTTCTGAAGGGGCGTTTATCTTTTCGTTTCCCAAGAATACTTTGTAGAACAGCCTTGAAAGATAAAGCATGGTAAGTATCGCTCCTACGAAAAATATAGACGGGACTATTATATCGTTGGTTTCGATCGCTCCTTTAAAAACTATGAATTTCGCAAAGAAACCGCCGAAAGGCGGAAGTCCCATGACCGAAAAAGAAGAAAGCGCGAAAGCAAGCGCCGTTAAAGGCATTGTCTTTACAAGCCCCCCCATTTTTGTTATGTCTTTGGTATGTGTTTTTTGTTCTATGATGCCGGCGCACAAAAACAAAGAAGCTTTTGCGATGCTATGCATAAGTATATAAAGTATTCCTCCGGCAAACGCCATCTTCGAACCGCTAGCAAGACCAAGGAAAATAAAAGAAAGCTGGCTGATTGTGGAATACGCGATTATCCTCTTTATATCCGTTTCTATTAAAGCCGCTCCCCCGGATACTAAAGCCGTTATTCCGGTTATTATTAAGACGGCATAATTGAAACTTTCCGGGGTATAAAAAACCGTTCCGAAAATCTTTGCGTAAGCAAAGGTACCTATTTTAACCAATACCGCGGCGTGAAGAAGCGAGGTTACGGTTGACGGAGCGACACCGGCGTCCGGAAGCCATGTGGAAAAAGGAAGTATGGCCGATTTTGAAAATATTCCGAATAATATCAATACGGCCGGCAAGACGGCTATTTCTCTCGCTTTTAAATCGGAAAGGTTTAAGGTTTGATTGTTCAGATATATGTATATTATGCCTATAAGCATTACCACCGCTCCGAACATGGTTACGAGTATCGTTTTGTTGGCCTTTGTAACGTCTTTCTCCCCTCTAAAAAATCCGACCAATCTCCAGGAAGCAAAACCCGTAAGTTCCCAGAATATGTACATCCATAAAAGGTTGTCGGAATAAACGAGACCCATCATTGAGCCCATAAACAATATTACCATGGTATAGTACTCCGTCTGGTTTTCGTAGTGGGATATGTAATCTATCGAGTATATTACTATTACGAGAGAAGTAAGAGAAGAAACCACGGCCATAAAAGCCGATAAAGGGTCCAATTTAAAAGCGAAATCGAAACCGAAAGGAAAGGTTATGGCGAATCGTATCCCTTCCGAGAAAGCCGATTGCATTAACATGGAATTAAGAATAAAAGTTATAGCCGCTATTACCACCGCCATAACGTTTCTTAAATCCTTTGATATTTTATTAAATATTGGGAGCGTGAAAGCGCCGAGAACCGGTATAAGGACTGCTAAAATTAAGGTTTTATCCATATATACCTCTTTAATATAAATTAAATTCATTTTATCAAAAAAATAAAATAATTAAAAATTAGTAAATCTAAATTTGATATTAGTTTAGCTAATATTAAACCCAAAAAAACTTGAATAATCAAAAAAATATCAACATTATAAAAGGGAGTTCTATTAAGAATTCCGAAAGTATTATATCCGGAATGTTTTTTCTTTTTATCAAACTGGAAAGTATTAAATAATAAATCGGAAGCAAAACCGCGGACGGTTTTATCTTATGGTAATTTAACGAAACTAATAAAAGAGTCGATAACAATAAATTTAGTATTAAATAAATTTTTTTCTCGTTAAGATAATAGATGATGCTTTGTTGGGATATTATTATGTCGTTATGTTTTTGCAGAAGGCTTATCATTATATTTCTTATTACGGAAGATATTAAAACGAAAACGAGCGATAAATAAAATATTTTGGTATTTAACTTGTCGCTGGCTATAGCCGGTATGAAAGAGATTATATAAACCCATCCCAAAGAAACGAATATGTCTTTTCCCATAGGAATTTTTAAAGAGGATTTGAGTTTTACGTATAAAAGCCCAGGTACCGCAAATAAGGATATTAATATCGGATAGGTTATCCCCATATTAAAAGATATTGCGATGGATAATAATATCGATAAAAAAGAAATATATTTGATTATTTGTCCGTATTTTAAAAAGATTATTTTTTTAATATCCTTTTCGAGATTTTCTTTTTCGAAACTTCTGTTTATTATATGAACTCCCATTATGGCGAGAGACAGGGCAAAAGCCAGAGGTATATCTATTTCAGATTTGAAACTTTTATATATGAGCGATATTAATCCGAAAGAAGCAAAGCCGGTAAATATTCCGCTTACCACAAAAAAATTCAGAAACTTCGATAATACCGTTTCGTTTTGTGATATATCTTTTATCTTCTTTTCCACCCTTTCTATAAGCCATACGGGGGTCGAGGCCCCGGCGGTTACGAATATGGTTTCTTTGTCCTTTATCGTTTCGCCGGTAATTTCGCTTTCGTTTTCCACTAAAATCGTTTCTTTCGAAAGTTTTTTGCATATCTGATAAAGCCTCTGGGTATTGGCGGAATGTTTTCCTCCTATCACTACCACAAGGTCCGAAATTTTTGAAAACTCCACCGTCTCCCTTTGCCTTAGTTTCGTAGGGGTACATATGGTGTTTGATATTACTAGTTCTTTTACTTTAGGCTGTATAGTTTTTATGACTTCAAAAAACAAATCCTCTTCCTGAGTAGTTTGAGAAACCAGATTAGCTTTTTCCAGTAACGGTAGTTTTTCCGCTTCTTCTTTGGAATTTATCACATAACATTTATCTCCCGCATATCCTCTAAGCCCTATAACCTCCGCATGATCGGGGTCTCCAAGTATTATGGTGTGGTATCCCTTTTCTATATATTTGGTTATTACATTATGAACGTTTTTAACTAAAGGACAGGTGGCGTCCACTATGTTTAATCCCGCTTCTTTTAATTTCTTCTCCGTTTCGGGTGGTATTCCGTGAGCTCTTATTACGAGTATGCTGTTTTCTTTGTCTTTTATTTCGGATATATCTTCTATCGCTTTTATGCCTCTTTCGGTTAAATTTTTTATGACGTCTTTGTTGTGTATTAAAGGTCCTAAAGTGTATATTTTTTTGCCGGTTTTTTCCGAAAGTTCTATAACCTTGTTTATAGCGTTATTTACTCCCGGGCAGAACCCCGCGTTTTTAGCTATTATCAATTTCATAAAAGTTTAAAGTTCAAAGTTCAATGTTCAAAGTTCAATGTTTAAAGTTCAATGTTGTATGTTCAAAGTTGCAAGTTTAATGTTCAAAGTTATAAGTTTAGAGATAGATTATATTATCGCTAACTTTTTACCGACTTTTACGAATTTGGAAACGGCAAATTCTAAGTCTTTTATGGTATGACCGGCCGTCACTATGGTTCTAAGTCTTTCTTTTCCTTTGGGAACCGTCGGATATACTATGGAAAGAGCAAAAACTCCTTCGTCGAATAGCATGTTGGAAAATTTAACCGCTTTTGCGCTATCTCTCACCATTATCGGAGTTATGGGCGTTACGCTTTCTCCGGTATCAAAACCGTATTTTTTCAGTTCCGTTTTAAAAAATTCCGTATTTTCCCATAGTTTTTTTAAGTGTTTGGGTTCGGTTAAAAGTATTTCAAGTATTTTTATGCATGTAGCGGCCACCGAAGGCGGTTGAGAGCTTGAAAATAGAAAAGGTCTTGCGACCGATCCCAGATAATCCCTTAAAGTTTTAGTGGTTGCGGCATATCCGCCTACCGCCGCAAAAGCTTTGGATAGTGTTCCTATCTGTATTTCGACTTTCCCGTCTAAGTTAAAATGATTTACCGTTCCCCTTCCTTGATTTCCTATTACTCCGCTTGCGTGAGCGTCGTCCACCATGACTATCGCGTCGTATTTCTTGGCAAGCTCTACCACCTCCGGGAGAGGAGCGATATCTCCGTCCATAGAAAATACGCCGTCGGTTACTATAAGTTTTCTTTTGGCTTTTTTCGATTGTTCGGATTCTAATATCTCCTTTAAATGTTTCATATCTTTATGCCTATAAATCATTCTCGGGGCTTTGGCGAGTCTTGCTCCGTCTATTATGGATGCGTGGTTGAGCTCGTCTGATATCAAAAGATAATCCTCTCTGTTCATTAGAGTCTGACATACCGCGACGTTCGAAGTAAATCCCGATTGGAAAAGTATTGAGTCCTCGGTATTTTTGAAAGCGGCGAATTTTTTTTCAAGTTCTCTGTGTATCTCCATAGTCCCTATTATGGTTCTTACCGCTGCGCTTCCCACCCCGTATTTTTTAATAGCTTCTATCGCCGCTTTTTTTACTTCGGGGTTTGAAGCCATCGCCAGGTAATTGTTTGAGGTAAGATTTATGACTTTTTTCCCGTCTATTACCGATACGGGTTTTTGTTCGGAATTTAAAATTCTCGGAACTATAAATCTGTTTTCTTTCTTTAAATTTTTTATTTCTTCTTCGGCGAATTTGAGTTTCCTTTTAACATCCGGAGTTAAAGGTACTCTTTTTTCGGTTTTATTTTTTATCATAACTCCTCCGTATTTTATTTGTTTTCGGTGATTTTTTTTATTAATTTTAGCATATCGTCCAAATTGAAAGGCTTTTGTATTATCTCCGCGGCTCCGCTCATCTTCGCTATGTTTTTTTCAAATTGGATGTCTCTGGAAGTCATTATTATTATATGAGGCGGATTTTCTATTTGATTCGTTATTTCATAGGCGACATGGTATCCGTCGATGTAAGGCATCATTACGTCCAGAAGCACCAGATCGTATTTGTTTTGTTTTATTTTGTTTAACGCGTCTTTTCCGTTTGTTACGGCTTCGCATTCGTATCCGTGAGAAGAAAGAAAGCCTTTTAATAACTCGGTTATATCCATTTCGTCGTCGGCTATAAGAAGTTTTAACTTATTCTCCATGAATTAACCCCCATAACTTTTTCTATTTTTTTAATGATCTCTTTTGATATTTTGACCGATAGCGAAGTTTCCAGAGTATATTGATTGTTGTTTATGGAGTTTATTACGAAATAAACCTTCGCTCCTTGAAAGTCTTTGTTCGTTTCGAGAATTTTTTTTATCTCTTTGAGTTCTTTCATCTCTTCGGTCATAATCTGTTTTCCTTCAAAGAATATTATAAAACTTTTGAATTTTTTTTGTATATATTCAAACATCTCCCACACGCCGTCGGCTATTATTTCGTACTTTTTTGAAGAAAAATCGCTTTTTTTAATTACCCCTTCCACAACAACTATGTTGTCTGATTTTATGTTATTTTGACATTGCTCGAACTGTTTTGGAAATATTGTCACTCCCACCGATTCGGTCAGGTCCTCCAATTCTATCTTACACATATTTTCGTTTTTTTTGGTCTTTGTTATTTTAAATCCCGAAATCATACCTGATAAAACCACCTTCGAATTTTCCGCCAGTTTGTTTGAAAATATATCCGACACGGTATTCTCCGATATCATTTTTATAATCCTTTTAAAATTAACGAGCGGATTTCCCGAGAGATAAAAACCTAAAACTTCTTTTTCGTTTTTTAATATTTCATGTTCGCTTAATACTTTTTCTTCCTGAGTTTGGAAAAGCATATTGGAACTAAAAGACAATATGGATGAGCCGGAGTCCATTTCCGAGGCGGTTAAAGCTTTGGTTCTTTTTAAATGTTTTTCTTCTTCTTTAAATAAACCGTCGAAAGCTCCGGCTTTGGCCAGAGATTCTATCACTCTTTTGTTGAACTGTTTGGTATTGTTTCTGGATATAAAATCGTTTAACGATTTGTATAATCCTTTTTTCTCTCTTTCTTTTACGATATCCTCCGCGACCGTTTCTCCTATATTTTTTATGGCGGTGAGAGCGAACCTTATTCCTCTTTTTTCTCCGTTTTCCTCTATCGAAAATTTGGGATAAGAGTAATTTACGTCGGGCGGGAGTATTTCAAAGCCCATCTCTATGGATTCGTTTATGTATGTTACCATTTTGTTTTCTTTTTGCTCCGAACCTATGGCGTTGTGCCCTATTTCGCTGGATAGAAGCGATACCATAAACTCAAGAGGGTAATTAGCTTTCAAATAGGCGGTCTGATAGGATACCGTGGCATAGGCAACGGTGTGAGATTTATTGAAACCGTAACCCGCAAATTTATACATCTGGTCGAATATCTTTGTAGCGGTTTTCGTCGGAATCTTGTTTTTTTCCGCTCCGGTTATGAATTGATTTCTGGCTTTCTCCATCTCTTCCGGAATTTTTTTGCCCATGGCTTTTCTAAGCCTGTCCGCATCGGCCGGCGAAAAGCCCGCCAATTTTTTCGCTATCTCCATCACCTGTTCCTGATATATTATCGTTCCGTAAGTATCCTTGAGTATGTCTTCCAGTAAAGGATGGTCGTATACTATTTTTTCTTTTCCATGTTTTCTGTTTACAAACAGATCTATCATTCCGGCTTCGATTGGGCCGGGCCTGTATAACGCCACAAGAGCCGATATGTCCGAAAAAGCGGTAGGTTTTAAGTTCTTTACCAGTTTTTTCATGCCTTCGCTTTCCAGCTGAAACACCCCGGTTGTTTTCCCTTCGGATAAAAGTTCGAATGTTTTTTTGTCGTCGAAAGGTATCCTGTCTATGTCAAAATCCGGATTTTTTTTCTTAATCGTATCAACGGCGTCCTGAATTACGCTCAAAGTTCTTAGTCCCAGAAAATCTATTTTTAAAAGTCCGAGTTCCGTAAGAGTTTCTCCGTCGTACTGAGTCGTTACCACTCCTTCTCTTTGAATCAAAGGAACATATTTATATACCGGTTTGTCGGTTATGACTTTTCCGGCCGCATGGACCCCCGTATGCCTTTTAAGCCCTTCTATTTTTAAAGCTATTTCGAATAATTTTTTATGGTTTTCGCTCGTATCTCTTATCTTTTTTATGTCCGGATTGTTTAAGGCTTCGGCCAATGTTTCCGACTGAATCATTTTTGTTATCTTATTGGTTTCCGACGGCTCAAAACCTAAAACTCTTCCTACGTCTTTTATCGCCATTTTCGCCATTATATTCCCATAGGTAACTATGTTGGCTACATTTTCTTTGCCGTATTTGTTTATGACGTAGTTTATTACCATTTCTCTGCCTTTGTCCGAAAAATCTATATCCAGATCCGGCATCGATTTCCTTTCCGGATTTAAAAATCTTTCAAATAAAAGGTTGTGTTTTAAAGGATCTACTTTTGTTATCTTTAGCGCGTAAGAAACGATCGCTCCGGCTCCAGATCCTCTTCCCGGTCCTACGGGAATGCCGTTTTCTCTTGCGTATTTTATAAAATCCATAACTATCAAAAAATAACTTGAAAACCCCATCTTTTTTATTACGCCTAACTCAAAATTCAGCCTTTCCAGATACTCCGGCGGAATTTTCCCGAATTTCTCTTTAAGCCCTTCTTCGCAAAGATCTTTGAGATATTGAAACTGCGCTTCGTCAGGGTCTTTAAATTTTTCGTTATATTCTTTGGGTATGTCGAATTTTGGAAGATATATTTTATCTTTTTCGAGCTTAAAATTGCATCTTCTGGCTATTTCCACCGTATTGGTCAGGGATTTAGGAATCTCTTTGAAAAGTTCATACATTTCCTGGGCCGATTTGAAATAAAGCTGGTCGGTTTCCATTTTCATTCTGTCTTTGTCGGTTATTAAAGCTCCGGTGGATATGCATATGTGAACGTCGTGAGCGAAAGCGTCCTCTTTATGTTCGTAATGGCAGTCGTTTGTGGCTACCGGCTCAAGATCTAATTTTTCCGCTATCTGAACAAGAGGTTTTAAAATTCTTTTCTCATCCGCAAGATTGTGGTCCATCAGCTCTATGTAAAAATTTTCTTTTCCTATTATGCTTTTCATTTTATCCGCTATATCGAGAGCTTTGTCGAAGTTGTCTTCGAGTATGTACTGGCCTAAAAGAGAATTTAAGCATCCGGATAAAAATATTATTCCTTTATTGTATTTTTCTAAAAGCTCGAAATCTATTCGCGGGTGGTAATAAAATCCTTCAAGATACGCTTTTGAAAGCATTTCCACGAGATTAACGTATCCTTCGTTGTCTCTTACCAGAGCGGTTATATGTCCGGTTTTAAATTTGTCTTTTGTTTTGTCTCTCCTGTCTCCTTCGGTTATATAAAGCTCGCAGCCTATTATCGGCTTTACTCCCGCTTTTATGGCGTTGTTATAAAATGGGATGGCTCCGTACATATTTCCGTGATCGGTTATCGCCACGGCCTGTATTTTTTCTTTGGAAAGTCTTTGCAAAAATCTGGAAGGTTTGCCGTCTATTTCGGTTATTCTTAACATCCCGTCCAACAGAGAGTATTCGGAGTGGTTGTGTAGATGAATGAATTCGGGAGTCATACTAAAATTATACCAAAAACCTATTTATGCTTCATAATTTATCGTAGATATGATATATTGAGTATTATTATCGGTTATAATTATGCGTAATTTAAATTTGATAAAATTTAAGGAAGGAGAAATAATGAAAAAATTTATCGAAAAAAAGCATAAAGAAAACGAAATATATTCCGGCAAAGCGATTTCTTTCAGAGTCGATAAAGTCGTACTTCCGAACAAAAAAATCGCAACCAGAGAGTTTATGGACCATCCCGGCGCCGTTGCAGTTTTGCCGGTAGACGAAGATGGAAACATAATATTCGTAACGCAGTACAGATATCCCATTAAAGAGCTTACATATGAAATACCGGCCGGGAAATTAAACCATAAAAGAGACGATTTCTTAAAGCGAGCTATAGCGGAGTTAAAAGAAGAAACGGGATATACCGCGAAAAAAATGATCCATATGATAGATTTCTGGCCCACTCCCGCTTTTTCAAACGAGATTTTAAAGATATACTTAGCTTTGGGTCTTAAAAACGGAGAGTCAAATCCCGACGAGGATGAGTTTTTAAACGTAGTTAAGATAAACGAAAAAAAAGCTCTGGATATGGTTAAAAAAGGAAAGATAAAAGATTCAAAAACGATAATAGCCCTTCTATATTATTTTCTTTTAATCAAAGGAGAAAAAAATGAACATACCCGATAATAAACTCGCCGATGCCATAAGAATTCTTTCTATCGATACGGTTACCAACGCTAAAAGCGGACACCCGGGAATGCCTTTGGGAGCAAGCCAGATAATATTTGCGATTTTTAAATATCATCTAAGATTCGACCCAAAAGACCCCAAATGGTTTTTTAGAGAAAGATTCGTATTATCGAGCGGCCACGCTTCGGCCATGTTATACTCCACTCTTTATTTATTCGGCTACGATATAAAAATTGAAGACCTAAAAAGTTTTAGAAAAATAGGTTCGATAACTCCCGGACATCCAGAATATTCTCATACCCCCGGAGTGGAAGCCACCACCGGACCTTTGGGACAGGGAGTGGCTATGAGCGTGGGAATGGCGTGGAGTTCCAGATATTTATCCAATTTATTTAATAAAAAAGATATGGAACTATTCGACGATTATGTATACGCTCTTTGCGGAGACGGGGATATGATGGAAGGAATAACCTACGAATCGGCGTCTTTGGCCGGAAATTTAAATTTGGATAATTTGATATGGATATACGATTCCAACAATATAACAATAGAGGGCAAAACCGATATGGCTTTTAGAGAGAATGTAAAAGACAGGTTTATATCTCAAGGTTGGAATGTTTTGGTGGTAGAAAACGGGTTTGACATTTCGGAGATAAACAAAGCCATATCGCTGGCCAAAGAAAAAAAAGGGAAGCCCAATTTAATAATAGTTAAGACAAAGATAGGATATAAAAGTCCGAAGGAAGGTTCGAATAAAGTTCACGGAGAACCGTTAAGCGATGAGGAAGTGGATATAACGAGAAAGAATTTGGGCTGGGAGTATTCCGAAAGGTTTTTTATACCGGAGGAAATTAAAAACGAGTTTAAAAAAATATACGAATACAAAATAACTCAAAGAAAAGAAATCGATAAAAAAATAGAAAAATACAAATCCGAATATCCCGAAGATTGGGAAAGGTTTTCAAAATATTTAAACGGCGAATTCGATTTTAAAGCGGATTTAGACGAGAGCAAACCTTACGCTACCAGAGAATCTTCTCATATAATACTTAATCGGATATCGGAGCGGGTTGAAAATATCGTAAGCGGTTCGGCGGACCTTGCTCCTTCGACCAAAACGGATATTAAAAACTACCCCGAAAGAAACATTCATTTCGGGATAAGAGAGCACGCTATGGGCGGTTTTGTAAACGGAGTAAGCTTATACGGGGCTTTGAGGCCCGTATGTTCCACATTCCTGGTTTTTTCCGATTATTTAAGGCCTGCCATAAGATTGTCCGCTTTAATGGGGACAAACCCGGTTTTTGTTTTTACTCACGATAGCATAGGAGTCGGAGAGGACGGTCCGACTCATCAACCGGTAGAGCATTTAATGTCTTTGAGGCTTATACCGAATCTTTATGTGATAAGACCGTGCGATTTTTATGAAACTTTATCGGCATGGAATTTTATATTAAAAAACAATATTCCGTCGGCATTGTTATTGACAAGGCAAAAGGTTAATACATTAACGGCTTATAAGGATTTAATAACCGATAATTTTAAAAAAGGAGCGTATAATATTGTTAAATACGATAAACCCGACGTCGTTTTAATATCCTCGGGTTCGGAGGTTCATATAGCCTTATCGGTTTGCGAAAAATTGAATAAGGAAGGGATAAAAGCGAACGTCGTATCCGTGCCTTGCGTTGAATTGGCCTTAAAAAATTCAAAAGATTATCTTTTGGAAATTTTTCCGCCGGGGGTTAAAAAAGCGGTAATAGAAGCCGCGGTTGGTATAGGATGGTCGGATATAATAAAAGATAACGTTCATTTCTTCGGAGTTGATTCATTCGGTTATTCCGGAACCGAAAAGGACGTTTACGATAAATTCGCTCTTAACGCCGATTTCATATATAAAAAAATAAAGGAGATTTTATGAAAGAAAAGTCTATCCTTATATTGGGGCTTGGCAGGATGGGGAGCGGAATAGCCAAAAGGCTTTCTTTAAAAGGATTTAAAACATACGTGTACGACAGGCATTATGAAAAAGCCGTAGAAATATCGAGGAAATATAAAAATATTATTCCTTTAAAAGAATTGCAAGATTTTAAAATTAAAGCCAAAGGCAAAAAAATAATATGGATAATGCTTCCTCACGGAGATGTCACTCAAACTTATATAGAAAAATCCAGATATATTCTTTCTAAAGGCGATATAATAATAGACGGCGGAAATTCCAAATGGGAAGATTCTAAAAAAAATTACCGTAACCTTAAAAAATCCGGCATAAATTTTTTAGACGCGGGAGTAAGCGGAGGGATCTGGGGAGAGCGAAACGGATATTGCATTATGGTCGGCGGAGATAAAGAAGTTTTTGAATATTGCGAAGATTATTTCAAAGCGCTTTCTACAAATAAAGGTTATCTTTATTGCGGAGACTGCGGTTCGGGTCATTTTGTAAAAATGGTTCATAACGGAATAGAGTATGCCATGATGCAGGCCTATGCCGAGGGGTTTGAGTTGATAGGAAGTTTCGACGGTGTTAAAGCGAAGAAAAGCGAAATAGCCGGTATGTGGAATAGAGGAAGCGTTATAAGAAGCTGGTTATTGGAGCTTGGCTATTTGGCGCTCAAAGAAAACGAGGAACTATCCGATATAAAAGGGTATGTCGAAGATTCGGGAGAAGGAAGATGGACCGTCGAGTATGCGATATCCAAATCCATACCCTGCGAAACAATAACGGCTTCGCTTTTTAGAAGATTCAGGTCAAGAAAAGAAAATCCTTTTTCGGAAAGGTTTCTGGCGGCATTGAGAGAAAAATTCGGAGGGCATAAAGTAATAAGATGAACGAAAAGAAAGGTATATGTTTTGAGATTTTTTCAAGCGGCGTCGGCGTTTGTTTGTTCGGAGCCACCGGAGATTTGTCTAAAAAGAAGCTTATCCCGTCGTTATATAATCTGTATGCCAAGGAATATGTAAGAGAAAATTTTTTCGTAATTAATATAGGAAGCAAGGATTACGACGAAGAAAGTTTTAGAGAATACGTTTCGCGGATATTAAAATCCGAAGGGGCGCAAAATTACGAGTCTTTTTTATCCAGAAATTTTTATTTTAAAATCGATTATTCGGACGAAAAATCTTATTTTAATCTCTATAAAAAATTTTTGCAATTGGAATCAAGATTTCTTAACGGAGTAAAAAACAGGCTTTTTTATTTAGCGATACCTCCCGGTTTTGTAGAGAAGACTTTATTAAATATTAAAAACTCGTTTAATCCCAAACCCCGTAATACGGAGATAATAATAGAAAAACCCTACGGCTCTAATTTTTGCGAAGCTTTAAATCTTAACCTTTTTTTAAAGGAAAATAATATTGAAAAATGCGTTTATAGAATAGATCATTACTTAGGCAAAGACTCGGTTTTGAACATACTGCTCGTTAGATTTTTAAACTTCGCTTTCGATAAAACTTTCAATAATAAATTTATAGATAATATTCAAATTACCGTATATGAAGAAGAAGGGGTTGAGGACAGGATATCTTTTTACGATTCCATAGGCGCTTTCAAAGATATGATAACTCATATAATTCAACTTATATCTTTTGTGGCGATGGATCTTCCGAAGGATATGAATCAAAGGGAAATTAAAAAATCCAAAATAAAGGTATTAAAAAATATTAAGCTATTTTCCGAAAAAGAAATTAAAGATTATTTTATAAGAGGAAGGTATCTGGGGTATGAGAATATAAACGGTGTAAAAAAAGATTCGGATACCGAAACTTTTGTCGCTTTTAAATTGGAGATTGAAACTTACAGGTGGAAAGGCGTTCCTTTTTATGTAAAATGCGGGAAAAAAATGAAAGAAAAAATGACCAGAGTCGATATCGTTTATAAAAATTCCGATAACGCTTTTTCAAACAAGTATTTTATAGAAAACTCAAATATTCTAAGTTTTATAATACAGCCTCAAAAGATTATGGAATTCAGATTTAACGCCAAATCGGACGGTCCCAGGTTTTGCGTTTCGGCTCAGTCATGGAATAAGCATTTTAATACCACATTGCTTACTCCATCCGACTACGAAAGGCTTCTTTTAGACGCTGTAAATAAAGACAAAACATTGTTTTTAGATTCTGTTGAGATGGAATATATATGGAGATATATAAAACATACCGAAGATACAGTTTTGAAAAATAAAATTATTTTAGAGCGGTACGAGCCTAAAAAAATTTTAGATTCTTGTTTAAAAATGATAGAGAAAGATAAAAGAAAATGGATATACGTTTAGATTACTCCGATATGGAGTTGATAACCGAAAAGGCTTTTTCTATTTTCGAAAGAAGCTATTTGGAAGAAGTAAAAAATAAAGGTTTTATTTCGGTTATAATTTCCGGCGGCAAAAGCCCTTTGAGTTTTTATTCTAAACTTAACGCCGATAAAAATATAGATTTCTCAAAAATATTTTTTTTTATATCAGACGAAAGAGTAACGAAAGATCGTTCCGAATTAAATTACGAATCGATAGAAAAAACTCTTTTTTCGGGCAAAAAAGAATATAACTTCAAAAAAATAAATCTTGAAACGGATAATCCCAAAATTTGTTATTCTAAAGAAATAGAAGATTTTTTAAAAGAATACGAAGTATTCGATATTTCCTTTTTAGGCGTGGGTCCGGACGGACATTTAGCGTCTCTTTTTAAACCAGATTACGGTACCGAAGAAAAAGTAATAGAAACGGTAGCCCAAGGATATAAGACGGCCGATAGAATATCTTTAAATTTTTCTGTTTTAAACAAGGCCAAACAAACTATTTTTATAATAAGCGGTAAAGGAAAAGACAAAGTGGCAAGCGATATAATAAAAGGAGATATAAAAAACTATCCGATAAGTGGCATAGCGACGCCAAAATGCTACTTAATAGACTCAAATTCCGTAAACATAAATCTATGAATATTCAAAACCTGAATAAAATTCCTCATCTTCCGGGAGTTTATATTTTTAAGGATAGGTATGATAAAGTTATATATATAGGAAAAGCCAAAGATTTAAAAAAAAGAGTCTCCTCTTACTTTTCTGGCAAATCCGATTCATCTTATAAAATTTCAGGAATAAGGCTTTTGTCTTTTAAAATAGATTTTATAATATGCGATAGTGAAAGAGAGGCTCTAATAGCGGAGCGAAGGCTTATTTCCGAATTTAAACCTTTTTTCAATGTTTTATGGAAAGACTCTAAAAGATATCCTTACATAGTCATAACAAAAGAAGATTTTCCCCGACTTTTAATAACTAGAAATATAGAAATTAAAGGTAAATACTTTGGTCCTTATCCTAAGACTGATATGATAAAGAAATTAATAGATAAACTGAGAGATATTAAAATAATAAATTTAAGATTTTGCAATTATGAGTTTTCTTTAGCTAAACCCCTGGATAGGAAAAAAATAGATAGATGCGTTTATTACCATACCAGACAATGTCCATCGCCTTGCGACCCCAAAATAATTTCAATCAAACACTATAAAGATATTGTAAAAAATTCTTTAGATTTCTTTAGTGGCAGATACGATAAAGTAAAAGACTACTTTTTTAAAAAGATGAAACAATCCTCAGAGAAACTCGATTATGAAAATGCTAAGATTTATAGAGACGCAATAGAAGCTATAGATCATATAAACGAAAGAGTGACTATAAGAGAAACGGAGATTAAAGAAATAGAATCGAAAGCTGATTTTACAAAAACTCTTATCGGATTAAAAGAAAGATTAAATCTTAATAAAATACCGTACCATATAGAATCCTTCGATATATCTAACCTTTTGAATAAGTATACGGTCTGTGGAATGGTTTGCTTTATAAATGGTAAAAAAAATCATTCGCATTATAGAAGATATAAGATAAATTTTGTAACTCAAAAAGGCTCAAATGATTATGCTATGATATACGAAGCTGTTAAAAGAAGAATAGCGGAAATTAAGAAAAACAAAGATATAATCCCCGATCTTTTTTTAATAGACGGTGGTAAGGGACAACTTTTTTCAGCATTCAAAGCTTTAAAGGAACATAATTTAAATACCGACATAATATCTTTAGCCAAAAAAAACGAGGAGATTTATAAGATAGATTTTAAAAATAGTATAATATTTGAAAAAGATTCGCCAGAGCTTTTATTTTTGATGTCGGTTAGAGACGAAACGCACAGGTTTGCTATATCTTATCATAAAAAGCTCAGGTCCAGGAGGTTGTTATTTGATTTTGATAGGAAGTTTAGATAAAAAAATTACGTTTAAGGATAAATTAAAGAAAATAGAAAATAATTTTAATTTGCATTTTGAAAAAATCTCATCTGTAAAGGATTTATATCTTTATAAAGAAGCCGACGAAGTTTTTTATTTCGACAAAAAAGACGGGGTTAGCATAATTTTTAAAGGTGATATATTAATGGGGAAAAACGAATATTCGGCCGAATATATATGTAATATTTATAAAAAATACGGCGACGATTTCGAAAATTATTTAGACGGCTGGTGGAGTGTAATCGTAATCGACGAGTTAAAAAACAAGATAACGCTATCTTCAGATATAATGGGTTTTGGGAAAATATTTTATAAAATAGAAGATGATATAATTTTAGTAACAAATAAATTAAAATATTTATATTTGCTTTCACATTATAATTTTTTTGGTTCTAATATAAATAAAAATTTTATATTAGATTACCTTATTTATGGAGTTGATCCAAGTAACGTTTACGGTTCCAAAATTTTATCCGATTCCAGGTCTATTTTGCCGTATCATAAACTGATAATATATAAAAATAAATCTAAAAATATAAAATATTTTGACCTTAAAACAAATAACCAAATAGGAACCTTTAAGGAAAAAGATTTTATTAAAAGAAAGTTAGAATTTAAAGAGTTAATGAAAAAATCCATATATAAAAGAATTCCCCCCAGCGACACTCCTTACGGAATGGAACTCTCTGGAGGAATAGACTCTAATTCCATTCTTTTTAATATTTTTGATTTATTAAAAACAAATAAAGATAAGAGTAAAAACATAAAAATAGCCCATGTCGTTTTGGAAGAAGAAAAAAAATATTTTAGATTAACGGAAAATGTATTAAATAAGCATAAAATAACCCTGAAAAAACTAAATTATAAAGAACCGGATTTTAATCATGTTTTAGGCTTGTTGTTTTTCTACGATAACCTCCTTACTTCTTTTAATTTTATAAGCTCCAACTTAATGTTTAATTATTTTAAAAATAATAATATAGATATCGTTTTCGACGGGGATGGTCCCGATGAGATGTTGGGCGGGTATGATTATAAGTATATTCCTCTTTATCTTTTAAATTATCTTTCGGAGTTCGGCAAAGTCAAATTTTTGAAAGAATTGGATTATTACAAAGACCATCTGGTTTCTTTTAAAAGAAATTTCGATTTTTCTTCATTTAAAAATATAAGATCGAACTTATTAAGTATGAACAAATATGGAAGAAAAAACGATTCTATAAACCAAATCCTATCAAGGAAATATAAAGAATACGAAAACGACGTTTTTATAAAAACAAGCCTATCGGAGAATTTTCTATTCGATTTTAATAACATATCCACTACAAGCGGAGCTTTTTTAAATTACAGAAGACCTTATCTCGACAAGTATATGGTGCGATTTTTGTTTTCCCTTCCAATATCCTATAAAATATATAAAGGCGAGACCAAATATATTCTTAAGAAAAGCATGGAAAAAACGGTTCCGGATGAAATAATTAAAAGAAAAAAATTCGGCGGCATTATGTCTCACAATTTTAAGACCGATTTCGTTTTAAAAAACAAATCAAATTTTTTAAATTTTATAAAAGAAGACGGCTATGTAATGGAGTTTTTAGATTATGGTTTTTTAAAATCTAATTTCGAAAATATCGCTTATTCGGATCCAAATATTTTGCTGAGGATGCTATGCGCCGAGGCGCATTATAAAGCCGTATCGAAAATTTCTTTTTATAAAAAATTTTTATGAAGATTTCGGATATAAAAAGAGAGATGAAAAAATATCCTTTGTTTTATCAAAAGGTCTGGCTTAAATGTATGGAGATCCCTTTCGGCCAGACAAGAAGCTATAAATGGATAGCGAAAGAGATAGGTCGACCGAAAGCTTTTAGGGCGGTGGCTCTTGCGCTTAAAAGAAATCCATTCGCTCCTTATGTCCCATGTCATAGAGTGATAAGATCGGACGGAACGATAGGCGGATATTCGGCTTTGGGCGGAGTTAAAAAGAAAAGAGAAATGATTATAAAAGAAAAAAAATCAGCTGAAAGGAAGAACAAGAAGATCTTTTAGTTGTTTTGGATTTAATATTTTCCAGTCGTATAAATTTATATCTTTTGTCTTTTTTATAGCGAATATATATTCTTTTTTAAAGAAAGTTTTGGGCCATGGCAGTATTTTTTTTATGTTTATAGAAATGTTTTTCCCGATAGCTTTTATCTCTCCCTTTATTGCCAAAAACTCAAAGTCGTCTTTAAAGATAAAAATACCGGATAGCAGTTCCTTTCTTATTTTTGCTCTTTCCGGAATGTGTTTTTCCATAAATTCGTATATCTTTTCCCCTCTTTTTATGCTTTCTTTACAGTTGTAGGAGCACGGATGCCATGTTATTATGGGCTCGAAATCCATTCCCGATGAAAACAATTCTTTGTTTTTTTCCAAAAAATTTTTAAAAAGTATTTTAACCCTTTTTCTCGGATCCGGTGTTCTGGAATAAAAATTAGTTATATTGTTTATGTAAAAAGGAGTTTTTGTTTTTATTTTTGTTTTGGAAAATATGTAAGCGATTAAAGATTCTTTATAATCCCACTCCGAATAACTTTCTACGCAACATTCCGGGTAATCCAGATATATTCCCCATTCTTTGAGCCTGTTTTCTAAAAAAAGTTTTTTGGCTTCTTCCATCCTTTTTGTGTCCGTTCCTATTAATATGTCCGTGTGATTTTGATTAAAAACGTTTTTCCCTTTTTCTTTCATGATTAAAAGTTTAAACTTAAACCTATCGCAAAGTTCTTTTACCCTTTCTTCGTCTTCTTGGTCTTGCGTGGCGGTGTAGACGACTTTTTTATCCCCGCAAAATAAAGCCGCTAAGTCGTTTATTTGAAGAGTTTTCGGCCTTTTTTCTATTAGATATTCGGATATTTCGGGTTTGTTCATTTTAAAATTCCGATTTTAAAGTTCTTGTCATTAAAGATTTTAAAGCTTTTTGAGGTTTTTTGTTTTTGTATATTACCAGATAAACTTCCCTGGATATGGGCATTTCTATTGATAATTTTTGTGTCAATTTGTTTAACGCTTTTGCCGTTTTTACTCCTTCCGCGACTTGTTTCATAGAGCTTATTAGTTTCAAGGGATTTACCCCCTCGCCTATTTTATATCCTACCGAGTAGTTTCTGGATATGCTTGAATTACAGGTAAGTATCAGGTCTCCTATTCCGGATAACCCCAGAAAGGTTATGTCTTTGGCTCCTAATTTTTTACCTAACTTTCGTATTTCGTTAAGCCCCCTCGTTATAAGCGCCGCCTTCGTATTATATCCCAGATTTAAAGCGTCGCTCATTCCGGCCGCTATGGCCACTACGTTTTTTATCGCACCTCCTATTTCCGTTCCTATTATATCGTCGTTTTCGTAAACTCTAAAATAATCTGTGCTTAAAATTTCCTGAAACATTTTTCTTGTTTTATGGTCTTTTCCGGCGATTGTCGTTGCGGCGGGCTTCTTTCTGGCTATTTCTACGGCGAAGTTGGGGCCGGATAAAACATAAATATCTTTTCCGGTTATGTCAGAAAGTATTTCCGAAGGCCTTTCAAAAGTATTGAGTTCTATTCCTTTTGAAAGACTCAAAATGTAAGCGTCCTTTAAATATCGGGAATATTTTTTTAGTGCGGTTCTTATGTATTGAGTCGGAATTGCGTTTATTATTATTTCGGATGAAAGCGCTTCTTTTAAATCGTTAGAAGCTTTTAAGTTTTTAGATAATCTTATTCCTTTTAAAAAAATGTTGTTTTCCGAACGTTCATTTATGTTTTTTGCAACTTCTCTTTCCTTTGCCCATATTGTTACTTTAAAACCTTTTTCGGATAGTAAATTCGCTATGGTGGTGCCCCAGGCTCCCGCTCCCAAAACGGATATTTTTAAATTTTCTCTCATAAAATTATTATACTAAATGTGTTCGGTCGGGTATTTCGATTTTATTTGAAAAAATTAATATATTCCTTATAATTATCGAAGTCTTTTATTATTCCCTTGTCTTTTACGAAGATGTCTTTTAATTCGACTTTTTTATGGTGAGTTACCCAGTGAAGCCCTTTTTCGTAAGGCGCTTTAAGTATAAGTTTAAAATATTTTTGAGGAATTATTATGGGATGGCCTCTTTTGAAACTTCCATCCTCTTTTTTCGTATAAGGAATTATTATTTTGTTTTTGTTTTTTTTATAAGCTTCGGTTATTTTTTTGTAAGTCGATTTTTTTATAAGAGGCTGGTCTACGAGGTTTATCATTATCGGAGTTTCTATTTGGTTTTCAATAATATGCTTTACCGCTACTTTTACCGAGTTTATCTGACCTAACTCGTAATCGGCGTTTAAAAGAACGGTTTGATTTGGAAAAAGTTTTTTTATTTTGTCGTAGTTATGATTTCCGGCTACTATTATTATTTTATCCGAGAACGTGTCCAATTTTTTAAATATTCTATCAATAAAATACTCTCCGTCTATTTTGAGAAAAGCTTTGTCTCTTCCCATTCTTTCGGATTTGCCGGCGGATAATATTACGGAATACATGATTAAATTTTATCCATAAGTTTTTTAACTAATTTGTCGGCTTTTTCTTTTAATTTTCTTTCGTCTACCGTTAGCAATTTTCCGTTTTCCGCTTTTACTTCCCCGTTTACCACGGTGTATTTCGTTTTTTGATTTATTCCGCAGAATACCAGAGAGGCTATCGGATCGTATGTGGACCCGGCGTATTCTATTCCTGATATATCGAATACCGCTATATCCGCGGCTTTCCCGACTTCTATGGATCCTATATCTTCTCTTCCCAAAACCTTTGCCCCTCCTCTTGTCGCCAAATACAATGCGTCTCTTGCGGGCATGGAATCGACTTTATCTTTTACCCTCGATACCAGCATCGCCTGTTTTATTTCCAAAAGCATATTGGATGAGTCGTTGGAAGCGGAACCGTCCACTCCCAAACCGACGGGGACTTTGTTATTTAAAAACATTCTTATTGGTGCTATGCCCGAACCTAATCTAAGATTTGATGTAGGACAATGCGCCACTCCGGAGCCGTGATCTCCCATTTTTTTCGCTTCTTCTTCCTTTATATGAACGCAGTGCGCAAACCAGCTTCTTTCGTTTAGCCATCCTACGCTTTCCATATACTCAAGCGGCCTCATTTTATGAAGACTTAGACAGTATTCTTCTTCGTCTAATGTTTCGGCCAGATGAGTATGTGTTCTTACCTCCCATTTTTTTGCCATTTCCGCCGTAAGTTTTAATAGTTCGCTCGTTACCGAAAAAGGCGAACATGGGGCAAGCGCCACGTTGGTCATTGCGAATTTTTCTTTGGAGTGATACTTTATTACGACTCTTTCTGAGTCTTTCATTATCGTATCTTCGTCCTGAACCACATCGTCCGGCGGAAGTCCGCCTTTCGATTTCCCTCTGCTCATCGAACCTCTTGTTGCGGTAAACCTCATTCCTATTTCTTTTGCAGATTCTATTTCTCTATCTATTAAATATTTGGAGGATTTTTGAGGAAATAAATAAAGATGATCGGAACTTGTCGTGCATCCGGTGAGCAAAAGTTCTCCAAGTCCCACTTTTGTAGATATATCGACCCAATCCTCGTCCAAATTTCTCCATACCTCGTATAGAAACACTAGCCAATCGAACAACTTTGAGTCCTGTACCTGAGGGATGTTTCTCGTTAATGTCTGATATAGATGATGATGAGTGTTTACAAACCCCGGGGTTATAACGCAGTTTTTGGCGTCTATTATTTTGTCGGCTTTTATCTTTATGTTTTTCGCTATTTTTTTTATCTCCGGACCTTCTATATAAATATCGTAATCTTTTAATTCAGTTCTTTTGTCGTCGGCGGTAAAAATGTAACCGCCTTTTATCAAAAGTGTTTTCATAATATCCTCCGAATTATTTTTTCTCGTGTTTTTTTCTTTTTCTCATATAAATTGCTTTTGAAGGACATTTTTTTGCGCATATCGAGCATCCTATGCATTTTTTATGATCGAATGTCGGTTTTTTGTCTTTATTTAATTTTACCGCAAGATATCCGCATGTCGCGCAGTTGCCGCATCCTATGCATAACTCATTTATAACATCCGGTATCTTTTTTTCGGGGGTTAGTTTGTCGAAAGGAGTTATTATGTCGGGTAAAGCGCAGCCTATAAACTCGGATACCGAGTTATATCCTTTTTCATATAACATCGAGGACAATCCCCACTCCAAATGGTTTATTATATCGTATCCGTATTTCATAAGTATGGTGCAGAACTGAACGTTTTTGGCTCCCATAGCCAGGAAATTGGCGGCCATTTTCCAATTCATCGCTCCGCCGTTTGCGGATATCGGAACCCCTATTTTTACGGCTTTTGCCACGGTCAGATAACTTATCGGAGCTATCCCTTCTCCGCTAAGCCCGACGACTACTCCTTCATCCCATTTTTTATTATTCGATTTTCTAAAACCGAGGGCCGGGAAGGAATTCGCCAAGGTTATGCCGGCTTTTTTATTAGGATATTTATCGTAAACTTTTTTTATCGCGTCCACCACCTGGTATATGGATGTCACCGCGCCGGTAAGCTTAAAAAGCTTTGGTATTTTCGGATCGGACATTTCCATTACCCAGTCGATGATCTTTGCGCTAAGTTCGGGATCCTGAGATACGATATCTCCTTTGGTCCCATCCCCTCCCTGAGGACACGATAGGCTGTATTCTATAACCATAGCTCCCGCGTTTTCTAATTTTTTAGTGTTGGATTGCCATACTTTTTTATCTTTTTCATCGTTACCGGTGACCGGTCCTCCTGTGGATGCTCCGGTAATTCTATCCGGATAAAGTTTTATAAGTTTTTCTATTTCGGCGCATACCCTATCCAGCGGGTGATCCGAAACGTTATCCGAGTTTCCATAAGTCGATTTGTCGAAAAGAAACATATATTCTGAAGGTATATGTATATGGACGTTATCGAAGGCTGTTTTCATTATCACGCCGGGCCATCCGTTTTCGTAGGCCAATTTTACCTGCTCAAAACCGTCCGAATGAGGAGCCGCCGATATCATAAAAGGAGATTTCATTTTATAGCCGAAGAAATCGGTTTCCAGATTTACGGGAAGCATATTTCTTCCGGTTAAAACAAGAGAACTTTTATTATTTTTTTCTATCTTTATTTTCTTGTTTTTAATATACGCGTCTACTTCCATTGCTGCATTTTTTCCGCTTGCTGCGCATTCTACTACCGTGGAGGCTCCGTTTAAAAAATCTCCGCAGTAAAAAACACCCTCTTTTTTTAGGATGTTCATAGAGGGAATATTTTTTATCGCGAGTATCACGAAATCTATGTCTGTTCTATTTTGAACGCTTCCTTCTATTTCGTTTCCTTTTTCGTCCAATTTGACAAATTTTGCGCCGGTTATCTTTTTGTTTTTTGAGATTATTCCTTTTATTTTAGTTCTTCCGTTTATGTTTATTTTATATTTATATAGCTCTTCTATTTCTCTTTCGCTAAGCTGTATTTCCGCGGCGTTTTTTCTTGTGAAAATCTCGGCTGTTTTGGCTCCCATTTTTATTGCCGTTACCGCGCAGTCCGCGCTTACGGCTCCTCCGCCGACTACCGCCACATTTTTGTTTTTTAAATTATATTTTTTAAAATTTTTTAAAAATTCTAGTCCGTCTATGCCCATATCTTCATTTTCTATGTTAAGCCTTATTTGTTTGTCCACTCCCGCTCCTACTATTACCGCGTCGTAATCGGATAAAAGTTTCTCGGGTTCTTTTATTTCCATTCCCAAATTTATTTTTATATCTCCCAAAGTTTTTATAAAATCTATGTCTGTTTTAAGTATGTTTTTATCGAGTCTCGAATCCGGAATTAAGTTCATAACTCCGCCTATTTTTTTATCTTTTTCGTATATGTCTATGGAATAACCCATCTGAGTAAGAGCCGCTGCGGCGCTTAGGGAACTCGCTCCCGAACCTACTATCGCGATTTTTTTTCCGTTTTTCTTTTGTTTTTCAAATTTCGGCATTATTCCCGTATCTTTGGCTTTTTGTATTATCGTTGCCTGGACCTTTGGGATATCTATCGGTTTATCCAGAAGTTTTCTCGAGCACGCTTTCATGCAAAACCAATCGGGACATACCGCTCCGCAAACTCCTCCTAAAGGATTTGAGCCCATAATTATTCTTGCACTGGTCGCAAAATCGGAGCTTTCCCCGGATTTAATAGCCATTATAAAATCCGCGGGAGAGCAGTTTACGGGACATGCTTGTTTGCAGGGTTTTTCCTGGCAGTATAAACATCGGTCTACTTCTTCGAAAAGTTTGGCGTCGGATAAAAAAATTTCGTTATTCATCTTTCCTCCGTATACTAATATTAAATTTTACCAATTTAATATGTTAAATATATCGGTCCGAAATAATTTTTAGAATATTTTCTTTTATTTTCGATTCCATATTTGCGGCCATTTTTTGGTACGATTTGATATTTTCTTTTGAAAGGGTCGAAGTGGAAATTATTTCATAAGGAGGATTTTCCATCCATTTAGCCTTATAGCGCTTTGCTATTTTCGTCATAGGAGTATCGGGAAATACCGATAACGTACAGTAATCTATGTAGGCGTTGATTGGAAAAGTGTCGTTTTTTTTAAAATTTTCGATTTCCTTTTCGCTTTTTGTTTTCAATATGTGTTTTATGACCCTTTCCATGCTCCATCTGAAAGTTTTTTGGATGTCTTTTTCGGTTTCTCCCGGTATTCCTATCATAATTTCGAGTATTATCGTAGATTTCGGAGCGTATTTAATTATCATATCCAATTTTTTCCCCGTTTCTTTTAATGAAAGGCTTAGATTTTCTCTTTTTAAAATTTTTATCGATTTGGGATTAATGGATTGAATCCCTATGCTGAATTTTAAATGAGGATTATTAGAAACTTTTAGTATGTCTTTAGTTATAAATTTTATGTTTGTGGTTATCGACCAGTCTATTTCTTTTGTTATCGCTTTCGATGTTATGAATTTTAATATTTTTTCGGCTCTTTTTGGATTTATTAAAAAATCGGAATCGGATATTATCACTTTAAGCCGCCCGGAATTTATTCGAGAAGCGTTATCTATTATCCATTTTATTTCTTTTAAAACTCTATTTAAAGAAAAGAATCTTATATTCTTTTTGATCGTCCATAAACAAAAAGGACAATTAAAGGGACACCCTCTCGAAGTTTCCAATATCAGATAATCTGCCGAAGTATTTCGGAATATCTCTTTTAAGTATGGAGACGGGATATCGTCTAAGTTGCGTAAAATTTTTTCTTTATTTTTTATTATTTCGTTTTTTCTTTTAATTATGATGTTCCCTACGTTATACCAGTCGGATCCCGATAACGTTTTTTTTATTATTTCGGCAAACGCAATCTCACCTTCCCCTTCTATGAGAGCGTCGGCTTTGGAGTCGGTTAATATTTCCCCTCCGTTTACTGAAACTTCTTTTCCGCCCAATATTATTTTTATTTTTTCGTTTTCTTTTTTTAATAGTTTTGAAAGATAAACAACCCGGTCTCTGTTCCACATATAACACGAAAAACCTATTATCCGAGGCTTTGTTTTTAAAATGTCTTTTAATACTTCATTTAGTCGGTTGTCTATTTCTTTTTCCGAAAATTCCTTTATTAATATTTTTACTCTTTTATTGAAAATCTTTTCGGCGTATGTTTTCAAATATGCCAGCCCCAGAGGAACGGTATGGATTTTTTCTCGATAAATGTTTATTAGCGTAATTCTGAGAGGCATTTTAAAATCGGTTCCATATCTTTTTTGCGGTTTCTTGGGATTTTCGCGCTACTTCCTTTTCGTCTATAAAATTTAGTTTCCCCTTTTCCATAAGAATGTTTCCGTTAACTATGGTGGTATCTATGTTGGATTGAGATATGCCGAATATAAGATGCCCCATAAAATTGTCTTCTTTTAACGGAGTGGTCGGAATGTAGTCTACGATTATAATGTCGGCGAAATTCCCTTCCTTTATCTCGCCTATTTTTTCGAAATATTTTGACGCTATCTTAGCGTTATTCTCTAAAGTTTTTGTAACCTCGGGAAAACCGACCGAAG
This sequence comes from Elusimicrobium minutum, assembly GCA_020723765.1. GTDB lineage: Bacteria > Elusimicrobiota > Elusimicrobia > Elusimicrobiales > UBA9959 > JAAYVG01. The sequence goes on from DYIF01000003.1 coordinate 86,194, forward strand.
GATTTGAATTTTTTAAATGACAAAGCCATAAAGCAGCTCTAATCTCTTCCATCATATTTACTGTCATAGCGTCGGTTCCAAGCCCGTATAATATTTCTTTTTTAGAAAAACCTATTATATCGGATATCCCTACTGCGTTATTGGCGTTGGATTGCGAATTGACGGCTATTTGAGTTTGAGTTCTTCTTAGTATTTCTTTTTCTTTTTCGTTTATATGTACGCAATGAGCCAGTATGCTTTTTTCTCCCAGTATCGAAAATTTTTCAAATCTTTCCACCACTCTCATCTTATGTTTTTTCTGGCAGTCTATCTGGTCGGATACGGCTTCGGCGCAATGTACGTGAAAACCCGAGTTTAGGGAGTTTCCTATGTCCGAGGCTATTTCAAGCGTTTTATTCGATACGGTAAACGATGCGTGGAGACCGAATAAAGACTTTATAAAATTGTCGTTTTTTTCATTTGAATATTTTATAAACTCGTAATTTTCTTTTATTCCTTCCAGCGCCTTTTTTTCTCCGTCTCTATCCGAAACCTCGTAACACAAACAGGCTCTTAGACCGCATCGGCGCACGGCTTTTTCTATTTCAAATAAGGATCCTCTTATTGAGAAAGGACTTGCGTGATGGTCTATCAGCGTAGTCGTTCCTTTTTTTATCGCCTGTATCAAAGCCGCCATGGAGCTATAGTAAATGGCGTCGTAATCCAATTTTTTATCCAATCTCCACCACAAATTGTTCAATACTTCTACAAAATCTTTAGAGGAATTTATCTTATTAAGTCCTCTTGCGAAACTCGAATAAAAATGCATATGAACGTTTATAAACCCGGGCATTATTAGTTTATCTTCGGCATTTATGATTTTGTCCGCTTTTATGTTTTTTGAGGCGGATTTAAATATTTTTTTTATCTTCGAATCTTCTATAAGGATATCGTACCCTTTTAGAAGTTTTTTTGAAGAACCTCCGGTAAAAATTATCGAATTTTTTATCAATATTGTTTTGGTTTTCATTTATTCTCCTATATATACCATTCTATTTGAAGCGGGCTTGACTCTATATCTTTTGAAGAAGTTATAAATCTTTTGATAATATCTTTTAATATCAGCTCTTCCCGATCTATTTCAAATAACCATATTTCGTCCAATTTTTGTTCTCCGTCTACAAGCGTGAAAGAATTTTTTGAAAATTTTCCGTTAAGCGAAAAGTTTATTCTTACCGTAACTCCTTTCGTAATTCCAGCCGGATTTTTTTCATAGCTTAAAAAATCTATGGATATGATTTGAAATTTGTCTATTTTTAAAAAAATATTTTTTTCGTTTTTAATTTTTTCCCTGGCTTTGATTAGTTTTTGCTTAATCTCTTCTTCGATTTTTACGCTTATCTCCTGGGTATCGTTTTTCCACCAGGAGTATATGTTAAAAAAAGTTTCGGCTATTAAAAGTTGCATTTTGGGTTTTGAGATTTCTTTATATGGTTGTCGTTCTCCATCCGATAATTCCACTTTATTTCCCATATTGTTGACAAAAGAAGGGGTCCCTAAAAGATTTTCCAGTTTCATGACATAGGATTCGCCTTTTTGTTCTATCAAAGATAATTTCCATATTCCGTCGTAGACGAAAGTCAAAAAAAGATATTTTGTTATCGGAAATCTTTCTCCGGATACGAAGTTTTTGTTTACCGCGTCCACATAATATTGTCTCGAAGTGTATTTTACGAAAGCCGATATGGCTTTTTCGTAATCGGTATATCTTACGTTTATTATTTTAACGTCGTCTACAGAAAAATTTTCTATTTCGGTTTTTATTTCCTTTTGATAAAGTTCCGCTATTTCTTTTAGATATTTTTTATATAGATAATCGCTCGATATCTGAGCCATATCGTTTTTTTGTCCGGAAATCATCAACATATACTGTTCGAGCGCGTATGCGGAAAGCTTTTTAAAATCGTCCGGATTTAAATTTAATTTTTTAAGTATTTCCTCGGCTTCCCTTTCTCTCTTTATCAAATCTTCTTCGGTAAATGATTTGTAAGAAGCCTCGGTTTTTTTCTGTATAAAATGCATAAAAAGTCCGGCGACTATATAAGCTATAGAAGAATATCCCCTTGATCTGTTAGGGTAGTTGTAATCGTATGTTCTATAACGACCGTATCTCGAAGAAGGAGTAAAAAGTAGAATTATCAGTATTATTATGAAAAAAGGAAGATCCGATTTTGAAAATCCTTTTTTGGGAGGTTTATAGTCGTTGTAAGAATAAGAATATGAAGATGAATCGTCGTCGTAAGCGAAAGGACTTGCGAGTCTATCGACAATATTAAAAGAAGCGTTTAAATTCAAAACTAAAAAACAAATCGAAAAAAGCAAAAAAACTTTTTTCATTTTATCAAACCAAAGGATATAATAAGAACCACCGAAAATATTATGCTTATTCCTATTATTACTGCGGATACCACTCTCGAATAGTATTCGCTAACCGCGGTATTCCCTCTTAATATTTCCTTTATTTCGTCTATATCGGGTGTTATTTCGTTTATTATATTAAACGCTTTTCTTATTACGCTCATAAAAAAAGCTAAAGAAACCAGAGATATTATTAAAGATATAACCACAATCGCTATTATTTTAATTATCATTTTTCCTCCCTAAGCTATATGTTTTAAATGTCTTTTGGCGGTTTGAATCAAAGATATGTTGTTGTCTGCCGCCATTTTAATTACTTCTTTCTCCGTTTCAACGGCCCCGTGTATTACGGTTTTTATCGGAAGTTTTATTATCTCTTTCATCGAATTGATATCTAAAAAACCGTTTATAGCCAATATCATATCTTTTTTTAATTTTATCATATTTTTTTTGTTCATTTTAAATATGGCCGAAACTATGGCGAAATGCGAAGATTCGTCTCCCTGGGAATAAGATAACATTACTCCTTCCGAGATTATGACCGCGCAGTGCGTTTTCAAATGTTTTGAAAGAATGTATGCAAGTTTTATGTCTCTCCTGTTTTCTATAGAATATCTTTTGTTTATGGATTTGATCTCCAATGTTTCGTCGAATATATCCGGTTCCTGTATTACGAAATCTCCGCCAAGATATATTATTTCTTTTTCCGATGGAGGGTTTATTATATTCATTGAAAAAGATATGAGTTTTGTTTCTTCGTTTTTTTTGCCCAAATATTTTAATATATCCGCCGAAAAATCGGGGGCTATTAAGCATCTTGGTTTTAGATTTGCGATTTCTTTTATTATTTCGGTGTCGATAGGCTCGTTGAAAGCGTAAGTGTTTCCCTGTTCAGGTTCTCCCAACTTTAAAACGGCTTTTTTTAAGCTTTCCGCGGTGACCAAAGAACAAATATTCGAGTGTTTTAAACAAATTATCGTCGGTTCTTTTATGTCCTTGAAAATATTTAGGGCTTTTTCTATGTCCAAATAATGATTTAAATTTAATTCGGAATCCGACGATTTGATGTTTTTAAAATGAAAATTGGATTTTATCGGAGAAGAGTATATGGCGCATTTTTGGTGAGGGTTTTCTCCGTATCTAAGTTCTTTTTCTTTTTTGAGCGGAATGTTTATTATTTCGCTTTGGATATTGATGTAAGGAAACATATCGTACGATTTTTTTGAAAAAATATAGGATAACTTATTAAGGGTTAGAATTAAAAGTTCCTTTTTCAGCTCCTGGCTTATTTCTCCAAAGAGCCTCATATGAGATTCGGATTTTACGATCGATTGGTTGTCGCTTATTACTGTTATCCCTTTATTTGCCGCGAATATAAGGAGTATCGTGTTATAAAAATCTTCGTAGGACTCCGGTATGTCGGCTATTACGATATCCGGCTTGGTTATCGAACTTTTTTTCTTTCCGGAAATTATGTTTATTAATTCGATATTAGGGTGAGAGTCTTCCGATTTTAATTCCAAGGCGCTTACTCCGTTTTTTATCAAAAATTCGAAGGTTGAGCCTTGAGAATATATTTCATATCCGTTTGAAATAAGAGTTTTTGAAATTTCGAGAACTTCCGATTTGTCGTATAGGTTTATATATGCCGATTTCATTTTATAATATCTAAAAATTCTTTTTCGCTTATAATTTTAACGCCCAATTTTTTCGCTTTTTCATACTTCGACCCCGGATCTTTCCCCGCGACAAGATAAGAGGTCTTCGATGAAACGGAAGAGGATATTTTCCCTCCCAATTCCATAACCTTTTTTTCAGCTTCGTTTCTTGTCATGCCGTCGAGCTCTCCGGTAAATACGAAGGATAATCCGTTTAACTTTAAACTCTTTATCTCGTTGCGATATTTCGTGTTTAAACCCAGGGCTTCGAATTCTTCTATCATTTTTTTAACGTTTTCCTGTTTGAAAAAGTCCGATATTGAATTGGCTATAGTCGGTCCTATTTCGTTTATAGACGAAAGTTCTTCCTCTTTCGCTTCGGAGAGTTTCTTCAAATCCGTAAATTTTTGAGCCAAAATCTCCGCCGTTTTTTCTCCAACGTGTCTTATCCCCAGAGCGTATATTAATTTGTTTAAATTGTTTTTTTTGGATTTTTCTATTTGATTTAAAAGATTTGAAGCCTTTTTTTCTTTAAATAGATCCAATTGCAGTAGATCTTCTTTTTTTAGTTTGTATATGTCGGTTATCGTTTTTATTAATTTTTTTTCAATTAGCGCGTCTACCGTATTTTCTCCGAGTCCCTCTATGTTCATCGCGTCCCTTGAGGCGAAATGTATTATGGTTCTTCTGATTTGCTCCGGGCATTCCGGATTTATGCATCTTATATAGACCTCGTCTTTATGTAGCTCGGATTGGCATGCCGGACATTTTTTAGGCGGAATTATTTCCTTTTCTTCGCCCGTCCTTTCTTCTTTTAAAACTCTGATTATTTTTGGGATAACGTCTCCAGCTCTTTCTATTATCACGGTGTCTCCGACTTTTGCGTCAAGTCTTTTTATCTCGTCAAAATTATGAAGGGTGGAGCTGGATATTATAACTCCTCCGCATTTCACAGGCTCAAGACTTGCCACCGGAGTTAATATGCCGGTTCTTCCTACCGAAAATATCACGTTTTTTATTTTTGTTTTGGCTTGTTCGGCTTTAAATTTAAAGGCTATAGCCCATCTGGGACTTTTTGCGGTATTTCCCAGGATTCTTTGAATAGAAAAATCGTTTATCTTTACCACTATTCCGTCTATCTCAAAATCTAAATTTTCTCTTTCCTCTTCGGTTTTTTTATAAAATTCAATCACCTCTTCGGGTTTTGAGCACAACCTCTTTATGTAATTGGTCGGTATGGAAAGATTGTCGCAGAGCTTGAAATACTCCCACTGGGTCTTCGGTTCGGCTATTCCTCTTACGTTCGCGTACGAATGAACCATAAATCTTAGGTTTCTTTTTGCGGTTATGTTGGGGTCTTTTTGCCTGAGAGATCCGCTTGCCGCGTTTCTCGGATTTGAAAATAAATCTTCTCCGTTTTCCTCTTGCGTTTTGTTGATTTTTTCAAAATCTTTTTTGTTTAAATATACCTCTCCTCTTATCTCTATGAAAGAGTTTTGAGGGAGGTTTATCGCCAATGGAACGGATTTTATCGCTTTAACGTTTGCCGTTACGTCTTCTCCGGTTTCTCCGTCTCCTCTTGTAGACGCTCTTACAAGTTTCCCGTTTTCGTATTCTATGGCGCAGGATAGCCCGTCTATTTTGGCTTCCGCAACCATTTCAAAGCTTTTCCCTACGATTTTTACAATTCTGTTATGCCATTCTTTAAATTCCTCTTCGCTATAGCAGTTTTCAAGAGATAACATCGGAGGATTGTGTTTTACAGGATTGAATTCGTTTGAAGCCTGTCCTCCCACTCTGTTGGTCGGAGAGTACTCGTCGCGGTATTGCGGATATTTATTTTCAAGTTCTTTCAACTCTTTCATCAAAGAGTCGAACTCCGCGTCCGATATTTCCGGTTTTTGTAAAACGTAATAAAGGTACTCGTGTCTTCTTATTTCTTCTCTTAATTTTTTAATTTTGTTTTCTATGTCGGACATGTTCATTTAAGAACATTGGTTTTCGCTATGGTATCTAAAACCCCGTTTATAAAATCCGGTCCTTTTTCTTCGTTCGGAGAATACATTTTCGATATTTCCACCGCTTCGTCTATAACTATCGGCACCTGATTTTTAAGATATACCATTTCCGCCGTAGCCATTCTTAATATGGCTTTGTCTATTGGAAATATGCCGTCAAAATCCCATTTCTTGCTTGCCGTTCTTATTATTTCGTCTATTTCTTTGATGTGTTCTACGGTGATTAAAAAAAGATTTTTATAAAAATCCATAGTCGAAGGGTCTTTCATTATCCCGATGTTTTCGGTGTTTTGAACATAGGTATTCAAGATTTCTTCCGAAGGTATTTTTCCTATATCGTAAAGATATAAGGAGATAAAACAGTTAATCCGCGCCATTCTTCTTTTTCCCATGTTCATAAAATTACCTCTTTAAAATTAAAGAACCTTTATAATAATATTATATCAATTTGTGAGTTTTTTCAGTTTAAAATTATTTCGGTCGATATTATATAATCCAATTTCGGGAAATAGGATTTAAGATACGAGTTTCCTTCGGTTTGTATTTTAGACTGAGAAGGCCCGTTGCCGTAAGGTTCTCCCTCTCCGTAATCGGAATATAAATTATCGACTACATCCATCCCTTCTATAACTTTTGCAAAAGGCGAAAATCCCATGGAATCTAACCTTTGGTTGTCTTTAAAGTTTATAAAAAGCTGAGTAGTTCTGGTATTTGGGCCGGCTGTCGCGAAGGATATGGTTCCTCTTGAATTGGATAATTTAACCGGATCGTCGTCGATTACGGCTTCTCTCCATTTTGAGGATATATTCGGGTCTTTGTTTATTCCAAATTGAGTAACAAACCCTTTTATCACCCTGAAAAAAGCGGCTTCGTTATAAAAACCGTTTTTAACAAGGTTATAAAATCTGTCCGCTCCTTTAGGAGCCCATTCTCTTTTAACTTCCACCAGAAAATCTCCTTTTGTGGTTTTGAACCTTACCTTAAAATTTTCGGGCGCGGTTTCGTTTAATAAATTCGGATTTGAAAGTTTATCCATATTTACTCCTTTTTCGGTTGTTTGAGCGGAGATCTTATTATCCTTTTTATCTAAATTTTTGTCCGCGCAGGATATAACCGAGAGTATCAACAAAAAGGATATAAGTTTTTTCATTTTATTTTTTCTCCGCGATAAAAGAACCTATGCAAGCGTAAAAAGAAGCGGCTTTTAAAAGATGATCGACCGGCATTTGTTCGTTTATGCTGTGAGCGTATATTTCGTTCGAAGGGCCAAATCCGATCGTAGGTATCTTCAGCCTTCCGCAGCTTGCGACTCCGTTTGTGGAAAAAACCCACTTATCGACTATCGGTTTTTTGCCTAAGGAAACAAAAGCTGCTTTTATCGCGGCTTGAACCAGGGGATGCTCTTCTTTCATAACCCATGTGGGAAAATATTTTTCCTGGCTTACTTTTAATCCCGTCCAGCTTTTCGCCTCGTAATAAAGCATTTCGACTTTCGCCCGATATTTTTTGACGGAAGGAAGATTTTGTATTTGACTTATCGCAAGTTTTTTATCTTCTCCGACGGTGAGTCTCCTATCTAAATAAATCGTGGCTTCGTCTGGAACTGCGTTTAAAGACGGGGTTTTGCATTCCATATATGTTACCGCGACGGTTCCTTTGCCTAAAAATTTATCGTTTTTCAATCTTTCGTTTAATTCGGTAATTTCTTGAACTATATGAGACATCTTAAATACGGCGTTATCGCCTCTTTCCGGAGCGGAAGCATGGCAGGATTTTCCTTTCACTACCACTTTTATTTCCATTCTTCCTCGGTGTCCTCTGTAAACCGAAAGATTTGTCGGTTCGGTTAAAACCACATAATCCGGTTTTATCTTTTCTTTTTGTATTATGTGAAGGAGCGGAAGTCCGTCGCAGTCTTCTTCCTGAACCGAACCTACGGCTATGTACGTATAATCTTTTGCAAGTCCTAGTTCCTTTATTATTTTCCCGGCATAAACCATTGAAACCATCGATAATTTTTGGTCCGTAGCCCCTCTTCCGTATATGGTATTATTTTTAAATACTCCTTTAAAAGGATCTATTTTCCACGCTTTCGGGTCCCCCACTCCAACTGTATCTATATGAGCGTCTATCATTATTTTCTTTTTACCATTTCCTATAAATCCAAGTATGTTTCCCATTTTGTCTATTTTGACTTTGTCGAATTTGCATTTAATCATCTCTTTTTTTATTAAATCTACAAGTTTTCCTTCCTGGCAAGAAAAACTCGGAGTTTTAACCATGTTTACGGCGAAATTAACCATGTCTTTTTCGTATTTTTTTACCAATTCTTTAATTTCTTTTTCTTTATTAATCATATGATCTCCTTTTTTACATTATACCAATTTATTAAACAAATCATCGGTTTGATTTAATCTTTATTTTTCTAACCGAAGGAATATATATGGTCGTTCTATCGTCTATTTCTTTTATTTCGTCTTTGAAAGAAGAAATATTGTGAGATTTTATCCGCTCTTTTTCAAAAACCGTATTTATTTTAATCGTATAAAACTTATGATCTGGTTTGTACAATCTTGTTAACGTTTTGATTTTTTTGTTATCAATATTTTTAATAAGATTCGGATTGAATATTATTATATCGTTATATGGATTCAACCTGTTTTCTACGGGATAGGTATAAATTACGTAGGTGTTTTCTCCTTTGAGTTTTCTGCATATCAGATCTATAACATAATCCAGAGAAGATACGCTCGGTATGGTTTTTATGTTAAATTTTTTTTTCAATATTTCGTATAGCGATTGATTTCTTTTATTGAGATACAAAGGATTGCCGTGAGTAAGATAAAGTATGGTATCGAACTTTTTAAATAGCCTGTTTATTTTATCGAATATGTAATTCACCGATTTTTCTATATCGGTCGAAAGATGTTTGTTTATAGAAAAAGTATTTTTGTTTATTTTTTTAAAATACGCAAGGTCGACTTCGTTTAAAGCGTCGGATATCACTATGTCGGCTTTTTTGAATATTTTTAAAACTTCGATCGATATGTCCGAGAGGTTCATTCCTATCGAGCCCATATATATCGTTTTTTTGTCTTTAAACATATTATTATTATATAATAATTGTTAATGAAATTACTTTCCTGCATAACTTCGTTAAACGAGATAATTCCCATTAAAAAAGCCGGAGCCGACGAGGTTTATTTCGCTTATGAAAAAGTATATAATTACGGCAATTCAAAATCTCTTAAAAACTTATCGGAAGTAAAAAAAGCAGTAAATATTTCTCATAAAGCCGGTATGAAGGCTTTTTTGGCGGCTAACGATATAATGTTTGATACTCAAAATCATAAAGCGATTAAAGAAATTAAATCCATAGTTTCGATGGGTATCGACGGAATAATAGTTTCGAGCGTTGGGCTTCTTTTAAAACTTAAAAAATTAAATATAAAAGTTCCTATTCATTTAAGTTCTTTAAATCCTGTTTTTAACATAGAAACCGCGAGAATTTTTTCCAAATTTAACATATCGAGAATTATTTTACCAAACCAAATCTCAGCTTACGAATCTAAAGATATAATAAATTTTTGTCGTGAGAAGAAAATAGAGACCGAAGTCTTTTATTTTCGATATTTCGGTTGTCCATATATAAACGGATATTGTTATCTGCACGGAGACAGATATTTTGATTTGACTTCCGAAGAGGCATGCCTTTGCAAGATAGACGAAAGAAGAAATAATGTTAATGTTAAGGTTTTAAATTATGGAAATAACAACTCAATAGTTGCAAAAGTAAGGAAAAGAGTGCGAGAGAGATTTTCCAAAGGAGGACCGCCGAGAATTATGACAGCCGCAGAGTTTTTCGATTTTTATCGCCTTGGAGTTACTCATGTAAAATACGGAACCAGAACCGACGATACCAGAACTAAAATTATAAACGTATATAATATCAAAAAAGCTATCGATTATATGATGAATGTTTCATCGATGTGCGATTATGATGAAGCTAAAAAAAGATTTGTAAAATATGCGATTGGGAATTCTGGAGTTATTAAATGAAGCTCAAAGGAATAAAAAACGCCATTAAACTTAAACATAATCATCTTAAATCTTTTTCGTTCGACTTAAAAGATTATGAATTTTTGTATACCGGAAGCGAATTTTGTGAAAACCTGCTTGAGGTTTATCTCGACGTCATAGATATTCTAAAAAATTTTGATAATAAAATATGTTTTTTAACTCCTCCCGTAAGTTATAAAGGAATAGAGTTATGTTTTAAAATTTTCAAGTGGCTTAAGGATAATAAAAAAAACGAAGAAATAGAAATTACCGCAAACGATTTCGGAACGATAAATGTCGCCAGAGAAGTATTTGGGAAGAAGATAAAGATAAACTTTGGAAGACATATTACAAAGCATTTTTTTTCGACGGATAAAACTTCTATCAGAGCCAACTCTTTAGATTGTCTTGTTTTTGCAAATAAAATGAATATAGAAAGGTTTGAGATATCGAGTTTCGATACGGTTCCTTCTCATAATTTCGATATATTTAAGAAAAATAGAGTGAGGTTCTTTTTTTCCGTTTTTTATCCGTATGTGAATTTGACTATGTCGAGAAATTGTCTTTTGGGGATGCCAGATAATTCTCCTTCTTCTACGATTAAAAACATTCCCTGCTCAAAGGAGTGCGTTAGCGGGGATTATTGCGTAACAAACAATAAAACAAGAACCGATTTGATAGCGAGCGAAAATTCTTTGTTTGTAAAGAATACGTCGGATATTTTTTTAAGCTGGAAAGTTTTTAAAAGCATTCGAGCCGACAGGGCGGTTTACTGCCCTTTTCTTTGATTAAGAATATGATATACTATTCGCTTGATTTTCCTTTTATTTTTTATTTGGGGATCGTATAAAAAATAAGCGTTTGAATTTAAAAAAATATTTTTCGATATGGCTGATTTCATTTTTATATATCGATCCGCGCAAGGGCAGTTGCCTTCCGCTTTAAAAGCGCAGTTTCGAGTGTGGGTAAGATAAGAAAAAGGAATATGAAGGTTTATTTTAGTCAGATTTTTAATTATGCCGGGCTCTGTCGTGTTATCTATTTCGTAAGCCTCTATGTTTTCGAATATTTTTTTAAGTTTTCCCCATCCGATAGATTTGGATAGATTTGAAATCAAAACCCTTCCGATATTTATCTTCTTTTTTGTTTTGTTTTTGGTCAAAAAATAAAAAAGCCCCATATCGTTGACGGTTATTTCTTTTACCGAAGTCGTTTCTAAAATTTTTATTATATTTTTGAAACAATTATCCGTTATTATCGGTGTCAAAAGAACGATATTTTTATGTGTTATCTTTTTAATATGTTCGAGTTTCGGTATTTTAAATTGGCAAAACTCTGAGCCTATATATAAAAAATCGTATTTTTTATAATCGATATTATTAAAATCGTTTTCCGGTACTATAACGGCTTTTTCAATCATATATGTTAAAATATTTTTTCAGACAAGAATAAAAAACCTTTTTCGACGGATTTTTTTCCATTATGGATATCAGCGTTTTTATTTTTTTTAGTATTTTTATTTTTTCTTCGGTTGTCCCGTCTCTTGCCGTTTTTATATAATTCGCGCCTAACTTGTAATAATTGTATATCGTTTCAAATCTTTTTTTTGCGGATGGATGGGCCATTTTAATTTTTTGCTTCCCCGACATAAAAACATAACTGCAATTGGTCTTTTTTCTTATTATTCCGTCGAAATCGTGATACAAGCATGCCCCGTCTATGTTTGAGCAGTAGACGTCTGGAAAATAAAATATTTCGTATTCTATGTCTTTAATTTTCTTGATAAAAAACTGTTCTTCGGGTTTAAGGTGCTGAGGTATTACCAATCTCTTTAGTCCGGTCAGTTCTTTATAGAATTTTAAAGAATTTGAATTAAAAACCAAAGCCGTGGAACTCAGTATTATTTCCGTTTTATTTTTGAAATGTTCTGCTAAATTGATATCCCTTAATATTATGCCGGATAGCCCTTTCTTAATAAGTTTTTCTATAATCTCGACCGCCTTTGATGTTTCGGTTTTGTCGTATGTTTCGTTGGCCGCTATATAGATTTTCTTTCTTTGGCTTTGAGCCGTTTTTATCAATTTTTCCGCTTCGTCCGTATCTTTTATGTTTAAGAATGAATACCATTTTCTATGGTTTTCCACTTCTTTTAAACCGAAATAGAACTCGTCAGAAATAGAAGAGAGTATTTCGCATTCTTTTATATTATTTACTCCGGATACGATTTTCATCCTATTTTTCAAACTCCTTCATAGTTTCGAGAAAACTTAGTTTCGATTTTCTGATATATTCTTTATTCTTATAGTTTTCCCAGAATTGTTTGGCTTTTTTTATAACCGGCTTTATTTCGTCGCTTCCGTATATTTCCAAGTATTTTTTTTCTATTCCGGGGCAGTATTTATAGTATATGCATTTTTTGCATTGAGGCGTTTTTATCCTGTGTTTATACGAGATTTCAAGCGATTTTTCTTCGGGTGTTCCAGGATGTATGCATTCGGATTCGTCAAATCCCGAAAGATATAGGTCTAAAACCTTGTTTTCGTATTCTTTTAAAAAGCAAGCGGGAAGATGTTCGTAGAAAAAAGGGTACCCTCCTTTTTTTAAAAGATTATTCGAGGCTTTTTTCATATATTTTACAGTCTTTGAAATTTTTACTTTGATTTTTTCAGTATTTTTATCGGCATTTCCCAGATAGTTTAAATATTGTATTACTATAAGTTTTAGTCCCATTTTGTAGTAATATTCTACATAATTTTCTATTTTTGAATAGTTTGTTTTAGTCACTAAAAATATTGACGACAAAGGTATTTTCAATTTTTGAATATTTTTTAGAGCTTTTATTATTTGCGAATATGATCCTTTTAATCCGGTTAAAAATTCGAATTCTTCTTTCCTGTAATCGGGGAGATTTAAGGCCAAAAAATCGGCTCCTATTTTTTTAACTTTTAACGCGAATTCGTAATCCGAAAATTTTAGGCCGTTGGTAAATATGTGTATTTTAAATCCAAGCTTTTTGCACAAAGCCAATACTTTAAAAAAGTCTTTATGAACGGTAGGCTCTCCTCCAAGCAATGTAATATAATTAAATCCGTTTTTTTTAGCCTTATAAACAGATTTGGATATCGTATTAAAATCTATTTCTTCTACCTTAGTTTTCAGATTGTCTTTGGCGAAACAATATACGCAATTTCTGTTGCATCTTTGGGTCATATATATTTCAAATCTTTTAAAATCTATATTTTGATTTGTCATTTTTTTGCGAAGGGTATAAAAATTGTCGCCATATTTTTTATTGTTTTTATTTTGGTTTCAAAATTGTTTGTTTTTGTTTTTATTATTTTCGTGTCTTGGCATGAAAAGTCTTTTATTATTACTATATATATCGGGTGGTCGTCGGAATAGCTTTTTTTGAAAGTCAGTAAAAATTGTTTAAGCAGGGAATCGTCTTCTTTTAGGGCTTCGGCTCCGAAAATTATCGTATCCGTTTCCGGGTACAATTTTATCTTTTTTTTGTCCTTATTTAAAGATATCACGGTTAGGTCTCTGGGAATTAGGTTTAATTCGTTAAATATGTCGATTATAATATCGAAGGAAGATACCGCCGGAAGCGTGATTGTTTTTACGTTTTTCAGTTGGTTTTTTATAAGATAGGTTATCGAGTTTAGAAAACAAGGATTTCCGTAAGTCAAAAAGGCTATCTTTTCATATTTTTTAAATAGTTTTTTTATTAAAGTAAGTTGTTGTTCTGGATTTAAATCTCTAACCGATTTTATTTTTATCCTTGCAGAAAGAATTATATCTTTGTCGATGCTCGGGGATATTACGACTTCCGCTTTTTCTAAAACTTCCGAAGTTTCGGCCGTAATATGTTTTAAGGTTATGCCGTAACCGCATATAAATAGCGTTTTTTTCATAAAAGAGAAAAGTAATATCTTCCTTTTTTAAATTCTATTTCGACTATTTTTTTTACCGATAGCGATGTCGCCGCGTTTATTACGTTATTGGCGTCCTGACAGCTTTGACAAAGCGGAACTTTTTTAGATAATTTTATTATTTGTTCCACCGGCATTTTTCCTTTTCCTTTTTTTAATATCTCAATCAAACACTTTTCATCGTCGGTAAAATATATTTTTTTCTTCTCGGACTTTTTATATATCGGTTCAAATCCCTCCCATCCGAAAATTTTTACATATTCCTTATCCACTCCGTCGCATTTTGTTTTGAAAACGCATTTTTTGCACACTTCTCCGCGTATTTTGTTCGAATTGGTCTTGTCGTCTAAATTTATAAGATTCATATGTGGAGATTTTACTACGGTATTAAAAGCTGATATGCCTATCAAGTTTTCCTCATATCCTTTTAGAAAACAAGGCGGGACATTTAAAAATAATATTTCGTTCGACATGTTGTTTTCTACCATTATCTCCACGGCTCTAATAAAAAATTTTTCACATTTTTTTAAACCGACTCCGATTTTTTTATGATTATAAAACATATTCCCTACGTATATCGGGTATATTACAACAAAGTTGGTGACTCCCATATCCAGAAGAAATTCTATTATCTCGGGCAGTTTGTCGTAATTATATTTATTTATGAGTATATTGTTGCCTATTCTTATCTTCAGTTTTTTCATGTTTTCTATAGCTTTTATTACTTTTTGATATGAGTTTTTTACGCCGGTAAGCATGTCGTGTATTTTGGGGTCGTTAGAAGTCAGGGAAAACTTACAAAAGGTAAGTCCCGCTTCTTTTAATTTTTTTGCTAAACTGTAGTTGGAAAGAGTAAGTCCGTTTGTTTGTATTCTTATGAAATTAAAACCCGTTTTTTTGGCGAATTTTATTATTTCTACAAGGTCTTCTCTTATCGTCGGCTCACCTCCGCTTAATCCCAATTTTTTATACCCCGCTTTTTTCGCTTTATAAATTTCTTTGAATATTTCTTCTTTTGATAGATATAAACTTCTATCATAGTCGCCTTGAGAACAAAAAGAACAATTAAGATTACATTTATAGTTTAAGAGTATTTCGTAACAGTCTCTATTTTCCATTTTTTATTCCGTGCATTCTTCTAAAACTATTATATTTTATTAAAATTTTAAACTGTTTTTTTAGCGTTTGGCTTATCGTTTTTTGTATTTCGAGAATAATTTTCATCTTTTTGTCGATATCGCTTTTTTTAACGTAATTGTAAAAAAAATAAGCACCAATTTGGCAGAAAAGGTGGGTTGATTTAAACCCTAAGCTTTTAAATTTTTTAAAAAGAAGTTTTCTTTTTTCTATCGTTTTATCCGAAATATCGAAGCCTTTTAAGGTTTGCTCGTCTGCTCCTATTAACTTATCGCATAAATAAAATTTGCCGTCCGGCAGCAGCGTTATGTTGGAGCATTCTTTGATTTTATTTTTGAAAATATCGTCTATTATTTCGTATCTGTTGGAAATTTCGTAAAGTTCTTTTTTTTCTTTTATTAAATTTAAGTATCTTTTAAACATTTCGTTCAATTCTCTTTTTATTTTTTTAATATCTTTGATTTCCCAATCGTCGGAGTAATCTATGTTCCATCCTATTTTCCTGAAACCGAGTTCGTATAAATAAGATACGTTTGAGCTTAAAAAAGCTATATTTTTTCGGGTTACTACCATATTTGCGATTGTGTAGCTTATTAAATCGTATTTTTTAAAATTATTTATGGCGGTATCGTGAACTGATATTTTTTTGTTTTTAAAAACCCTCGATTTGTCGTTTGTTTTTTTGTCTCCGTCTATGCTTAAAACCGCTTTAACTTTACCGTTTTTAATAAACTCGGCTATTTTCTCGTTCATTATCGTGCCGTTTGTAAATAAGGTTATAGGTATGGTAGAGTCGGTTTTTTTTATGTGGTTTATAAATTTAAAAATATTTTTTTTGATTAATAAAGGCTCTCCCCCCAGAATTATTATCTGAGGATTTTCGGCTATTTTTAAAAATTTTTTAAGCGCTTTTTTAAACTTAAAATAGGATAGTATTTCGCTTTTTCTTTTTTTGTAATGGCAATATCGGCATGAAAGGTTGCAGTTAAGAGTAGGGTATATTATTAATTTTTCTATCATTTGTCTTTTATGGGATTTAGCTCTTTATCTCCGTAGTTTTTTATATATTCTTTCCAGATTCCCTCGCATAGTTTGAAAAGCTTGCATCCCTTGCAACGCTTGGTTTTTTCTCTTGCGTATTTTTTTCGAGATTTTACCACGTCTTCGTTTACGAAATCCGGAGCCCAATGCTTGGAAAGAAACAGTTTCGCCTCGTTTATTTCGCTTATCTGATCGAGATAGTCTGTAAAATAACATAACGGAACGTATCTTACCTTCCACTGATAATATCCCGCTTCTCTTCCGATATCGAGGGCTTTTCTCATATATTTTGAAGCTATAGAAATTTTAGGAACCATATTCGAGAAATCTTTGTTGGCTCCTCCGTATTGAGGATCTACGAATATATATTCTACGTTTTTAATTTGCAATTTTACGTGAAGTTTGGCTATTTGAGGCAGTTTTTTGAAATTTTGCTTTACTATCGTGGTGTTGGCGTTTATGTTGTTAAATCCAATTTTTTTAAAATTTTCTATTCCTCTCATTAGTTCTATGAAGGAACCTTTTGAGCGAGTTAGAAGGTCGTGCGTTTTGGAGTCCGGTCCGTGTATGGAGAATATTATAGTGGATAGCCCTTTTTCTAAAGCTTTTTTAGCGAAGTTTATGTCCGAAAACATTCTTCCGTTTGTTGCTATTACTATATCGGGTATGTTTAATTTTTTAGCGGTGGATATTATTTTAAAAAAATCGTCTCTTATCGTGATTTCTCCGCCTATAAATTCTATTATGTCTATTTTCTCTTTTTTTGTGGCGAGATATATTTCTTTGATTATTTGGTCGGTAGTTTTGCTTTTTATTTTTCTTTTCTCCGAATTTATACAGAATCTGCAATTGTTGTTGCAATCGTAACCCACAAATATTACTATTTTTTTCTTTTTCATTTTAGTAAAGATACTAT
The DNA here is from genome assembly GCA_020723765.1 of Elusimicrobium minutum. Taxonomy (GTDB): domain Bacteria; phylum Elusimicrobiota; class Elusimicrobia; order Elusimicrobiales; family UBA9959; genus JAAYVG01. The sequence goes on from DYIF01000003.1 coordinate 103,352, forward strand.
ATTGGCGTCGAAAATAATTTCCATAATACATCCCGAAAATATTCCCAAAGCGAACGGCTTTGATCTTACAAATTCTATTTTAGCGTTTTTATCGGGATGTTTTGAAAGCCAATCTTTTAATTTTTCGACCTGCTCTTCGTCCAATCCGTCTTTAAACGCATCCTCAAAGACTCCTTCGAATGCCTCGTTGTTTCTAAAAACTTCAAGTTCTTTGGACGATAAAACCATTCCTGGTTTTATTTCTTCTTTGGAAGCGTAGTAAGTATTGTGTATTTCTATTATCTGTTCGAATAAAATTTTCCCTAAAAAAAATATTCCGCCGAATTTCAAAGTGTTTTTAAAAGCGATAGTTATTACTTTAGCTAAAAAATCGACCGGGTGCGGATTTAGTATTACGCTCAGGATAAAAACCGAATACATAAAAATCATTATATATTTCCATAGTCTTGATTTTAGGAATTGAGAAATTTTAGGCCATAAGAAAAACATTAAAAAAAAGAATATGTCGGTTCTTTTGAATATATTAAAAACATATTCTTGAAGCATAAGATTTAACATCTGCTTGTAAACGAATATGGATATTACATTAAAAAAAGTGATTAGTATGATTGGAGATTTATAGTTTATTTTTTTAATTTTGTTTAAATAAAAATTTTTTAATTCTTTAAATGCGTCCTTGTCGCCTGTGTTTACCATGGATATGTTATCTTTTACGTATCTAAATACAGAAAAAAACGCCGACAGTATGAATATGTTTATTAAAACGGATATCCATAAATAAGATGGAAATCCTTTTGCGTTATAGTTTATAAGAGGTATAAAGCAAAGGTTTGCTATGTAAAACTTGGAATCTCCTGCCGGCCATATTTCTCCGTACCATAGTATATATGAAAATATTACGGAATAAAAACAGTGCAATATGTAATTTTTATAAAAAATAATATTCATATAATTTGTGGAGATGTCGGAGTATCCGGCTATCGTATTTATTATATTGATTAGAATAAGCGCCGATATTATCTTAAAGCCGAGTATTATTTTTGAGTTTTTTATTTTGCCGGTTTCAAAATCTTCTCTTACTATCGATATTCCCCATATGAGATAAAGGGTAATGGAAATATACGATATTATTTCCGGTATTTTATTCGCGTATTGTTTTAAGCTCAGCGTCTCCATAAAGTTCGTAATACCTCTTCATAAGTCCTAAACATTTTTTCTTTAGTTTACAGCCTTTGCATTTATAGGTGTAGATCCTTTCTTCTTTCGGTAAAGTAATCCATGCGTATTTTCTTAAGTTTTTGTTTAAAACGCACAAAGGAAAATGGTACAATCTTAAATTAATCCCCTTTAAAATATCTTTAATGGAATATATCTTTTGTGCGGATTTTGATAATTTTAAATAAATCTTTCTTTTATTTTTCTCAGAAATACCTTCTATTTCGTAATGTATTATCGTTATTCTCCAATTCTTATAGCCCAATAAAAAATCTTTTAAAAATAATATCGTTTTATCGAGCTCCTTTATGTTAAGTTTATGTATCACTATTCTTATTTCCAATTCTCCTTTAAATTTTAAGGCTATATTTTTTATCCCGTTAACGGTTTGTTCATAACTGTTTTTTATCCCGGTTATTTTTTCGAATGTTTTTTTGTCGTAACTGTGAAAACTTACGGCCACCGTAAAAGGAGGCTTTGCGACGGATACAAATTTTGTCAAAAATTTTTCATTTGAAAAACTTCTGCCGTTTGTAAGAAGGGTTATCGGTATTTCGCTCAACTCTTTGCGCAGGTATGTTATAAATCGTAAAAAATCGGGATGTAGCGTCGGTTCTCCCCCGGTTATATTAATATAGTTTTTTTTGTCGAAATTGGAATTATAAACGTTTATTCCTTTTATGTATAGCTTTAATTTTTTTATTTGAGTTTTTATATCGTAGTTTCCCAGCGGATTTGAATTGGAATATTCTTTCGGATTTGTGCACATAACGCATTTGTTGTTGCATATATTCCATAAAGATATATCAGGCATCGAACCACCTCATAAATAAATCCAAGTTTTTTTTGTTTTTTAAAATTTTTATTATTATTTTAAATATTCCTTTTTCTATCCGACACCAGTAAAACGATTGGTTCGATCCGAAGGGAGTTTTAGATGTTTCGTAATTAAATACGGGACATACTCCGCAGTAAGGCTTAAAAGCGCAATTTACGCATAGGGGCTGATTTTCAAGACAGGATGACAATAAACATAATTTTGCTGGCGAAGAATTTACGACATCTTTATATTCGGATTTAAAAACATTTCCAACCTTAAAGGTTTTATCGTTTTGCGCTCCGACCATCCTTCCTTCGTCGCAGGTATATATATCCCCATCGTAATTATAAGCTAATTGTCCTATAACTGCGCCGCAAGGGTTTCTAAGGTCCAAAAAATTCGGATCTTGTTTTAATAATATTTTTCTTAATTTTATAGCGGCGTTTCTTTCCACGAATTTTTTTCCTTTTTTGTTTATTTCTATTATGTAATTCAAAGATTTTTCGTAAAAATTTAAAAACTCTTCCGATGAGTATCCTATTTTTCCCCATATATTTTTTGCGTAACCTATCGGTGATAGAGGCCTTAAGAATATTCCGCCAAGGCCCAAATTAAGATATTCGTCTATTATTTCTTTATGATGGTTAAAGGAGTATCTTGTGGTGGTCATTAAAGCCGAAGGCATAAAATCGATATTTCCGTCATTTGTCAAATCGATCATTTTTTTAATCATCTTATACCAGTATACGACTTTATCGTATGACGAGGATGGATGATATATTCTATTTTTATCGTGAATTTGTTTGGGTCCGTCTAACGATGTGCATATGGATATTTTGTTTTCTATTAAAAATTTTAGTTTTTGATTGTCCATTAAAGAAAGGTTTGTCACTAAGCTTATTATTATATTTTTGCCTATTTTTTTGTTTTTCTTTTTTATGTATTCTATGCCCTTTTTTAGAAGATTCCAATTTAAAAGAGGCTCTCCGCCTTGAAATTCTATTGTTATGTTAGGATTTGGAGTATCCATTATAAAATCTATGGTTTTTATCAAAGTTTTTTCGTTTATTTCTTTATTGAATTTGGAGTCGGTTGCTCTGCAGTACATGCAAAAATGATTGCATTTTAATGTCATTACTATTATATGAAGACTCGGAGAAGAATAGGCGTATTTGTTTATTCCTGAGTAAGATTTAATGAAATTTTTTATGTTTTCTGGTTTTGTAAAATATTTTTTGCTCCAAAAACATTTGCCTTCTAACTTTTTATCTTTTTTCCCTTTTATTACGCTTTCAAATTGTCTTTTGTTTAACAACAAACCTTCACCAGAATCGTTAGATACAAAGTAGGTATTTTTATCTATTTTTTCAAAATAAAAATTCATTTTGTTATTACCGGTTTAAATTCATCCCAACCGAATATTTCCGGATATTCTCTCCATGGACCTTCGCAAATTTTGAAATAAACGCATTTTTTACACTTTTTGTGTTTTAATTTGCCTTCGTTTCTTCTATATTCTCCGTAGTTTTCCACGAATACTTCGGCATCAACCACGGGGCCGTCCGGTATTATCTTTTCCGCCACGCATTCTTCGTATCCTTTCATAAAACAATAAGGAATGGCTTCGGTATAACATTTTATCCCCTTTGAAATTCCTATATCCAGAGCCTTTTTTAGATACGGCATAACTTTGCTTTTTTTAGGAACTATCCACTCTCTTTTTTCCCATGCTGTTCCTATGATATGGACAAAAGCGAATTGAAATTGGTCGACTTTGAGATATGTTAAAAGTTTGGCTATTTGCGGTAGATCTTTATAGTTTAAAGACGTAATTACGGTATTGGTTAGCACATATAAACCTAACTTTTTCGAGTTTATTATTCCTTTTATGGTCTGGTTAAAGCTGTTGTCTGCGTTTGTAAGTTTATCGTGGATTTCCGGTTTGGAGCCGTGTAGAGCCGGGCTTATTTCGTTTGCTCCGGCGGATTTGATTTTTTTTAAAAAGCTCATATCGGAAAGAGTCCTTCCATTTGTTTGTAGTTGTATGTATTCGTATTTTAATCGCTTAGCTTCTTTTATTAGCTCTATTAAATCGGGGTGTAGAGTGGGTTCTCCCCCGGTAAATACCACGCTGTTAGCTTGCGATTTAATTCCGTCTTTTAACGCTTTTATTACCTCCGACTTGGTTTTCCTCTCTATGAAAGTTCTTTTGGCGCCCTGAGCGCAAAAATCGCACTTGTTATTGCAGTTAAAAGTTATTTTTATGTCGATTTTTTTCCTTATCATTTATAATATTTTATCATTTTTAGATTAGTCGTAAGTATTTAGCCAACTATGGAAAACAGATCTATATTCCGAATTTCTTAAAAATTTTTTTAGGATTTGAAATATTCCCTTAAAAAGTTTACACCTATCGTTGGTTATCATATTGCCGTAAATAGAATTTTGGGTTATATAATTATAATAGCCGCCTATTTTGCAGTATATCGCATACTCGCATCTTGAACAAAGCGGTCTTGTCAATTCCTGAAAATTTTCCAACATAAACTTTTGAGTTTTAGGTTTTTTTATTAAATTTTTGAAATTTTTAATATTTTTTACGTTTTCGATTAAGAATATTTTATCTCCGTTTTCGCCCAATATTCTCGCCTCGTCGGAAGGATAAATGTTTGCGTTTATGTCGTATGCGAGTCTGTGGTATATATCTATCGCTCTATATCTGGGTTTTTTCTTTTTTATTAAATCGTATAAAAGTAGATAAGCCCCCTTTTCATATACGGGAATGCCTTTTTTTATGTTTATGTTGATTATATGCTTTAAAGCTTTTTCGTAAAATTCCAAATAATCTTCGTATTGGTATCCGAATTCTTTCCAATTTAACCATGCTCTCCCGTAAGGTTCTATAAAACCCAATTGTATTCTCATAACGCCCAATTTTAAATATTCTTCTATTATATCTTTATGGCGTTTAAGAGATTTTTTTGTGATAGTTGTTATTATATTGGGATATTCTATACGCCCGGTTTTTGCGTAATATACGAGCTTTTTAAGATTTGATATGACTTTTTCATAAGAATCTGGCCTGTTTGAATCGTGTATTTCTTTCGGACCGTCTAACGATGTGCAGATTGTAATTTTATATTTTAATATAAGTTTTATCGCTTCTTCTTTTAGTTCCGTAAGATTTGATACGACTGAAAAATATATTTTTTTATTAAATTTTTTAGATTTTTCGCTCGAATATCTTAAAGCTTCTTTTAAAACATCCAAATTTAAAAAAGGCTCTCCGCCTGTAAATTCTATATAATACGATCGTCGGGGAATTGTAAATATAAAGTCTATTATTTTTATGGCCGTTTTTGAGTCCATGGAATTTTTGGCGGTTCCGGAGTCGGCTATGCAGTATTTACATAGATTGGCGCATTTTCCGGTTAAGGAGATTATATGACCCTCCGGGCCTTTATAATCCAGATAATATCTATTTTTGATTAGATTAAGTATTTCATAATAAGATTTTTTGGGAAATATGAAGGGTAATAAAATTTTATCTTTTATAGTCATTAGTGTTTGTAGAACGGAGAAATCGCTACGGGTTTGGAAATCGTTTTTATCGGTTCGAATTCTTTGCCCCCGAATATTTTATAATACGATTTTTCAAACCCGGCGCACAAGTTAAAGTATATGCATTTTTTACATTTATCGGTTTTCATTCTGAGGGTATTAGTGATATGTAAGTACATGGAATTTTTATATGATTTTTCCGGCAGATAAAGATCATCGTCGTTGAAAGGAATTTGCCAGTCAGATATTATATGTTCGCATCCCGGAGCGACGCAAGGGACGAAGTTGCTTAAAATTGGAGAAACAGGAAGTATGTTTTTAGATTCTAAAAAAGAAAGAGTTTTTAACACATAAGGAACGATATCCGAATAACTTACTTTTAGTTTGTGTGAATTTTTATCGGCGATTCCTATAAAATGAGCCGCTATTAAACTATATGTTTCTATACCGTAATTATCGTATAAAAATTTTACCATATCGGGGATATGTTTATAATTCAATGCCGTTATGGCTATGTTTGCCGTTACATAAATTTCGTTTTTTATGGCGTTTTCTATACCCTTTATCGTTTTTTTAAAAGCTCCCGGCGTTCTTACGGTTTCGTCATGTTTTTGAGGTATTATATGATGTATTGAAAAAGAAGCGCTATTTAACCCGGCTTTTTTAATTCTTTCGGCGAAAACCGGATCGGCCATTTTTTGTCCGTTTGTTACTATTTGTATGACTTTATATCCTTTTTTTTTCGCAAATAATATGGCTTTGTCGAGTTCGGGATATATCGTGGGCTCTCCGCCTATAAATTGTACTATTTTGCTTCCGTTTTGATAAGAAGATATCAAATCCTTAAACACGTTTGAAATCAGCATTGGGTTTTTGTTTTTCCATTCATCTAATTCCGGAGAGCTGTAACAAAAAACGCATTTTATATTGCATTTGTAATGTAGAGTTATTTCGCAGACTTTTGTTCTATGATAAGGCCATTCGTATTTTTTAATTGCTTCTATTGTGGACAGAGAATTCATAATTATATTTTATTATATAAATTTAAATCTTTTTATCTTCATTATTTTGGAACTTGTGGTATCGTCTTTTTCCGATACTATCTCCCAGCTTTCTATTTTTAATTTCTTTTTGATTATAGGGCTTTTTATTACTAATGTTTGAAAATCGTTTGCGTCTATATGATTGCCTTTGGCGTTTTCTCTGTTAATATAATTTATAAAATTTTCATCTACTTCTTTCGCCAACCAATTTATGTCTATATTTTTTTCAACGGCGGTTATTATAAAATATATACCGGCTTTCAGGCTATCTTTAATCATTTCGGTTGTCGTTTTGCCCTTTACCGCGGATTTGTATTTTATATTTAGTTTTTTGAATAACGATAGTATATCTCTTATCAATAAACTATCTTTTTTTTCTCTTATCTCGTAATCCATGCTGGAGTAGAATGTTATTTTTTTAAATTTGCCTTTTATTTCTTTTCGGTGTATTTCTTTTATCGCATCTATAAAAGGAATTTTGTAGTCTTCGAATTTATATTCTATCATCCTTATTCCCATAAGCCTGGATTGTTCTTTTAATATTTTTATTTTTAGTGAATCGTTAAATATCTTATGGTGTATTTTGCCGGCGTTAAAAGTAAAAATAAAAGGAATCGAATATCCTTCTTTTAAAGCTTTGTATATCGAGTAATGAGAGTCTTTGCCCCCGCTATAATTTGAAAAAGCTATTTTTTGCATATATATAAATTAACCTTTCCCATTTTATATGAATTAATTTTATTAAACCTATTTTTTAGCGTTTTAAAGTCTTCGGAGTTTAAAAAATCTATAATTATCATTTCTTTGCTATTTTTCGGAATAAATTCCTTAAATTTTAGCCATGAGAATATATTCCATAATATCGTTTTTTGATTTTTAAAATCGATCTCATAAAACTCTTCTATCGAAATGGTTTTATGCGAAGGGTCAAACTCTGTTTTGTCGCAAAATTTATCCGAAATATCTATAATTTTATCCGATTCCATCTTAAAATCCATCCATTTTATGTTTAAGTATTTGTTCATATCTATAAATCGGCTTAATTCTTTTAAGTAGAAATTAATATCGGCTTTTAACGATAATCTTATCTTTATGTTTTTTATCATATCGAGTATTTCAAATACGGTTTTGTAATAATCGTCTTTTAATATCGTCTTTTTCTTTTTTATCACCTCCAACATAAACTCGACCGTTTTGTTATAAAGCTCAGATCTTTTTTGGTAATTTTTATTCATATATTCGAATCTATCTACATTTAAAAGTTCTTTAATCAGATTGTTTAATCTCCGGTTTTGCTTAATGTAACTCGCAAAAAGTTCGTATGTAGACAATGATCGATTTTTCGATTTTATCGTTAAAGATATTTTATGCAATATATCCGACAAGAATCTGTCTTTCTCCGTAATTTTTATTACTGAGCATATTTCATTTAATTTTTTTTCTGTTTTAATTATTTCTTCTTTTTTATATGTGTCGTTTGAAATTATATAATAAGGATATTTATTTGAAAATTTTATATTATATTCTTTCGACATTTTTTCAAATCTTGTGTTTTTCCAGACCATAAGTTTGAAAAAATCCAATCTTGCTTGAGTTTGAAGTCCAAATTCTATCGTTTTTTTAAAGTTTTCGAAATTATCTCCGGGAAGTCCATATATGCATGAAAGGACGAAGGGTTGCGCTATGTTTTGAATCTTATCTTTGTATCTTAGTATGTTTTCTTTTATTTTATCCATATCGAAAAATCGGTTGGTTTTTATAAGAGCCGACTTTGTAATGGTCTGGATTCCGAAAGCTACTGTTATATTAGGTTTGGATATCCAATCTACAATATTATCGTTTAGCCTGGTGGCTTCGGTGTTAAAATTAAAAAAAATCTTCTTATTTATTTTTTTTATTTTTTTAAATATTTTCTCGGCTCTCTTTATGTCGTGAAATATGTCGCTATCGCAAAATTCTATCGATTTGGCTTCGGGATTTTCTTTTATTATCTCATCCAATTCTTTTAATGTTCTTTTTAAGTCGAATTTCCTATATCCCATAAAACTTTTTGATACCGCGCAGTAATTGCATTGATACAAGCATCCTCTCGATCCTTCTATATAAAACTCGGTGTAATTTTTTAAGTTAAAAACTCTCGATAGATACGGCGAAGGAATCTTATTTATGTCAGAAATCGGCTCCCTTAAAGGATTAAATACCATCTTGCCACTTTGAAAATACCCTAAACCTTTTATTTCGCTAAAATTTTTCTTTTTCTCCAATATTCGATTTAAAAGTTCGACAAAGGTTTCTTCTCCTTCTCCGATTATTATATAATCTACTGATTTTTTGTAGTCGAGTTTGTCATAAAAACTTGTGGTTATAGCGGGCCCTCCAAGTAGAGTAATAATATTTTCGTATTTCTTTTTTAATTTAAAGCATAAATCTATGAAAATCTGAGGATTTTCGTAACACGAAAAGCCTATCATATCGGGTTTTATAGGATATAATTTTTCGTCTAAAATATCTTCGTAATCGTTTAGTTCTATTATGGTTATTCTTATGTTTTTTGAGTTTTTTTCCGCGTATGTTTTAATGTATCCAAGTCCCAGAGGCGGATGTCTTCTTTTTTTAGCTACAAGGTAAATGTTAAATATCATATTTAAATGTTGTTTTTATTTTGAATTTGGGTATTTTTTTTACCGGTTCTATGCTCCCTCTTTTTATATTTTCCGTATGTTCTTTGTTGAATCCCCTGCATTTATCTTTTAAAATGCACCGGGGACAAAGCCAGTCTATTTTGACGCTTCTATTTTCGTTTATTTCGGCTATGGTTGTAGACGTTTCGTCGTAAAGCATGACGGTTTCTCGTCTTGGAGAATTTTTTTCCCAGTCGGCTATTATGTTTAAGTATTCGGGGAAAAGACAAGGCGGGAAATTTATTAATATTCTTGTAAAAAGCGGAAAACCGGATTTTTCAACCATTTTCATGGCTTTTTTTACATATTTCGAAACTTCCACTATATTTGCCGCAAGTTTTGTTTTATTTATCTTCATAGCGCCGTAGTAATTGCCTACGATTATGTTGAAGTAATTTATTTTAAGCTCGTTATAAGCGAAGTCGAAGAATTCGGGAAAGTCTTTATAGTTTAGAGAATTTAGAACCTGAGCGGTGGCGAGTTCCGAGTTTAATTCTTTTATCGTTTTCATCGCTTTAACCGTTTCTCCCCATGCTCCTTTGATTCCGACCAGATCGTCGTGGGTCTTTGGATTTATGGAATGCAGAGAAATATCGAAAGAGTTAAACCCGCTTTTTATTAAACTCTTTGCGTATTTTTTGTCGGATAACTTCCTGCCGTTAGTGCATATTTTTACGCATTTATATCCGATTTTTCTCGCAAATAAAGATATTTCGGTTATGTCTTTTCTAAGAGTGGGTTCGCCTCCTATTATTGACGCTATCCAGGATTTTTCTTTTGCCCCTTTATAAAGAATTTGATAAATTTTATTTAGCGAAGGAACGTTGTTTTGAGTTAAAACGGAGGGATGATTATAACAAAAGACGCATCTGTTGTTGCATGAAGAGTTTACGCTTACCTCGCATGTGTAGGGTTTTTCGGATAATTCCCATTCTATGGATTTTATTCTTTCCAAAATATATTTAGGTTTGAGATTTGGGTTTATTTTTTTTATCAAATTAAAATTTCTTTTTAAAAATTCATCTTTCATATATCGATTTGTTTAATTCTATCGCTTTCTTTATATAGTTTTTTATATTTTCGTTTTTTGAGCTATTTTTTATTAAAAATTTGCAAAAATCGGCTATTTTTTTGTCTCTTATTTTTAACGCTATAGAGCCATCGACCAGATTTTTTTTATAGTAATATTTTTTTATGCATTTTTGACATTTTTTGGGGTCATAACCGCAGTTTAAATATTTTTTATTAAATCCTTTTAGGCTATCGCCTATTATTATGTTCCTTTTTTCTTTTTCGTAATTAACGAAAGAAAATGGGTAAAAACCGAAGTTCCCGTCGGGATATAATTCCAGATCTTGATAAAAAGGGCATATCTTTTGTTCGTTATGAGTTTTTGAGAATAAATCGTACATTTTTTCGTGATATACGAATATTTTTTTATTAATAAGATTTAATATTTTTTGATTGATTTCATCCATTTTTCTTTCCAATTCGATAAACTTTTTCTCTCCCCATGCTTTTCCGCAAACGCATTCTATGTTTATTGTTTTAAATCCCAAATTTATTATTTCATCAAAATCGATACTCATATTCTCGACAAAATTGGGGTCTATACAGTATATGCAAAAGGTGTTAGAGGCAGAATTTTTTAAAAAACTTTTTATGTTTTTTTTGACCAGAAAATAGGAGTTATGTTTGTTTTCGAATAATCTATTGTATCCGTGGCTTTTTTCGGTTCCGGAAAAACTTACGGCTATAAATATGTTTTCTTTTTTAATGCACTTCAATATTTCTTTGGTGATTATGGTCCCGTTGGAGGCTAAGAATAGAGCGTATTTTTTGTCGTATTTTAAGGCCGTATTTTTTATTATAGATATCCAATCTTTTATTTTATCGAAGTATAACAAAGGCTCTCCGCCGTAAAATTCTATTTTTTTGAAATGTCCTGGAGACATAAAAAGCTGATTAATAGCCCTTTCAAAATCTACGGTTTTTAAAACTATTTTGTTGTTTTTATTTATAAAACAATGTTCGCATCTCAGATTGCAATCGGAGGTAACGGCTATCTTAATCTTTCGTATTTCATTTCGCATTATTATAATTTAGCACCAACCTCCGCGCTGATGAGACCCGTGCGAGCCGTGTGAGCCATGCGAGCCGTGAGAGCCGTGAGATCCGTGGGAACCGTGAGACCCGTGAGAACCGTGTGATCCGTGAGATGAGTGAGAGCCGTGTGATCCGTGAGATGAGTGAGAGCCGTGTGAGCTATGAGACACGTGAGAAGTTCCGGTAAAATAGTTTGTATGCACGGCGGCATTTGCATCGGTGGGCAAAGAAGAGCCTATTATCCCTAAGGCTACGGCGGTTTTTACTATGTCGCTATCTAAAATTTTTCCTTCTTCGCTATTTAAAAATGTTTTAATATTCTTTTTTATCTTTTTGTTATTCCGTTTCATCGTTTCCTCCGGTCGTCTTTTTTTGTTTTTGAAGTATTTCTTTAGCTTTTTTTATTATTTCGCCGTCTTTTTTCTTTATCTCATCCAATCTCTTTTGCTCTTCCAATTTTCTTTTCTGAGCTTCTTTTTCCGCCTCCGCTTTTTGTTCTTTTTGCATTATTTCCTCAGTTTTTGAGTTCAACTTTTGCATATAATCGCAGTAAGTTAATAATAATTTGTCCCGATATTGGTCGCATAATCTTTCGTTTCTGGTGGTAGAAATTTCACATCTAAACCTCATGGAAGGTTTCATTAACGAGCAGTTTAAAATTCCGTTTTGAACGGAATCTTTGTATAGCCTGAAAGATTCTCTTACGTCATTAAAACTCGTATCGGATTCGGTTCTCGGCAAAACGTTATAACATTCTTTTAGTTTTTTTCCTGATAAATTTAAAGCGTCGCATGTCTTGTCCATCCCCATCTTTAAAGCCGAGCATATTTCTTTCGGAGTTTTTTCCAATTTTCTAAAAACATCTATTTCGTCTTTTTCGTTTTTATCCGCCATGGCTTTTGTCAAATAATCTACGCATGCCAGTTCTTTTTTGTCGTCTTTCATAAATACAAGCAACATCGTTTGCCATTTATTATATTTTAAAAGACATGAATCCTGTCCTACCTGAGGCAACATTTTGCAATACTCAGGAGAATTTTTCGCTATCGACATACAGAAAGAATAATCTACCAACATCGATATTATGTTATTCGTTTCTTCTTCGGTTAGTGATGCCTTTACTTTTGCGGTTTTCGATATTCCCCATGTTTTTCCGTAATCTAAAATTATGTCGTTTATCGTTTTTGTGCAACCGGTTATTTGCGCATACTGAGTCGGTATCTGTTCTATTGTTTGTATTTTGGGCGCCTCGGTGCTTTCTTTCACCACCTCTACGCCTATACTTATATTTTCAGGTTGGCTTGGCCGAGTTTGGGATATAAACGATTTTTTAGAAGTTTTTATGTTTATTATTACGGCGGTTATAAGCGCTATAATAATAACCGCAAGTACTATGTATTTTTTCATTTTCTACCCCTTTTTTTGCTTTTGGGCTCTTCCCCGAGGGCGGATACCAAAGCTTTGGTTATTATCATTTGAGATACCTTGAAATTTTTCTTCGATATATCTATTCTACATTGCTGATTTAGAGCTTCGTTCATCAGTTCTTTGAATATTTTCTCGGAGTTTTCGCAATCTATATTTATTATGTTTTTGTTTTTTAATTTGGTTATAACTACCGACTCGCCATCTTTTATTATGTTTTTAGCTATATTCAATGCCTCGTATGAGTATAAATCTTCGAATGTTTCGTATTTCATACCGTTATCTCCTTTTTGTCTTCTACCCACAAATTGAATATTTCCATATTTTTTTTGTCTTCCATTAACTCGAATATTATGTCGAAGATGCCCATAAATATTTTGCATCTTTCCGAAGATATGTTGTTGCCCCATATGTTGTTTTGCGCTTCATAATTTATTACCGGACAGACTCCGCAGTATGGTCTGTATGCGCATCTTGAACATGTAAATTGGTTTTCGAGGTTGGATGTTATCGCGCAGGTTTTTGTGGTTAAGGAATTTATAATATTTTTATATGAATCATTTACCGTTCCTATTTTGAATATATCGTCACCTTCCCATCCGACCATCCTTCCTTCGTCGCAGGTATATATGTCTCCGTTGTGGTTATATGCCACCTGTCCTATCCCCGCTCCGCAGGGGCATCTAAGGTCTACAAAACCGCTGTCTTTAGCGTTTAGTATTTTGTTTAAAAGCATTATCGCCGTTTTTTCTTTTATGTCTATTCCTTTTTTGTTTAAGTTTAATATGTAATTTAAGGAATCTTTATAGAATTTTAAAAAAGATTTGGAATCGTATCCTATTTTGTCCCACATCTTTTTAGCAAAACCTATGGGCGAAAGAGGCCTTAGGAAAATCGTATTTAAGTCGTTTTTTACAAATTCGTCTACTATCTCTTTGTGATATTTTAAAGAATCGCTCGATATGGTAGTTAGGGCCGAAGGTTTAAATATCCTGTATGAGAGATTTGTTTGTTTGTCATGCATCGAGTTAAAATATTTAAGCCATTTTATGGTTTCTCTATAGGAGTTTGCCTGTGTATATATTCTATTTTTATTGTGTAATTTTTCGGGTCCGTCAAGCGAGGTACATATGGAAACTTCGTTTTCCATTAAAAAATTTGCTTTCTTTTCGTCCATCAGAGAAAAGTTAGTGACTATTGATATGTTAATTTTTTTATCGCTATTTTTTTCTTTTTCTCTTATGTATCGTATCGTTTTGGATACGGTTTCCCAGTTATAAAGAGGTTCTCCACCCTGGAATTCGAAAGTCAATACCGGGGCTGTAGAATAAAAACCTATATCCACCGATTTTTTTGCTATGTTTATCGGCATATCTGTTTTGTTGTTAGATATTCCGACGGCCTGACTCTGACAATAAACGCATTTATGATTGCACCTTAGAGTGGTTACGAGTATATGAAGAGACGGTCCCCAGAAAAGATATGAGTTTGAATTTTTCCATCTTGAAAAAAGGTCGTCGAAATCCATCTGTGTTTTAATAAAACCTTTGGAAATAAGTTCTTCTTTTAATTTTTTTGAGGCTTTGTTTTTATATACTAAATCGTTAAATTCTTTCTGGTTTATTGTCAAATAGCGGCCGAAATCGTTTGTTATTATAAATTTGTTTTTTATTTTTCTCCATCTTATGTTGATAAGCTCCAAATTATTTTTTCCCATATTTTTCTTCCCAGGTTTTTTTGACATCATTTTTCTTCTCCTTCTTCATTTCTTTTGAAATTTCTTCCTCCACCTCTTTTATCAGTTTCTCAAGTTCTTTTTCCTCTTCAGGTGTTAGCCCTTCGTCTGAAGATTTTGGGGCCGGCGGAGTATAGATTATCGCTTTTTGTATTAGATATTCTCTTAAATCTTTATTTTCTTTCCATATTTTTTGTCTTATCAACTCGTTTTTAAATTCTTCTTCTATTTCTTCTTTTAGTTTTTTTATGTCGGTACTTTTTTCGCTAATAGATTCAAGACCGACTTTTATTTTATCATCAGTTCTGTTTATTATTACCCAGAATCTATCGCTTAAAGTATAGAAAACATATCTTATTACTTCAAGCGGATATTTTTTTTCGTCATATATAAATTCTATTGTCTTGCTCAAATTTCCTCCCTTAATCTACTGCATTCTGCAACATACTAACCACCCGGTTTGAGTGCTTTCGGCTGTAAAAACGGTCCATGCACCGCTTGGGTATAACTGGGCGCTTATATTAGTTCCGGCTGCATTGGATATAAAACCTGCGACTACTCCCCAATCGCATGATGTCGTTCCACCGTTTCCATACCATACATAATGGCAGAGATTATAAAAATTTCCATTATCGATTCTAATATTCCCGTTGACGTGAAGATGCATGTTGCTACTTGGCGTGGTTCTTATCCCGACTTCATTGGTGTTTGTCATAAACATCGTGTTTACGCTTGAGTTGTTTCTTATATTAAAACCCCCGGTGCCGTAGTTTATATACATAATGTTATCCGACCACCTCGGCCACATAAAAGTTTCGTATGTTCCCGCAGCGTTTTTAGCCGCAAAAGAAGCGGTGTTCTCTATCCCGAGTACCCCCCCGGTTGCTCCTATAGTTAGCGGATATGCGGGGGCTGCGGTAGATGCGGTTCTTATAGCAACTCCTCCGCCGTTTCTCGCAAGCCATGTATTGTTTGTGGTTAGCATGCTTACATAACCGCCGTATGGAGCGGGATAGTATGTGGTTATATTAAGCGTTTCGCTTTCCGTTATATTAGTCAAAGAAAGGATATAAGCCGAGGTTACGATTAGGACAAAAACAAACTTTTTTATAAAAACCTTAACCTTCATAACTCCCCCTTTTTGCCATAGGGACAACATAGTTATATTATACACCATAAATCGCTTTTTTTCAAGGTTGGTTAATCCGTTAATTCTTTAGCTTTTTTGGCTATTAATATCTTCTTTTTTTCGTTTTTTTTACGCTTAAAAATTTTTATCGTTTTGATTATTTTTTCTATTGTTTCTTCGTAATCCAAAGGTATGGTTTTATTGGATATCCCCCATGCCAGTCTTGAAGACAGAGAAATAAATTCGTCGTAAGAGATAATCTTTGAATATTTTAATATTCCGTAACTTTTCCAAACGGTATCTTCGAATTTTAATTTGTTTTTCTTTATGTAATCCTCGGAGATTTTAAGTTCTTTTTCGTCAAGTATCGAAGCCAATTTTTTCGCTCTTTTTATGAAATCATCTATTTTTTCTTTAGGCTCTGGTTTTGCGATCATATAGACAAATCCGAATGAGCATACGATATCTTCGTTTATGCCTTTTATTTCCGCTCCCAAAAATTTTAAGTTTTCTTTTATTTCGGCAGAGCTATTCGTATAATAAATTCCTGGTGAGTGTATTAAAAATATTATTTCCGTTTGGTTGGGAATCAGTGTGGGATCCGAGCCCAAAAAACCGAAATTTTTGGAGTACGAGAATATCGTATGTTTTGATAATTCATCTATTATTCTTTTGGCTCTTTGATAAGATTCTAAAGGGTCGTTAGTTGAGGATTTGGATATGGAAGCGATGTGTTCGTAAAGGTTTAATCCTACCGCGGTTTCTTCCAATGATTCGGATATCAAAATCGAATGTTTTTTTATTTCTCTTGAGTCTAACTCCAAAAATCTAACGGTCAGTTCGTCTTTTATTTCGGCCGGATTTATTAGTATCTTCGGTTTTTTAATTATCTTTTTCGATAGTATGATTTCTGCGGTTTTTTCTTTTATTTCTATCAACTTTTTTTCGGCTTCGGAATTTAAGAATTTGTAAGGGAAAATGTTTCTGTAAATTATCGTTTGATTTGCAAGTATCATTTTTTTTCTTTTAATTTTTTTAATTCTAAAAGAGTTTTTTTTATCATTTCGATGTCTTCGAAGTCCAGATATGTTTTTAGTTTTTTCTTGAGTTTTAATATTTTTTCTTCATTGGAATATTCCATGTCTTCTATGGAATAAGGATAATTTATTTCGTTTATCGTTTCGTTTAAATTAAATTGAACGAGTTTTTTTAGAATTTCGCCGAATTTTATATAGCAAAAAGGACATCCCAATCTTTGAGTTTTTATAAATTCCAGATAGCTTCGATGGCATTTAGGACATATCAATTTTTTCTTAGACTCCGGAAGTTCTTCTATTATCGCTTCGGCGTAATCCTCAAAAGAAGATTTTCCTTTAGAAATCTCGTCGATATGAGCGTATTTTTCCGCGCAATTTATGCACATCTTCATCTTTTTAATTCTTCCGTTGATTATCGTTTTTACCGATACTTCGGCTTCGTTTTCCCCGCATCTTTCGCATTTCATAAGATTTTTTTTAATTCCGTCTTTGAAAGCGAGTATATTTTGTCCGAAAATATTCGAGCAAGCTCCATATTGTGGGTGACCATTACGACGGTAGAACCTTCCTGATTTAATTTTTTAAAATCGTTCATAACTTTTATCGCGGTTTCGTGATCTAAATTTCCGGTAGGCTCATCCGCTATTATAACTGACGGATTGTTTCTTATGGCTCTTAAAATGGCTGTTCTTTGCTTTTCTCCTCCGGAAAGTTCTTGAGGTTTTTTGTAAGCCTTGTCTTCCATCCCCCACTTTTTCAAAAGTTCCATACCTTTTTTAACGCTTTTTTTGTCGTTTAGTATCAAAGCTGGCATTTCTATATTTTCGAGTATATTAAAGTCTTCAAGCAACGAATCGAATTGAAAAACGAAACCTATCTCTTTAAGCCTCATTCTGTTTTTTTCTTCTTCTTTCATTTTTGAGATGTCCGTTCCCATAAAAAAAACTTCTCCCGAATATTTGGAATCTAAAGTTGATATTATGTTTAATAACGTGGTTTTGCCGCTTCCGCTCGGGCCCGTTATAGAGACGAAATCTCCTTTTTTTATTTCAAATGATAGATTTTCAAATATTATTATTTCGGAGTTGGGTTGCGGATATATTTTTGTCAGATTTTTTACTTCTATTATTTTTTCCATATTTAGCCGTATCTTATCGCGTCTCCGGGGTCTACCTTTGAAGCTTTATTTGCGGGAATTTGAGAGCTTATAAGGGTAAGTACGAGAGATATCGTTATTATCAAAAAAACATCCTTAACAGATACTTCTACCGGTACTTTTGTTATATAATATATATCCGAAGGAAGCTCTACTATTTTATATCTTTTTACTATTTCTAAAATTATAAACCCTATAATCATTCCTATGGTTATTCCTATTCCGGATATGTATATTCCGCATATCATAAAAATTTTCTTTATTTTGTTTTTAGACGCTCCCATAGCTCTCAAAATGCCTATCTCTTTGGTTTTTTGTACCGTTATCATAAAAAGATTGGAGGATATGGAGAAGGTGGCGATTAAAATTATAAGAGAAAGTATCAAAGTCATTACGAATTTTTCAAGCTTGAGAGCGGAGAAAAGGTTTTTGTTTATATCGGAGTATGTTTTTATGGAGAAATAAAAAGGTATTTCTTTTCTCAGTTTAAAATAAACCGGTTGTGTTAAATCGATGTTTTTAAGTTTTATCGATATGCCGTTAGATAAAATATCGGGATTGAAAAAAGATTTAGCCTCGTTTATGTCTATGAAAGCGAAAGACGAATCGTATTCGTAATATCCCGTGTTAATTATACCTTTTATTTTAAATTTTCTCATCTTTGGAATTATTCCCAATGTCCCCGAGTCGAATTTGGGAGAAACTAAGACAAGTTCGTCGTCTATAAAAACCCCTAAATTTTTGGCAAGTTCTTCTCCCAAAACTATTCCTTGATTTTTTAAATCCCATTTTCCGTATCTCAAAGATTTTTCTATGTTTGTAACTTTGAATTCGTTTTGGGCTTCTATGCCTTTTATGATCGTTCCAATGCTTCTGGTTTGGGTTATAAGTATTCCTTGAGAAATAATAAAAACGGATTTGGCTTCTATTTCTTTAAAAGAGGATAGGAGCGTATCCAATCTTGAAAGTTCGTTTTTATTCATTTCCCCGTATATTACGATATGGGATTGTGAGTCGAGTATTTTCTTTTTTATTTCGGATTGAAATCCGTTTATAACCCCTAAGGTTACAAGTATGGCGGCTACGGATATCGCTATCGCGGAGACTGCTATCAGGGTGGTTAAAGAGGTAAAAAGAGATTTCCTTGAATTTTTTACGTATCTTAAAGCTATTTCGGACTCAAAACTCATTTAGTTTCTTCTTTCGGTTTTAGAAGAGGAAAAAGAATAACTTCTCTTATGGAAGGTTTTTGAGATAAAAGCATGGTAAGCCTATCTATTCCTATTCCTATTCCGCCGGTAGGGGGCATGCCGTATTCCATGGCTTCTATAAAATCTTTATCTAATATGTCCGCTTCGCCTAAATTTTCTTCAAATTTTTGTTTTAATTGTTCAAGTAACCTCGATTTTTGATCCTGTGGATCGTTTAATTCCGAGTATGCGTTTGCAAGCTCGTGTCCTCCTACGTAAAACTCAAATCTTTCCACTATGGATTCGTCTTGATTTTTAAGCTTTGCAAGCGGAGTTATCGCCGTCGGATAGTCCATAATAAAAGTAGGTTGAACTGTTTCTTCTTTTATTACCCAATCCATTATTCTTTCGAATAGCTTTGCCGACGGGGTTTGTTTGTCGTAGTCTATCTTTAATTTTTCGGCTAATTCGTAAAGACCGTCTCTATTAAAAGATTTGCCTTTTAATACCGAATGTATATCCTGTCCGGTTTTTTCTTTCCACAAATCCGGCAATGAAATTCTTTTAAAAGGCGGCTTAAGATTAATTTTCATTCCGTCGTATTCTATTTCTGATAGGTTAAACTCGGATGTAAATCTTTCAAATAACCTTTCCACAAGTTCCGCCATTCCGTTGTAATCGGAATATGCTTTGTATGCTTCCAGAGTCGTAAATTCCGGATTGTGAGTAGTGTCTACTCCTTCGTTTCTAAAAACCCTTCCTATTTCATAAACTCCGTCAAATCCGCCTATTATCAATTTTTTTAAGGGGAGTTCGGTGGCTATTCTCATATAAAGTTCTATTTTAAAAGCGTTATGAAATGTAATGAAAGGTCTTGCCGAAGCGCCTCCAGCTTGAGAACATAGTATCGGTGTTTCTACTTCCAAATATCCGTCTTTGTTTAGCGTATCTCTTATAATGGATATTATTCTGCTTCTTTTTACGAATATTTCTTTGACCTCTTCGTTAGATATCAAGTCCAGATATCTTTCTCTGTATCTTGTTTCCGGGTCGTTTAGCCCGTGCCATTTTTCCGGCATGGGTCTAACAGATTTGGATAGTATTGTAAAATTTTCGACGTTTATCGTAAGTTCTCCGGTATGGGTTTTAAAAAGCTTTCCTTCCACACCTATAAAATCTCCTGTAGTCATATATTTTTTAAATAAATCGTATTTTTCTCCCAAAAGATCTTTTTTAAGATATATCTGTATTTTATCGGTTCCGTCTTTTATATGAGCAAAGCTCGCCTTTCCCATAACTCTCAAAAGAATTATTCTTCCGGCCGTTAATACTTTCGAATCTATATCCATTTTTTTTATTTCGGATATTTTATTTTTTACATAAAATCTTGGCGGAAACGGATCTATATTTTGTTTTTTCAGATCGTCTATTTTTGAATAATTGGTTTTTATTATCTCGTCAAGTGTTGTTTTTGTTTCCATATTCTATGGCTCCTTTAATAGTGTTTAAAAGATTTTTGGGGTCGAACGGTTTTTCTACGAAAGAATAAACGTTGCTTGCCATTTCGAAAAGATCTTTAGTTTGTCCTTTTGCGGTCAATATTATTATCGGTATATTTCTAAGTTCTTCTATTTGTTGAAGTTTAGTTTGAAAGGTATACCCGTCCATTTCTGGCATCATTATATCTAAAACTATTACATCCGGTTTTATGGGATTGGATGTGTCGGTAAGTTTGTTATACGCTTCAAGCCCGTTTGATGCTTGTATCGCCTGGTATCCTTCTTTTTCGATTAAAACCTTTAATAAAAAAAGAACGTCTTTTTCGTCGTCTATTATCATAATCTTATTCATCTTTTTCCCCCGTTATTGTCCGAGTCATAAATCGAAATTAAAAAATATGTTTTTGCGGCCATAATATAAATTTTACAAGATTAAAATCTCATAATCAAACATTTTTGAGCTATATTTTATTTGTTTATGGCTTTTAAATTTTTCTCGTATAAAATTCGATGGATTTCTTTCGCGAATAGATTTAAAGAATTGTCCCTTGCTCCCATAACCATTATTATATCGTCTTTTTTTATATTTTCGGAAATGAAAGTTTTTATGTCTTGCCTATTTGGAAAATAAAAAGCTTTTACGCCTTTTTTGATTGTCTCATCTATTATATCTTTTGAGGATATGTCTCTGGTAACGCTTCCACCCGCATAGTATATTTCGGGCATAATTAAAATATCTTCTTTTCTTAGTTTTGAAAAAACTTCCACCAGATCGTTTTTAAACATTCTTGCCGGTGCATATCCGTGAGGCTGGTAAATAAATATCGCTCTTTTACAAGCCCCTATCACCGTCTTTACGGCCGCTTCTATTTTTGCAGGATTATGAGCGTAGTCGTCTATTATCTTTATTCCGTTTACTTCTCCCACGAGATTCATCCTTCTAAAAGTTCCTTTAAAAGACAAAAGAGATTTCGATATATCTTTTAAACTTAATCCCAAGTGTTTTGTTACGGAGATTGCGGCTATGGCGTTTTCTATATTATGTAATCCGCCGATAGGGAGATGAAAATCGATATCGGCTATTTTAAATTGAGAATGGAAAATATCGGTTTTGATTATTTGGGCATTTAAAGTTTCTTTGCCGAATAAACGAATATTTTGTTTTTTTGTCGCTATTGCCTTGCAATTATCGTCTTCTTCGTTTATAAAGGCTATTTGTGAGTTTGATATGAAAATGGAAAATATTTTTTTAAGTTCTTCAATGGGCTTGTGGTCTTTGGTTATGTTAAGTATAAGACCTATTTTGGGTTTATACCTGGTTATCGTAGAGTCGGATTCGTCCGCTTCTATTACAAGCCACTTCCCTTTCCCACCGTAGGCGTTTCCTAAAAATTTTTCGTTCATTATCGAGTTTATGTAGGCTCCGTTTATTACCGAAGGATTAAGTCCCGATTCGTTTAAAATGTGCCATATCATAGCCGTAGTCGTACTTTTCCCGCTTGTGCCGGCTACCGCTATGGTCTGGTATCTTGAAACATATTCCGATAAAACTTCGGAGCGGTGAATTATTTTTAAACCTAATTTTTTGGCTTTTTCATACTCTGGGTTTGTCTCTTCCACAGCGGTTGAGATTACGAAGAAATCTATATCTTTTGTTATGCCGATACCGTTTTGAGGGTAAGTTTTAATTCCGTTTTTTTCAAATTTTTCTTTTATGTCCAGGTTTTGATTGTTATCGAATGATCTGTCCGAGCCGCAAACCTCGTGCCCTTCCATTTTTAAAATCTGAGCCAGAGCGCTCATTCCCGAACCGGCTATCGCGCAAAAAAAATATTTGGACATAAGATAATTATACTAAAAGATTTATTCGGCTGATAGGCTTAATCCTTTTAAAGCGGCTTTTTTCATTAATTCTTCGTTTTCTTTTTTTAGTCCCAATTTTTTATAAACCGCCCCAAGTCCGTAATAAGAATCTTTGGCGTAGGGACATAATTCTATGGATTTTTGAAAAAAATCTTTTGCCGTTTTAAAATCTCCTGATAACATATGAATGTTTCCGGCTTCGTTGTAAATTTTATAATAATCCGGGTATTTGTTTATCATCGAATATATTTGAGTTTTGGCTTTTTCCAGTTCTTTTTTTTCTTCTAATTTTATTATTTCCATTATTTCTTCAAACTCCGGTTTTTTTGTCGGCATACAAAAATTTTCTATTTGCTTGGATAATACTCTCGATTCCATATTGCAGTCTAATCTGTCTTTCGATCCCAATTTATTTATTATATTATTAAAAGAAACGCATAATTCGGAGGCTTTTTTTATATTTGGTTCGACCAGCGCGAACGAATTATATATATATCCGGTTTCTTTTATATATTTTCTTATTTCGCCGTCTATATAATACTCGCTGGAAGTGATGTTTTCTCTTAGATACGATTGAGATATCCTATCCCAGTTTTCGTTTATATAATCCTCGGCTTTTTTGGTCTCTTTTGTTTTTATGAGATATATGGCTTTTATAAGATGATTGTTGAACGGATAAGAGATTTGGGTTTGCTTTATTTCTTTATCGTTTAAAATATCGAATGTTTGAGATACGTTTGTTTTAATCGGATAGTCTTTTGCTTTTTCTAAAAAAGATTTAATATATTCTTTGGCTTTTTCTCCTTCGAAATAAGAGAGGGAGTTAAGAGAAGCGATAAGATGAAGATTCGGATGCGATTTAGGTCTTTTTTGAATAAAAGTATGGATGTCTTGCCGAGAATCAAGAGAGTATTTGCTAATCTGCCAAAGAACGATTAATACTGGTACGGTTAAAATCGCGGCGATTTTTTTTATAAATTCGAGCGATATTTCTTTTTTTTCATCGTTTATTTCAATGATGGAGGACGAGAGTACGGCCATTATTATGGCCGCCGGGAAAAAATATCTTTTTTCTACCGAAAACAAACAGTGTATAAAAACAAAAGTTAAAATAAATATGGTTATTATTTTAATTTCCTTTTTTTTATCGTATCCTTTATATATCGCATATGCCGATGGTATTATTAAAAATATGTTTGATGTAAAGAAAAAAACCAATCTTCTAAATATGGCAAGCATGTAATCTAAAGGTTTGGCCGATATCATTTTAATCGCGAAAATGTAGGGGTTTATTTCGTTTGCCCCTAAAAGTTTTGAAAAGTCTCCTTCCGCCGTAATGGTTATTCCCAGGGCTCCGGTTATTATGTTAAGATTAGCTCTTTTGTATTCCGTTAAAAGAAATGTCCCCAAAAGCTGTTTGGAAATTAGGATCCAGGGTATTAAAGGTATGTAAGAGGATACGAACATAAATAAAGATTTTTTATAAGAAAAATTCTTTTTTTTGTCTATAATATCGTAAATTATTAACAATATCGGCAAAGCTATAAGAGCGGATCTTATCAAAAACGTAAACCCCAATAAAATTCCGGACAAAACATCTAAAGTTATTTTTGAGTCTAAATAATTTTTTTCTCTTTCTATAAAAATCAATAAAAATAATATTATGTATAAAGAATACGCTATTTGCTCAAGATCCGCCGCATAGTTGTAAAAATAAAATGTCGATATCGTAAAAAGAAACAATAAAACCGAATTGTATTTGGAACTTATCGTATCGGATATTTTCGATAAAATAATTAAAGTCATAAATATGATAGCCCAAAGAAATATATAAGAAAAATAATTATTAAAATGGTTTGTTATAAAATAAAAAAATTGAGATAGCGGCATATTTAAAAAAATTTTAAATGTTTCCGACGAATCCATTTTTAAAGAATAATATATGTAATAATACGATTCGAATCTGCTGAATGTTTCGGTGTTTAGAATAGGTAATGTTAGGTATAAAATAATCAAAGATGCAAACGTAATCAAAACTAAACTTATATGTTTTTTTATCAGATTCATTTATAAATTTTACAAAATTATTGTAAAATATTTTTATTGCGCGGTTAGCTCAGCGGCAGAGCACCTCCCTTACAAGGAGGGGGTCGTAGGTTCAAATCCTGCACCGCGCATTTTTCATTTTGCTGAGCCGCGGTGAGCAAAGCCAACGATTTGGCTTTGCGACAGGATTTGAAAGTCCGGAGCAAAACATTTACATACGGTTTTGCGAGGAGCGGCCCGCGAAAAAATGAGCGGTGAGCGAATTTTATTTGCGGGAAAATCCTGCACCGCGCATTTTTCATTTTATGTTTTGGCGGTGAGCAAAGCCGGCATAAATTTAAAGCTAAAAAATGAATTTGTAATTATGTAAAATAATATTATGGATTTGCACGACAGAGAGCTGATAGATAAAGCGAAAACAGGGGATTTGGAAAGCCTTGAAAAGCTTTTGGAAAAATATAACGATAAGATAGCGAGTATCGCAAAATATGTTTGCGTTAACGCTCCGGCCGATGCCGACGACGTACATAATGAAACGATGATAAGCGTTTTTAAAAATATAGATAAATTTAAATCCGAATCGGATTTCTCGACATGGTTTTACAGAATAGCGGCAAATCACTGCTGGATGAAATTCAGAAAAAGAAAAAGAGAAAAATTGGTATCGATAGAGGATGTAAAAGATCTGGCTCATTACGAAAAAGATAGAAACGTAGAAATATCTCACGATTTTTACAAAATACTCGCGATGCTTCCTCTCGATTTTAGAATGGCCGTAACTTTGGTCGATATAGAAGGTTTTTCTTTAAAAGATGCGGCAAAAGAGCTTAATATAACCGTAGGAGCCCTTAAATCGAGGCTGTTTAGGGCTAGGAATATGTTTAAAAAAAAGATGGAAGAGGAAGATAAGAAAGGTTTTGAATAGATTTATGCTTCATCCTATCACCTCAAATTGCAATCAAAACTGCGTTTTTTGTTCTGCCTGGGGAAGAATAGACGAAAAGTTTAATTTGAATTCTTTTATAAAAGAAATATCTTCGGATAAAGACTCTCTTATAACCGTTTCGGGAGGAGAGCCTTTTACCGTCGGAATAGATAATTTAATATATATAGCTAATTTTGTTTCCGATCTCGGCAAGAAACTTGAGCTTCAAACAAACGCTTTGGCCGTAACGGATCAAGAAATAAAAAAATTAAAGATTCTCGTTTCGATATTAAATAAAACAGGTGGATATTTTAATATCAACCTATCCGCTCACAATTCTTCTTTAGATTGGAAAATTAGCGGAGTAAAAAATGGTTTTAAAAATAGGGTAAACGGGATAAAAATTCTAAAAAAAATTGGAGCCAAAATAAGAATTACATATGTCATAAATACTTTTAATTTTAAATTTATTCCCAATTTTTCAAGATTTGTGATAAAGGAAATTCCGTTTATCGATTGGGTTCAGTTCAGCTATACAAAAGGAATAGGGAAAGCTAAAAAAAACAAATCCATTATTCCCCCCTATTCGAAAGTTTCAAAATATCTTTTAATGGGTTTTAAAATTTTAGATAAAAATAATATAAATTTTAATGTCGATCATATTCCTTTGTGTTTTTTGGGTGATTTTTATTATAAGCATGTGGATATAAATAAGTTAAAAAACAAAATAAAAGGAGATTATCTTAAAGAGAAGTCTAAAATAAAAAGTTGTTACGGATGCGGTTTTTATAAAATATGTTCCGGTCCGAGAAAAGATTATATCGAAATATACGGCAAATTATGAGTAGAAAATGGATAAGCGAACAGCTATGCATATCGGAAGCTTCTTTTACCTGTAATCTTTATTGCAAATACTGCCACAATCCGCCTACCGGACGGAAAAATCCCATCGATTTTGTAATTAACAAAGTATCGGAAGAAAAGCCTTATGCGGTTAGTTTGGAAGGCAGGGGAGAGCCTCTTACCAATCCCGACATAATAAAGATGATTAAAGAGATAAAAAAAATAGGCGTGGAAAACATTTCGATTTCGACAAATGCGGTCGCTCTTTCGGATATGGATAAGTTAAAAAAAATAATAAAAGAAGTAGATTTTTTAATAATTAATTTCCCCTCTCATATAGAAAAAGTTTACAACTCGGTAACTTCGAGCGTCAAATATAAAATGGCCGTAAAGGCGTTGGATAACATAAAAAAGTTGAAGGCGCTTTCAAAAGTCAGAATTTTCCATATAATATCCAAAGAAAATTATGCGCATTTGGGCGATTTTGTCGATTGGATAAATAATAATTACAAAGATGTTTTTCTTTTAAATTTTTGTTTTGCGAGAAACAAAGGTAGAGCTTTAAAATTTAAGAAAAAAATCATTCCCAAATACTCCGAAGTTTATAAATACCTTAAGTTGGCTTTAGCAAAATCCAAACTTTACGGGATCAAAGCCGTTACTCAAAATATACCGCTATGCATGATAAAAGGATTTGAGGGATTTTCTTTCGAGTTTCATAGGTGGAGAAGAGGCGATAAGGTTTTTGAACGAGGGGTTGAGGAACCTTTGAAAATAAAAAAATGTTCGGATTGTTCTCTTCGCGACGCTTGTTGCCAAGCCAGAAAAGACTACTCCGAATTATACGGCACTGATGAGCTTGAATCGTCAAAGCTATCGCCTGAAAAAATAAAACCGGAGAGGTTTTAATGCGTATAGTATCCTGCGTTACGGATCCTTATGAGATTCCCGTTTTAAAAAAGATCGGAGCCGACGAAATTTATATCGCTTATTCCAAGATATTAAATTACGGCGAGGCGATGTCTTTCAAATCTTTAGCCGATGTCATATCTTGCGTAAAGCTTGCGAAAAAAAATAAACTTAAAATTCATTTGGCGGCTAACGGTATCGCCTCAAAAAAGGAAACTATTACTTTAGCGGGCATGATAGGAGATATTAAAAAAATTATAGATATCGGAATAGATGGACTGATAGTTTCTAATGTAGGTATTTTAAAAATCATAAAAAAAGAAAGAATTAATGTAAACTTGCATTTAAGTTCCGTAAATCCGGTTTTTAATACTTATGCTCTCGATTTCTTTCATTCCAATTTCGGTTTATCGAGAGTCATACTTCCCAATCAGTTATCCGCGCGTGAATCTGAAGGTATAATAAATTACGCTAAAGAAAAAAAAATAGAAACCGAAGTTTTTTATTTTAAATTCTTCGGATGCCCTTATATTAACGGTTTTTGCTATATGCATAATAATAGTTTATATACGAGAAATATTAAAAGCGAAAGAGGGCTTTGTTTGCTGGGAAAAGGAAGTAAAAAAGCGAGAATTTATTCTTTTAATAATAATATAAATCCTTCAAAAAAAATTATAGAAAGAGTAATGGAAAGGGTAAACTTCGGCGGTTCTCCGAGAATATTAAACGTCTCTTCTTTTTTCGACTTCTATTCTATGGGAGTAAATTTTGTCAAATACGGCTCCAGAACTGATTCGTCCAATTTGAAATTTTACAAAGTTAAAGTTATAAGAAAAGCGATAGATAGATTGTCGGAGCTTACCGCTAAATACGATTTAAGCGAGGCTAAAATAAGGTTTATGGAGAGTTTTAAATAATGGAATACGGTATTAAACTCAACTACTCGGATTTGAAGAACATAAACGCTCTTGGCGAAAAATTAAAAAAATACGATTGGGTATATTTTGGAAGCGAGTTTTGCGAAAACCTTTTGGATTTATATTCGGATGCGGATAATATTTTAAAAAAATTTAAAAATAAAAAGATATGTTTTCTTACGCCTATTATAACCGATCGGTATGCCGATAAGCTTTTATATATAATAAAAAAAATTTTCTATACAAATAACCGTAAAATAGAAGTGACGGCTAACGATTTCGGTACGATTAACATTTTAACCGGAAGATTTCCGGAAGTAAAAATAAATATCGGAAGACATCTTTCAAAACATTTCTTTTCGTTTAAAAAAGACGCCATTAAGTTTCATACCGAATTTTCCATATATGCCGCGAAATATTTTAAAGAATTGGGAATAAAAAGATATGAAATCTCCGGTTATAATAAAATCCCAAAAACCAATTTTCATAAAGCGAAAAAAATAGATTTTAATATAACCATGTTTTATCCTTATACTTTGCTTAGCACTACGAGAACCTGTCTTATAGGTCTTAATGATATAAAACCGGAAGAAACCATAGAAAAAATAAAATGTAATAAAGAATGTTTATGCTGCGATTATGTCGTTAAAACCGAAAAGATAAAGGAAGAGCTTATCGTTTCTCAAAACTCGACTTTTGTAAAAGCGGAATTCGACAGAAATATGGAAAAAGGGCTTTCAAAAATCAAAGTGGATAGAATCGTTTTCTCCGTTTCGCCATGATAAAAGCGGCTTTTATTTCCAACGGCTACGAATCACTCGGAATAGAATTTTTGTCTTTCGCGCTTAAAAAAAAAGGATTAGATGTCGATTTGTTTGTGGATCCTTCTTTGTTTAACGAATCAGGGTTCTGGAAAATAAACTTTCTTTCAAAATTATTTAATTATGAACGGAGTTTATTAAAAGAAATAAAAAAATACGCTCCCGATATCGTTTGTTTTTCCGTTTTTTCAGACAACTACCTCTGGGCTCTAAAATGGGCTTTTGTTTTAAAAAAAGAAATTCCCAATTTAAAAGTCGTATTCGGCGGAATTCATCCTACCGTTTTGCCTTATGATGTCGTAAAAAAAGAGAATGTGGATTGCGTGATTTGCGGAGAGGGCGAAGAGGTCGTTTATGAGGCTATTCTTAATCTTATCGGAGTATCCGATGAAATACCGCGTGGAGTTTTGATAAAAAAGGAAGGTAAAATATCGGGCGAGGCTATTCCCATAATAACTAAAAAAATAGACGATTACTATCCGGATAAATCTATCTTTTACTCAAAATATTCCTTTTATTCCAAATCGTATTTAACCTTAACGTCCAGAGGTTGTCCTTTTTTTTGTTCTTATTGCGCAAATAGTTTTTATCATAATCTTTTTAAAAAGAGCGAGTATTACAGGTTGAGAAATCCGGATAATATTATTTACGAACTTGAAACGGCGCTTTCGGCCTATAACTACGAAGCCGTTCATTTTACCGACGAGGTATTTAACGTAAAAAAAGATTTTTTAAAATATTTGAT
Organism: Elusimicrobium minutum; assembly: GCA_020723765.1. Lineage (GTDB taxonomy): Bacteria > Elusimicrobiota > Elusimicrobia > Elusimicrobiales > UBA9959 > JAAYVG01. Next base: position 133,018 of record DYIF01000003.1, read on the forward strand.
TTTAGAGTATCGAAAAAAAATTTCCAGACCGTTTTCATGTTATGTCTATCCCGATCTCGTAGACGAAGATACGGTAAAAATGTTGAAAGACGGAGGATGCGTAAAAGTTCAATTTGGAGTCCAGACTTATTACGAAGATAAAAGAAGAAAGGTTTATAATCGTTTTTCTTCTAACTCCAAAATAGCGAACGCCATAAAACTTTTTAAGAAATACGATATATTCGTAGTTGCGGATCATATCGTAGACGAGGAAACGGATGAAGAGGAAATTAAAAAACTTATCGATTTTTACGATGAAAATTCTTTTCCGGATTTGGCCGAAGTTTTTTTTATAAGATATTATCCGGGTTCCAAAGTTTTAGATTATGCCTTTAAAAAGGGAATAATAAAAGAAGAGGATATCGTTAAAATAAAAGACGGGCTGATTGACGGCGGGATTATCAACACCAAAGATAAAAAACTTTTAAGATATTCTCAATATATTATGCTGTCTTCTTTTTTGAAAGCTAAGACGGTCAAGTTTATGCTAAAGAAAAAATTATTGTTTTCAAGCAATATATTTTTAAGAATATTTTTAAGAATATTAAAGCCGATCCCTTTCGATTTTAATACGAGACAATTTGTCTCGAGATACTTTTTCTTTCTTAAAAAATTTGTTTTTAAATAATGGAAAGACTTTTGGATTTGGGCAAAAGAATTCTCGTTTCCTCGTGTTTATGGCATATATCATCGAAGTCTTCGAGATAAAAATCTAAATTATAAGGAATAAATTTTTTTGTAAGTATATTTGAAATTTTTTTTATCAGCGGCTTATTATATCCTAATTTATCATAAAGCATAAATAAGAGATGAATATGTTCATTGCCAAATCTTTTCAATCCGGAGTATTTGCTTATAGCGTTAACTATCTTTTGGGTAGATTTGATTATCTGTTTATTTTTATCTTCCCACTTTAAACCGTTAATTTCGTCGAAGATATGAGAAAATCTACCTACTGAAGTTCTTGAATCCTTTGGGAAAAAATTCATTTTTTCCAGATTTCTGTAAGGTTTTATTTTAATTCCAAATGTATCTGGATTGATAAAAAAATATGAGTTTGAGTAAAGATAAAAAGAATTTAGAGTATATATATCTATATATTTGGAATGCTTTCTTATGAAATCTAAATTTTTTTCTATATCTTTTGATGTTTCATAAGGAAGACCAGCTATTAGTTCTATATGATTTGTTATACCCAGGTTGTGAGAATATTTTAAAAAATTTGAAATTTTTTCTACTGTCGTATTTTTGTTTATATAATTTAACATTTTGGAACTTGCAGACTCAACCCCCCATGTTAGCTTTATAGCGCCAGCCTTTTTCATTTTATTCAACAAATTTTCATCTATATTTATAAAACTTGCGCAGTCCATCCATTTGATATCCAATTTATATTTAATTATTTTTTCACACAATTCTTCGGTGTATTTATAATGATTGTTAAATGAAGAGTTTACAAAATATATTCCGTTTACACCTAAATTTTTTAACTCTAAAATTTCATCAATTACCTGAGATATACTTTTTAAATTTGGTTTATTTATGTTTTGTTCGCAGAAGGCGCATTTGTTTGGACAATATAGCTCAAATATATATGGAACTACTATGTATTTTTTACCACTTATAAGTTTTTTTGTTATCAAACTTGGATTATATTTTGATAATATCGTTTTATCATCATATTCATATTGTTTAATTAGTTGTTTTGAATAATACGGAGTTGGGTTAAAAGATTTATTTAATTTTAATTTATGATTTATAAAAGTTTTTCCTTTTCTTTCTATCGTTTCAAAAAGACTTACATTTTTTCCCTTTATCTTTTCTATGATGTTTAAAAGTGATGCAGCTCCGTTTTTGGAGTAAACAGCGTAGTCGTAGATCTTAAACTTCTTCATTATTTCAAGATGTGCATAATACCCAAGACCATACCCCCCAGTTACGATCCTGGTATCTTTTTTTACATTTTTAAGATAAAGCCCGATCAGGAAAGGAAGCGCAAGAGATAATGGTTCTGGTCTTAGATCGGTAAAACTTACCGCTAATATGTCGGTTTCTAATATCCCGGAGATTTTAGCGATTTTTCGGCCTAATTCTATTGTTTTTTTGTTTTTTTTTGTCGCTTTATCTAAATCCGATAAAATTTCTTTTTCTTCTTTCGATAATTCGTATTTTATCTCGCTAAACCACAGCTTCTCAAGATCAATTATTTGAACTTCGTGTTTTTCTTTTATAAGTTCGCTTGCCATTATTGAAAGCGTCATGTTGGGCATTAAAAAAGGTTCGGAAACTTTATTGTTTACCGGAACGGATATTACCGAAATTTTCATTGTAAATATATTATATAATAAAAGTAATATTCTATTATGAAAATAGCATGCGGAGTTAAGAACATAAAAGAGGCTTTTTGGGCTTTTGAAAACGGCGTAGATGAGGTTTATTTTTCATATAAATCTATACCCAATCACAGAAGGACCGAACTTTCGGTTCAAAATTTTCTCGATGCGGTTAAAATAATTAAATTGGGAGTTAAAAAAAACAAAATAACTTCGCTGGTTTATAACGGAGACGATATAAATTACGACCTTCGATACTTTAGAAAAAACATATTTCCGTTAATAACGGAATTTGTTTATTACGGTTTAAAAAGATTAATAATAAAAGATGTTTATTTGATGGAAATTTTAAGAGATATGGGATTAAAAATAGGTTTTAATTTATCGAGTCTGTCTTTGGTATTCAACTCTCATTCTTTGGATTTCTTTAAAAAATATAAGATTTCAAGAATAGTCTTGCCTCTTCATCTGTCTTGCGAGGAATCGATAGATCTGATAAAAAACGCTAAGAAAAACAAAATGGAGACGGAGTTTTTTTACTATCCCAATCATAATTGCCAAAATGTAGATCCGTTGTGCGATTTCTGCGACTTAAAACATAAGGGATGCAAGATAACATATAATAAAAATTTTTTTATGCCGATTCCTTCCGTTTATCAAATGGCCGAACATTTTTATTCTAACTATATGGCCGGAGCGGAATATATAAAAATACCGAGAACCTTAAGTTTTTATAAAACCCAAAAAGCGGTTTTGGATATCGGATATCTGGCGAAAACTCTTAAAAAGAATAAAAATTTTAAAATTTTTCGCGATACGTTTTTAAAGACCGTGAATGTGAGCTTGTCGGTATGATTGAAAAGGCTTTTTTTATATCTAATCTATTAAAAAGAAAAAAATTCGATTTTATATATATCGGAAGCGAAAGTTGTCCCAATGTGGCTTTAAAACATTTAAAAGAGTTTCGTTTCGACAATAAAACCGTTTTAACCCTTCCCATTCTTTGCGATAAAGGATTGAATTCTTTTAATAAAATGATCGATGTATATGTTAAAAAAGAAAAATTGGCCGAAATCGTTCTAAACGATATAGGAAGCGTAATTTATTTTAGAAAAAAATACAAGAAGCTTAAAATTAATATCGGAAGAGTTTTGACTCTTTATTTCAAAAAAAGTTATATGTATGAAAAAGTTTTAAAGAACTTCGTGTCCGATTGGGATATAAACGGAATCGAGTTGGACGATTGGGATCTGGCCGTTAAAATTTCAAATATAACCAATGTTCATTTTCATTACGGTCCGTCATTGTCCGCGGTTACCAGATTTTGTCCGTGGGAAAAGATATGGAACTCTCAAAAGTGCGAATTTTCTTGTTTTAATAAAGTAAAAAAATTAATATCTTCCAAAATAGATTACGAACTGTATCTTAAGGATTGCGGTTATTACGGGGATAAGAATAAAGATTTCGGAAAAAATTTTCACAGAATAGTGGAGTATCGATGAAGATTGCTTTTATTTATTCTTTTCTTAAGTTGAGAGATCCTTTGGACGATACCGACGGGCTTCCCCTTTCCACGCCTATGCTCGTATCAAACATAAAAGACAAATTTCCAAAAATATCCTTTTCTCAAATAGATCTCAATATGATTATGAGAGAGCTCGCTAAAACAGACATCGGGTTTAACCTTAAGGTCGAAAGATTCGATAATTATATCGATAAAATTATATCTTTGAGAAGGAAACAAGTTTATTCCGGTCTAAGGATAAAGAGCGCTAAAAACTCTTACGCCGATAACAGGGTCCCTCAAAATTATTTTATACCGACCGAAACCGTTTACGATAAAGCCGAATCGATTCTGTCTCGTCTCGATAAAGAATCCAATCTCGATTTATACGACCATTATTTCCTTACCGTTTATAAGCCGGATGAATTGGATATCGTTGGAATGTTTTTAACCGCCATGTATCTTAAAAAAAATTATCCTTTTAAAAAAATAGTTGTCGGCGGTCTTCACAATTTCACGGATTCTTTAAAGGATAACTTCGATCTTTTCCCTTGCATAGATTCCCTGGTATACGGTTACGCCGAGGGGTGTTTCGAAGATATAATTGACGATATTAAAGCCGGTAGATTGAAAAAGACATATAAATCTTTGTTTTCTTACAAAGATATTTTAAGGAGCTTTCCGGATTACGCCAGTTTTAAACAGCTAAACTGCTTTAGAATTACAAACCATGAGATAAAAAAAAGATATTTTCTGGATTTTACTCCGTCTTCTTTCCAAAGTTTGATTCTTATCCCTTACGAGTTTAGCGTAGGATGCTTTTGGAACAAATGCGCATACTGCGGTTCAAGCGGAGACGATTTTCATCAAAAGCTTTATATGAAGCCCGTATCGGAGGTAATAAGGGATATAAAAGAAATGAAAAGAAGATACTCGACCGATACTTTCATATTTTATAACCAAAATTTCAATCAAACGCTTTCGTACGCGAAAGCTTTACTGAAAGAAATTATAAAACATAAGTTAAATATTAAGTGGATGGATATGTTTAATATAGTAAACATAGACGAAGAAATGATAGATTTGTTGAGATCGGCTGGATGCATAAGGATGGATATAGGAGTTTCCATTTTAAATCCTTCTTTGCAGAAATTCTATGGAAATGTGCTTCGAGATAATTCTCATCTCATAAAATTGAAAAAAATTTCCGAAAAAGGAATATGGACGGATGTGAATATAATAACCAATATGCCTTACGATTTTAACGCAAACGACGATATAGAAATAATAAAGCCTTATTTTAAATATATGGATTCTTGTTCTTTAAACAATTTCAGGCTTTATTCTTCTTCGGACATATTTAAAAATCCTAAAAGGTATAAAATAAAAAAAATAGACGAAGCCGTTAAAGTCGGAGCCAAGATCGCGCCTCTTTCTTTTGTGGAAAAAAATTTTCCTTTCGGGATAGAAAAAAGAAAAAAAATCTTCGCTAAGAACTTTATGCTTTGGGAAAAAGTATTATATGAAAACAAAATAGTTTCCAATCTCAAGCTTTTTCCTCTTATAACGGCTCTTTATAAAGAATTTTCTTTTGAAAACAAAAATATAATAAAAAAATATGTTTTAAATTACTATAAAAGAGTGAAACAGGATTAAAATGAAAGATTGTCTGGAAATAATAACCAATTATTATTGTAATTTGAATTGTTCTTTTTGTTCTCAAAATATGACCGGCTTTAATCCTCAAACCAGATTAATATTAAAGGAAATATATAAAGCTAAGAAAGAAGGATTTAAAAGAATAGGATTTTCCGGAGGAGAATCCACGTTAAGGAAAGACCTTCCTTTTTTAATAAAAGCCGCAAGTAAAACCGGTTTTGACTTTATACGATTGCAGACGAACGGATATAAACTTTCCGAAAAAAGATACGCGGGCAAATTGATGGAATCGGGACTGACATACTCAAAATTTACTTTTTTGAGTCATAAAAGCTTAGTCCACGATGAATTGGTGGGGCAAATCGGAGCTTTTGAAAAGTCTTTTAAAGGTTTGAAAAATTTTACCAGAAAAATAGGAGTGGGAGTAAATATACTTTTAAATCGTTATAATTATAAAGAACTTAAAAAAACAATGACTTTTTTTTGGGATAACGACGTATCTGACTTCGTTATTATTTATCCGATATATGTTTCTCATATGTATCAAAATAGAAGCAAATTGGCGGTTTCGGCCCAAATGATCGGAGATTATTTGACGGAAGTTATGGATATGGCGAGTTCTTTTGGGGTACTTTCGGGAATAAAGGTTTTAAACATTCCTCCTTGTTTGCTTGGAAAATATGCAGATCGTTCTTCGGACTATTACAAGTTTAATACCGTCGTTTGCGAGCCGGGGATCGGAAAATACGATGTGGATGAAAATGTGAAAAAAAATAAAAAAAAGCGAATTTTATGCAATAGATGCGTATATTTTGAAAAATGCGCCGGAGTGGATAAAAATTATTTGAAAATATTCGGATGGAAGGAATTTATTCCAGTTAAGTCAAAAACCGAACTCCAGAACGCTAAAAGTATCAAAAATGCCTTTTATTCAAAATCGTATTTTACTTCCTCCGAAAGATGCGTTTTGGATTTATTAAATAAAAATAATTTTTTAAATACCGAAGAAATAATAAAAAAATCTCAAAAATCCGTTTTGTGCAAGGGATGTAAAGACGGCTTGAATGTATTGAACGCTTTAAGTTCTCTTTATGATAAAAATGTAGTGGACAAAAAATTTTTAAAAGGAAAATACTTTTGGAAATTAAAATGAGTTTTAAATTTAAAATGGATAGAAACAAAAGGATAATAAAAATAAAACCTATACTAAACCGATTTAATATTTCAAAAACCGTAAGCTCGATATATGAAATACTTAACAGATATGAGGAAAATTTTCAAATATTCATATGGGGAGTTCCTTACTGTTATTTCCCGGACGCATTCGACCATATAATTTATAAAAAAAGAAAAAGTAAAAATTATGTTAAAATTTCCGAGTGTAGTCTTTGCAGGTTAAATAAAATATGCCCCGGCATAGAAAAAGGTTCTGTTTTTAACGATGGTTTAAAAATTTTAAAACCGGTTCTTTCTGTCCCTAACGAAATAGTGTTCGAAGTTTCTAATAAATGTCTTCTTGATTGCGAAATGTGTGTCAAAAAGAATAAGAAAGATGGTTTGAAAGTAAAAACGATTTTTAAAGCGATAGATAGAGCCGCCGATATCGGAGTTAAGAACATAAGATTTACCGGAGGAGAGCCTCTTATCTATCCGCAAATTGCGGATTTGGTTAAGTACTCTAAAAACAAAGGTTTTTATACCATAATAAATTCTTCTCTCCTTTGCGATAGGTCTTTTATAAAAGAAATCGGATCTTTTATCGACGATATTTTGGTGTCCGTTCACGGGTTTGATGAAGAATCCGAATTTGAAATAACGAAAAAAAGATTTTTTAAAAAAAAGATTTTAAACATAAATTATGCGATAAAAAATATAAAAAGAGTCAGGATCGGAAGCGTTATAACAAAAAAGTTGATAGATAACTTTGAAAAATATTTGATTGCTCTTCCTTCCGGAATAAAAGTTTGGGAACTTTACAGGCCCATGGTCGGCAAGAATTTTTTAATTTCTAAACCGGAATTCGATTTGAATATAGAAGATTATAAAAAACTTTTAACTAAAATAAAAAAATCAAAATCCGGCTATAAAATATGCATAGCAAATCCTATCCCCTTCTGTGCCTTTAGGCCTGAAGAAAGGAATTTTCTTTTAGGAGGGGTTTTTGACGACGGTTATACCAGAATAATTATGGACTCAAAAGGATATTTTAAGCCGAGTTATTACATAAATATAAACCTCGGGACGGAAATATCCGAGTCGTGGGATAATAATTTATTAAAAAGCATAACCTGGGAAAGGAAAATGTCCGAAAGATGCGATAGATGCTTATGGTTTTTGAAATGTTTGGGGGGCAGCAGATACGCATCTTATGAAAAATACGGTTCTTATAAATCAGAGGATCCGCTTATTAAAAAATTATGAGGGTTTTATATTTAAGAGACGACGACGTTTTTGAAAAAGACAAATGTTTAGAGTTTGTCTTTAACTTCTTAATCGATAAGAGAATTAAATGTTCATACTCCGTAATACCTTCTTTGATTAAATCTGAACTTATCGCTTTTTTAAATTCAAATTTAAAAAACAAAAGATACTTCGACATAGTACAACACGGATATTCTCATTCGGAAAACGCAGAAAGAACCGAGTTCGGAGCAAATGTGGATTTTAATTTCCAAAAAAAATTTATAGCTAAGGGTTTTGATAAACTAAAAAAATTATTCCCGGAATTGTTTTGCGCCGCATATGTCCCCCCTTTTCATAATTACGACCTAAATACCGTAGCCGCCTCTTCGGAGTTGGGATTTAAAGCCATAAGCGCGAGCCGAAAAATATTTGAAGAAGACAGATATAAAATAAAGTTTTTGTTTTGCGACGTCAATTTAAACGAATATAAAAACGGAGTTTCCTTGCCCATAGATGTTTCTTTCGTAAAAAAATTAACTCTTGAAAAGATTAAAAAAAGAGAGGTTGTCGGCGTTTACTTCCATCATTCTACTTTTTCAAAATACGATAATATGAAAAGATTTCTCGATTACGTCGATTTTGTTGAAAAACTTGAAGAAAAAGGAATTATAAAATTAAAAAAAATTTCCGATTTGATTTAACTTTTTTCTTTAAGTCTTGAAGTCTTAAATCTATGACAACATCTATAACATGTTTGCGGAAGATTTTTTAAAAATTTCCCCTTTATTTTTTTTATATTCGAAATGTTAAAATCGTAAATCGTTCCTATTTTCTTTGAATACAAGACGCATAATCGGATGTTCCCGTCCGGCTCGACTATTATCGAATCTTTGTAATCGCAAAAGATAGGTTCTTTGGATTTTAAAATAGAATAATATTTTTTAATTCCTTTTATGGATATCGCGGGTCTTATGTCGAAAGAAGGGCCGTTTTTTTCGTTTAATATAAGCGATATTTGTTTTATCAGTTCTTCGCAAGGAAAATCGATGTTGTCGATCCTTTTCATTATAAGTTCTCCGAAAAGAGATCTGTCATAATTTTTTGCTTCGATGTCCCCGTAAAACTGAAGGTGTTCCATAAGAACCCTATCCGCGTTTATTTTGGAGGCTATTTTGTATATTCGATGCAAATTTCCTACGTTTTCCGGCGTTATTACGCAACCTATTATGCTTTCGGTATTATTAAACTTTATAGAATTGAAGTAATCTATATTTTCCAATATTTTTTTAAAATAGTTCTTATCGCTTCCTGACAACAAAGGGTAAGTCTTGTTGTCTCCGAAAACGGAAAATATTACGTATTCCGGATTAATAAAAGCTATTTCTTTAGCGGTCTTGGAATCGAATAAAATTCCGTTGGTGTTTATCCCCAGTATATGGTTTTTAGATTTGATGTATTTTGAAATTTCGATTAAATGCCCGCTTAATAAAGGTTCTCCGCCGGTTAGATAAAAATGCGTTTTATCTTTGAAATAATCTACGAATTTCTTTAATTCTACTATGCCGATTTCGGATTTTTTGAAATATTCGCTTTCTTTTAGATAACAAAATTTACAAGACAAATTGCATCTATGCGTAAGTTCTATCGTTATTCTTTGCGTATTTTTCATAAAGATTTTATTATTTTAACAAAATTTTCCTTGCCGTTAAAATCGTAATCCGATAAATATTTCGTATTTTCTTCTCTAAGTTTTTTATTTACGGCTTTAATAAGAGTTTTGACGGTTAAATCTTTTTCTCTTATTATATCGGCTTTAATCAATTCTTTTAGCATAATGCTTCTGGCCAGCTGGTCGGAATGTTCGCGATTAGGTTTCCCTTCATAAGGGATAAGTATCGCTTTTTTCGAATATCTCAGTATCTCATACGATGTCGAACCCGCAGAAGATATTATTATCTCGTTTTTTCGGATATATGGAATAAGATTTTTAACATACTTTTTAATTTTAATGTTTTTAATGTTAAATTTGCGGATAATATTATTCCATCTTTCAAAATCTTTGTCTTTTACACTTATCCCGCATATTATCGTCATATTTATGTCTTTTGATAATTCTTTTTTGGCAATTATCGAAGAATCTATTATTTTTTTTAAAACCGACCCCGCTCCGTTTGTTACGAGTATCGAGTTCTTTTCTTCCTTTATATCTTCGTCGCAATCGTCTATCGGATAGCCTATAAAGTGCAGTTTTTTTCTTATTTTTTTAAAAAAATTTATAAAAGTTTCCGATTTGATTCTGTTTTCAAATTCTATGGATGAGGCGAAGTATTTTATGTCTTTGGGCGGAGTAAATATAATTATCTTTTCATAATAATTAATATCCCGTTCAAGTTCGTTTAAATTATTTTCGCGATGAGTGAAGTACGGGATCGGCAATGCGGATATTATGGGTATTTTTTTTGATTTAAGAATTTTCAATATCGGAACGATTTCTTCCCTCGCTTTGGTTCTTCCGAAAGGAAAAAATTCCGTGATGAATATGCCCGGCTTGTTTCCATCAATAAAATCCATTATTTTGCTAAAATTATCGCCGGATTTTAAAAAAAGAACGGAATCGAAAGCGGTTAATTCTTTGTTTAAAATATCGTATCTGGAATTTAATATTAAAAAAGTTCGGTATTTTTTATTTTTTTTAATTTCTTTCGACAATCTGATTAATCGTTTAATATGACCGCTATCTTTGGCCGGAGAATAACAATAAAAACATATTCTTTTTTTATCTATAATCATTTTCGACCCACTTTTCGAAAATCTTTAGTATTTTTTTGTCGCGAATCAATTCAAACGCGTAATCTAAAATTCCTTTATAAATTTCGCATCTAAAGTTTGTTATTTGATTCCCCCACGGATTTTTTTGAGTGAGATAATTATATACCGGACATATCCCGCAGTAAGGTTTGTAAACGCATCTAAAACAAACATGCTGGTTCTCGAGGTTTGATGCTATGGTGCAAAGCCGAGACTGAGGTGCGGATATGATTTGAGAATATTTGGAAGAATAAACGTTTCCTATTAAAAAAAAGTCGTCGTCTCTGGCGGCCAGCATCCTTGCTTCGTCGCAGGTATATATTTCTCCGTTGTAATTATAGGCTATTTGGCCTATCGCCGCTCCGCAGGGGCTTCTTAAATCGAGATAATTCGAGTCTTTTTTCTTTATTATCTTCGTTAAAAATAGCCTTAATGTTCTTTCTTTTATATCCGTTCCTTTCATATTTAAATATAAGATGTAATCTATAAGTTTTTTATAAAAAATTATAAAATCTTTGGAAGTATACGATATCTTTTTAAGCACATTAATGTCGGAAGCGTAGCCGAAAGGCATTAACGGCCTTGCGAATACGTATCTTAGATTTAATTTGACATATTCGTCTATTATTTCTTTTGGATAATTCAAAGATTCGGATGTAACCGTCAAAAGAGCGTTGGGTCTCGGATAAAATACTCTTTTGCCGTTTATTTTGCGCCAACCGGCCTTTTTATTGAAATACTTTATCCATCGGACCGTTTTTTTGTAAGAGTTTCCTTCGGTATATATTCTATTTGAGTTGTGAAGAAACTCGGGGCCGTCCAGAGAGGTGCATAAGTAAACGTTATTTTTTATTAGAAAATCCGCTTTTCTTTCGTCCATTAAAGACAGATTTGTCACCACCCCGAGCTCCAAATCTTTTTTTAGTTTTCGAGCTTTTTCTCTCGCATACTCCACCGCTTTTTTCAAAACAATCCAATTTATAAGCGGTTCTCCGCCTTGAAACTCTATTGCAAGTCCTTCTCTATCTATTCCCAAAGCGAAATCTATGGATTTTTTCGCGGTTTTATAGCTCATATCGGCTTTTTCTTTTTTTGCGCTTGCCTGACAGTATACGCAGGAATGGTTGCATCTGACGCTGATTACCATTATATGAAGTCCGGGTTTTTTATATGAAGATGAATTTATATTTTTAATATCTTCTATTTTTTGCAAATTATCGTTAAACTTTTCCAGTTTTTTTGCCAACCTCCGGTCGATATGGTCTTTGGATAATTTGTTAAATTCTTTTTCGGATAAATATTGAAAATTTCCGGCATCGTCGGTTATCAGATATTTGTTTTTTATTTTTTTAAAATTAAAATAAAATTTTTTCATATTATCTTTTAATTTTTTTGAAAATGTATTTAATATATATTTTAATATAATCCGTAACGGAAAGATAATGAAAGTTATGTTTTTTGCCTTTTAATAAAGAAAGATATCCCATTATCGCTATCGCCGGGAAAAGTAAATTTTTAGACGGCATTAGTTTGTATATCTTATATTTTACCGCGATATCGGCAAAACCTTTTGGAATATAACCGGATAATAGTATTAAGTTTGCTATTTTAGAATAATTTTTATTAAATGTGTTCCCTGTAATCGCATACGGCAGATATTTTTTGCTTTCGTTTATTTCTTTAATCTGATCTTTATTTAAAATATTCAATTTTAGAGCGGTTTTTAATATCTCGGTATTGGGATAATATCTTAACCAGTATATGGCCGGCATATCCGACTTGTAGTTTGCTGAAAAGATAAAATCTTTTTCCAGATCGGATACGCTCTGGTTTGGAAGTCCTATCATATAATTGGAATATACGTATATTTTCGATTTTCTTAAAACCGATAACGCGTTTTTTATTTTGTCGATATTTTGATTTCTATTTAAAATTTTCCATAGTTTTGAGGATGTGGTTTGTATACCTATGTTTACCGCTCCGCACCCGGAATCTTCAAGCGCCTTAACGGTATCCTCGTCTATGTGATACGGATGAACGCAACAAAAATAAGGCAGATTTATCTTTTTTTTGTATTCGGAAGCAAAGTCAAAAAGCCATTTTTTGTCCGCCGAAAAAACCTCGTCGTAAAAAGTTACTCTTTTTATCCCGTATTTGTTTTTTGCGTATTCCAATTCTTCGATTATATTCGGTATGCTTCGTCTTCTAAAGAAATTATGTGGATAGATCTTTTTTATCGAAGAGTTCCAGCAATAAGAACAATTGAACATGCATCCCCTCGATCCGATTATGGTATAACTGTTTTGAATCGCTATTTTGCATTCTTTATAAAATATTTCTTTATCGGGAAAAGGAAGAGTGTCAAGATTCGATATTAATTCCCTGGGTTTATTTATTCGTATTTCGCCTTTTAAATCGCGAAACGCTAAATTTTTTATTTGGTGAGGGTCCTTATTTTCTTTTAAATGAGTTAAAAGCTCCAAAAACGCTTCTTCCCCCTCTCCTATTATCGCAAAATCGCAGTATCCGTCTTTTATTACATATTCCGGAACCGAAGATGGATGTATTCCCCCGAAAACTATTACCGTATCTTTTTTAATTTCTTTTATTTTTTTTGCCATTTCCAAAGACCATGCGTAGTTGTCAGATATTACTGAAAATGCGACGATATCGGGAGAGTCCTTTTTTATTTTCTCCAAAATTTCTTTTTTAAAATTAAAAAAATTTTCGTATAAATAATTTTTGTCTAAAAAAAAATTATGAAAAAGCGCCGGTTCGAAATATAGTTTTAAATCATTAAAGCCGTGCTTTTTGATATACGAGCAAAGATATTCGATTCCGAGGTTTTCGTAATGGGATGTTACAAATCCTATTCTCATCTTATTTCCAGAGGCAATTCGGATGCGTTTTTAAATATCTTTTCTCTAAATTCTTTGTCGATTATAAGACAATTTTTATTTTTAGTTTTTTTAAATAATTCGTGCCCCCACATCCTATCGAGAATTTTTTTTAAATCTTCATTTTTTATATTTCCGAAAGATAAAGGAAGATATGCGCAGGGCTGGACTTCTCCATACGGAGATATATAAAAAGTATTTTTTAAAAATATGCCGCATACCGAAGGTCCCGGAATTCCTTTAAAATAAAAAAGAGAAGGATTTATGGAGTCTATTATCATTTTTTCATCTTCATCGGTTAAAAGGTTTTTTTCGCAAAAGTTTAAGAGTCCGTTTCCTACCGGTCTTAGCGGCATTACTCTTATCGCGGTAACATTATAAGATTTCGCTATCTCTTCAAACTTTTTGAAGAAATCGGTATTTATTTTGTCTCTGGTAACGTATGTGGATAATATTACCGGGAGTTTGTATTTTCGGGCAAATTTCAGGGTTCTTAGAATATTTTCAAACAATCCTTTTTTGTTTCTTATTTCTTCGTGTTTCGTTTCCGGACAATCCATACTCACCGAAAGGCATGAAAGATCGGATTCCTTTAGCTTTTTTATAACCTCTTCGTTTTCGGCGACTCCGTTGGTTTCCAGGATAGTTATGAAATATCGAGAAGAAAACCTTACAATCTCGAATATGTCTTTTCTTAAAAAAGCCTCTCCTCCGGTTATGTTTAGCCTCGGCACCCCCATTTTATGTATTTCCATCAAAATTTTTTTTATTTCTTTTGTGTCCAGTTCCGCCGAAATTTCTTTTTCGTATTTTCCGGCGGAGCAGTGGGGGCAGTTTAACTGACATCTGTATGTTACCCCTAAAACGCATGATGCGGGCGTTAAAAAACCTAAAAGATTTTTTACATAATTTGATAAGACTTTAAAGTATAAGCGAAAAGGCGTAAGTTTTATGAAAAGTTTTAAAAGAAATATGGTTTTTTTTATGCTTCTCATAATATTTTCTTTACGTCTATAAAATATGTCGAGTCGTCTATTTTTGTCCCGTATTTTTCGGCGAGTTCCAAAATTTTAAATTTTTTTTCTTTGTTTAAGAGATATTTCTCATAAGACAATTTTCTTATTTTGTCGTAGGCTTGAGGCGTTTCCAGATAAGATTTTGAATAATATTTTTTATCCACGATTACATAGTCTATCTTTTCTTTTCCGATTATCTCTTTTATTTTTTCAAGAGAATCGGTGTAATAAACATCCGTAGAATAATCGTATCTTTTTTTTAATTCCGCGCAGTAGATCCGACTTGCGGTACAAATTATTTTTTCAGAACTTTCCATGGCGTAGGAGTTTCTTTTGGTAAAGTAAGGTATAAAGATATCGGAAGGATGAGAGAGAATTAATGAGTCGGTCGACGTGTTTTCGTTTATAAACGACATCGTTTCGGAATTTATTTTTTGAAACTGAGAATCCGGCTTAAAAGGAAAAAAAATTAAAATTAATATTAGTATAAAATATTTGCCTATATTTATTCTAAGCTCGTTAGCGATAGTCTCGTTGGATTTTATAAGTATTAATGATGTGAGAAAAGGGATGGCGAAATTTGTCTGTTTGGAAGCGTATCCCGGAGAAACAAATAGGCAAGAGATTGAAAAGGATATCAATACCGAAAAAAATAAAATAAAATCCTCTTTCGCGAATATTTTTTTAAAAAGCTCGGCTTTTTCTTTGGCTATTATTATAAACGATATTAAGGTTATCGATATAATGGAGTAAAAATAATAAACGTATAATTTCGGATATTCGTTGAAATTTAGAAAATAGTTTTCTATAAAATTTATGTTTTGAACTTGAGTTTTAAAATGATCTTTCCATTCAAATCCGTTTTTTATTTTGTCTATTTGAGTTTTTAAAATATCGTGATTTAATATCGCCAATAAAATTAAAATAAGCGGGATAAAATAATATAATTTGATTTTCTTGCCCAAACGGATAAACCGAAAATAGACGAGAGTTAGGATAAACGGCAAAGAGGCCGAGTAGAAATATCCGAAAAATGCCGAGAATAACAAAAATGCCTTATCTTTTTGAGAATAAAACTGAAAAATCGTAGCTAAAAATAAAAGAAAACCTATATTTCTCCTGAAGTCTGAGAAAAATATGTCGGTGACGGATATAAAAATAGAGAAAAATAAAGAATAAATAAAAACTATTTCGATTTTTTTTATGTTAAGACTTTGGCGGATAAAATAGAAGAAAAGAACCGATGCTAAAATTTGTGAGATAACGGCTATCGCTATGGATATGTATTTGGGCGTGGATGCAAACTTTAAGAAATACGAATATATAAGCGAAACGATGGGGTTAAATAAAATGTTTTTTAGATTGGTCGCGGTTAAGGATTTATTTATCAAATCTTTTTCAAACAAATCCGATTCGTTTTGAGAATAAGCGAGATAATGATAATAGTTGTCTCTATATATGGTATCGGGATCGGATATCTCCTTCCAATGAATAAATACTGATAATAAAGCGAAAGTAATAAACAGAAAAAATTTTAAAATCATTTTATTATGCTTCTCTTTAAAAATTTTAAAATCAGTATCCATAATAATTTGGGGTTTTTGCTCGGAAGCGATCTTAAAATTCTAAAAATTCTTATCGGAGAATAATAAAAATGCGCGTTGGCTTTGAATTTCAATTTTTTTAATTCGGTTTCCGATAGAATTCCCGATTTTATAAATCCTTCGTAATCTGAATAATGAAATCTATCGGAATTTATGTTTTTTATTTCGGACACAGCTACCATTTTCGCCAGTTCAGTTCCTTTATACGCCATCGCGGTGGATAGAATCATAGTGTGGAGTTTGGAGTTTTTCATAAAATCTACGGTTTGCTCTATATCTTTTTTCGTTTCAAAAGGAAAGCCTATCATAAAAAGACCGTGAACATATAAGCCTTTTTTAACGGCGTAATCTATCAGTCCCTTGGTTTTTTTAAGATCCAGATTTTTTTTAATTAATTTCTGAACTCTTTCCGAACCGCTTTCTACAGCTATGGCAAAATATTTAACTCTGGATTGGCTCATAACTTCGATGTTTTCTTCGGTTAAAGTCTTTGCCGACAATCCTCCGGAAAAATAAAGAGCCGTGTCTTGGGGCAGTTCTTTTTTAAACATTTTTAAAATATCGTTGAATCTGGCCGGGTTAAAATTCGCTATATCGTCCATTATGTCTATCGCTTTTATCCCATAGGTGTCGTGAAGATATTTGATTTCTTCTATTACTCTTTTGGGAGAATGAGCCCTGAACGATTTGCCGTGAACCTTATGGCAGAATATGCAATCGAACGGGCATCCTCTCGAAGTATATATAGTCATTGTTTTCGATCCGTATGTATATATGCTGCTATTTACCAATTTTTGATATTTGTATACGTCTATAGATTGGTAATCCGGAAAGGGAAGTTCGTCCAAATTATCGTATATTTCTTTTTTTCGATTTATTTTAATACCGGTTTTGTCCAGATATGCTATTGACGGTATTTCCGATATGTCTGTTTTGTTTTCGTAATACTTTATAATCTTTAAAAAAGTTTTCTCTCCTTCGCCTATTACGCAGATGTCTATATTTTTGTCTTTGAGAATGTCTTGATAATAGTAAGTTGGATAAGCTCCCCCGACTATGACTTTAGCCTTCGTATTTTCCTTAACAAATCCGGCTATTTCATGCATAGATTTACCTTGAGCTGTAATGGATCCGATTCCGACGATATCCGGTCTGAATTTAAGTATCTCATTTTTCCAATCTTTGTCAAATATGTCCAGATGCAATATTTTTATATCCTTATATCCGTTTTGTTTGCATACCGCCGAAATATACATAAGTCCGTGAGGAGGGTTTATCGTTATCAGTTTTGGTAAGAGTTTGGCCTGGATTAAAAGAATCCTC
Organism: Elusimicrobium minutum; assembly: GCA_020723765.1. Lineage (GTDB taxonomy): Bacteria > Elusimicrobiota > Elusimicrobia > Elusimicrobiales > UBA9959 > JAAYVG01. The sequence goes on from DYIF01000003.1 coordinate 150,604, forward strand.
ATTATGTTTATTTTATATAATATTTGTATGATTATCCAAATAAGGCGTTTTTTCGCTTTTTTCATATGTTTTATCGGTGTTTTATTGCCTCATAGGTTAAGAATTTATTATTCCGAATTATTGGGATGGGTTGTGCAGTTTGTATATATGAATTACATATATACTCTAAAATTTATAATCAAAAATTTAAATGAGAATGAACCCGTTAAAAGATAACGCAGTTTTGCTTTATTCCGGCGGTACGGACTCTACGCTTTCCGCTGTTTTATTGCTAGAGAAGGTTAACACCGTTCATCTGCTTACTTTTTCAAGAAAAGGAATCTTTTCGGCTCAAAACGCCGAATTAAACGCTAAAAAATTGATGAATAAGTATCCGGGCAGATTCGTTCATAAAATAATCGATGTAGATAAGTTGTTCGCTTTTATATCTTACGAGAATTATTTTAGAAACCTGTTTAAATACGGTTTTTTTAATCTTACGACATGCGGATTATGCAAACTGGCAATGCATTTAAGAGCCGCGATTTATTGCATAGACAATCAAATAGACGAAATAGCGGACGGGGCAAACAACGGAATGTATATGTTTCCGGATCAGCAAAGGGGATATCTGGATCTTTTAAAAGAATACTATTCCAAAATAGGCATAAATTATGAAAATCCGGTTTTCGATTTCGAGGCCCCATCCGATATAGATTTTGTCGATAGATTCAGGCTTGAGGAAATTCCCGGACTTAAGGATTACGAGCAAAGTACGGAAGAAACGAGAAAAAAAACTACGGGTTATAAGCTTTACGAGTTGGGGATAATGCCTTCGGAAAACGTTAAAGGAACGGAAATGGATAGGCGGATGCAACCGAGGTGTTTTCAATTTGTTTTATTTAACATATGGCTTTTCTGGTATTATCTTCCGTTTAAAGGAACGGATGATTATAGAAAAGAAGTTTTAATTTTTTATAGAGATAAGTTTGAAAGAGTATTTAATATGATTTCGGAGTATAAGGAAAAAAAAGAAAAATCTAAGATATATAAGTATATATGATATTGGATTCCAAAAGATGTTGCGCTTTAAACTCAAAACCGAATAAACTATCTTTTTTATCCGTTTTAACTTTTGTTTTCCCCATATATCTTTTATCGCTTATTTCTTATTTTTTGTTCGGGTTAATGGGATTAAATAAATTAGCTTTAAAAATGGGGTCATTATCTTTTATAACATTCAGAATGATAAATACTTCTATGTTTTTCGCAACGAGAAAAAGGATTGTCGATATCTTGTATGGGTTTTCCCCCATTACTGCGGTTATTTTTAATACTTATTTTAACATACTGATGCTTTTTGTTTTATATTTATTTGTTTTCTTTCTATTGAAAGGTCTTTTATGAGAAGCTTTAAGATGTTTGTATTCGGAATAAGAGTGTTTTTTAATAATATTACTTTTAATAATATAATACAAATACTGAGATTTTCTTTTAAAAGATATCTTTTGGGCAAAAGAGTGCCCGTTTCTGCGGTTTTTGCTTTGACATATAGATGCCAGTGTTCTTGCGTTCATTGTTCGGTAGGAGATTACATGGAAAAAGAGGAAATAGATAGCGAATCTGCAAAGAAAATAATTTTTTCGCTTAAAAAATTCGGCGTTTTAAAAATAACTTTTTTCGGCGGAGAGCCTCTTTTAAGAAAAGATATAGTCGAACTCGTTTCTTTCGCATCTAAGTTGGGGCTTAGAACCTCAATAGATACCAACGGAATATTTATAAACGATAAATTGGTTTCCGAGCTTAAAAAAGCCGGGATCGGAAATATAAATGTAAGCATAGATAGTTCGGACCCCAAAATTCATGATTTTTTAAGGAAATACGACGGATGTTTTGAAAAAGCAGTAAACGCTATAAAAATTTGCGTTAAAAACAATATTCCGGTAATCATATCCACTTACGCTTCCAAAAGAGCTTTAAACTCCGGAGATCTAGAAAAGATAATAGATTTAGGAAAGAAACTTAAAGTAAAAGGAGTCAAAATATTGTTTCCCATACTTTCCGGGAAATGGAGAAAAAAAGAAGAGGAGTTGCTTAACGATAGCGAAACAAGTCGTCTTATGGGTTTAACCGACCCGGCTTTTGTTTATATAGAAGACGCTTTGGAGATGGTAAAAAGTAATTCCAAAGGATGTTCGGCTTTGAGAGGCAACCTTATTTACATATCTCCCACCGGAGAGGTTCAGCCCTGTCCGGCCGTGCCTCTAAGCTTCGGAAACGTTAGAGATAAAAATATCGAAGAAATATTGTCTTTAATGGAATATAAGTTTTCTTTGAAGTATTCTGGTAAAAGCGGTTGTATTATGAACGACGGCGAATTTAGAAAGGATCTTTTCATTCAAAAAGACACATATCCTTTAAAATGCGGGGATAAGTGATAAAAATATTGTTTGTAAGAACATCTATGGAGCTTGGAATCGGTGGTCCGATTCCGCCGTTAGGAATAATGTACGTCTCTTCTTACTTAAAAAAAAAATTAAAAGAAATAGATACTAAATTGGTCGATTTCTATTTTTACAATCTTTCGGATTTTATAAAGATAATTAACGATTACTCTCCCGACATCGTCGCCTTTTCTTCTCTTTCTTGCGAAAAAAATCTTCTTTTGGAGCTTTCGAAAGAGGTAAAAAAAATAAATGCCAATATAATTACCGTTTCGGGAGGACCATACCCTACCGTTTCTTACAAAGAGCTTTTAAAATCTCGCGGGATAGATTTTGTCGTTTGCGGAGAAGGCGAAGAGGCTTTTTTAAAGCTTATAAATCATATATTTTACAATTATGAAAAAGATCTTTTGAATATAGCTTACTTGAAAGATAATAATATTGTTTTTAATAAATCGGAATTATATGCCGATAATCTCGACGATATTCCTTTCCCGGACTGGGATATTATCGAAATGGATAAATATTTCGAGGTTTATAACTGGAACGGGGTAAATAAATATAGAAGATATATGCCGATAATAACATCGAGGGGATGTCCTTACGGTTGTAAGTTTTGTCATTCCACTTTGGGGAAAAAATTTAGAAAAAGAAGCGTTGAAAACGTTTTAAAAGAAATAAGCATTCTCGTCGAAAAATACGGCATAAAAGAATTCCATATAATAGACGACGTGTTTAATTTCGACCTTGAAAGAGCAAAAAAAATATTCTGCGAAATTAATAGAAAATACTCCTCTTCTCTGGCTTTTTCTTTTCCAAACGGAATGAGAGCCGATTTGATAGACGAGGAGTTTATTTCAATTTTGAAAAAATCAGGTTGTTATAAAATTTATTTTGGCATAGAATCTGCTTCTGATGATTTAAGAAATAGAATAATGAATAAAAATATAAAAATAGAATCGATAAATTCCGCCGTAGATTTGTGCTTAAAATATGATATTATCCCAGCTGGTTATTTTATATTTGGCTATCCGGGAGAGACCCAAAACGATTTGAAAAATACCTTCGATTATATAAAAAAAACGAAACTTATAATAGCTCATTTTTTTAAATTTTCAGATTATTCCGGGAGTATTCGAGAAAAGTCTTATGATTCTTTTTTCGAATACTCGGAGGACGATACCAAATATTATATATATAAAGCATATGTCGAGTTTTACGATATCAAAAGGATATTTCGTATAATATTATACTCTCCGAACAAATTGAAAATATTGCTTAATATAACGGATCTGTTGTTTAAAATATTGATTTTTAAAATAATCTTAAAACTAAGATAGGCTAACTGGTAAATAGTTTTAAAATGTTATAAATCGATATTATAAAACTTTCCATTTTCCCCTTTATCGCCGAGGATAAGTTTCTTTCGTATCCCCGTGGAGAATATATGAATGTATTTATCATATCGAAATTTTTTATAGCTTTCAGGGTTAATATAAAATCTTTAAAATTTGATTGAGGATATCCGGTTATTATATGAGTCCTTATAATTATATTCGGATTTTCTTTTTTTATTTCTTTTACGAAATTTAGCGCCTTTTCTATTTCGTAATTTCTGTTCATAAGTTTTAGTATTTTGTTCGATCCTGATTGTATGCATATGTTTATAGAGTTAATGTTTGGGTCCGATAAAACTTTTTTATAATCTTTGGGATTTTCCAGTATTCTTTGAGGATTTAGATATCTTAGTTCGAACTTTATATCCGGGAATTCCTTTTTTAATGTTAATAATAAATCCGGAAGAGTCTTCCCGATATCTTCCCCCCAGCTTGCGCAATCGTCTCCGGTAAGATTTATTATTTTACCGCTGTTTTTATATTTTTCTATATCTCTTATTATCTCTTGTTCGGTTCTCGATCTGGGATTTTTTCTGGATATTTTGATAAGACAGTATGAACAATTTCCGGCGCATCCGTTTCCTATTAATATGTTAGCCCTTTTGGCATGTAATATGATTTCGAGCTTTTTTTTCAGGCGGAGCGGTATTTTAAAATTTGTTATAAATTTTATTACTCTGTATGCAAAGGGGTATATTTTTACCGGATCGTTTTTTAAAACGGCATATATATTTTCGTCAAATTCTCTTTCTTCGATATCGGTTATTTTTTTTTCGGTTTTTAATATTTTGTCCATATCGGCTAACTCTTTTGCTATCTTGATATCGGGGTTTGTAGAGGTTAATTCTTTTATGGTTTGATAGTCTATTTTAGAAAGACATCCGAATATTATTATCTTTTTATTAGGAAATCTTTCGGCCGTCGATTTTATCAAATCTATGCTGTATTTCTTAGTTTCGATTACCGAACCGCAGGTAGATATTACAATTATGTCGGCTTTGTCGGGGGTGTCTGTAATTTCTATTAAGTTTGATTTTAGATGCTTTATTATTACCGATACGTCTGCGGAATTGGAATCGCATCTTTTATTTGCGGATATTATGAAGGCTTTCATCTTATCAATAAAATCCTTTTTATAAATTTGACAAAAAGCAATTTTAAAATCCGAATATTTTTTTCTGGCAAATCTCTAAATATAATATATATCCTATGCGGATTTATATAAAAAAATACGTTTAGCAAATATTTTTGAACGGAAGTCTTTATGTTTCTTTTTAGCGGCATATGTGATGAGAAGTAATCGGTATACAATCCTTTATCGTTTTTTGCCGATATCAAATCTTTATCGTTATTAGAAAGTTGGGTTCCGGGATATATTCTTAAACCTGCGGTCATTATGGAATGTATCTTGAGTTTTAAGACATAGCTTAATGTTTCGATAAAAGTTTTTATGCTTTCTTCTTTAAATCCGAAAATAATTCCGGCGGTTATGAATATTTTATTTTTGTAAAGGCTATCGGTATTTTCTTTAAATTTTTTAAGATTTAGATTTTTCTTTATTATTTTTTGAAGTTTATCGCTTCCGCTTTCAAGCCCGCATCCCACATACTTTACTCCGGCTTTTTTCATAAGATTTATAGTTTCTTCGTCTAAAAGATCGATTCTTATTCCGCATATATATAGATTAACATTTATCTTTAAATCTATTATCATATTAAGTATTTTTTTCGCGCGATCGATGTCGAAATTAAATATGTCGTCTATTATTTCTACATTGTTTATATCGTATTTGTTTTTAATATCCAATATTTCTGATATGACCCTTTCTGGCGAGTGAGACCTGAATTTTTTCCCCATAAGATTATGACAAAAAACGCAGTTAAAAGGACAACCTCTTGAGGTTATTATATCCGCATATTCCAAACCGTAAAGAATAGGCGTATGAGGAACAAATTTGGAGTAATCTTTCAGGACTAATCCTTCCCTATCGGGCTTTGGCAAAGAGTCGATAATATCTTCCAAGTCGGATATTCCGTTGTTTATTATTCGATCTTTGTTCCTAATCCATATCCCGTTTAACGAAGATGTGTCTTTGTTTTTTGAAAGGTTATCTACAAGATTAAAAAAAGATTTTTCGCCTTCCCCGCATATTATAAAGTCAATATTTTTGTCTTTTAAGCATTCGTAAGGAAGAGATGTGGGGTAATGACCGCCTACGGCGATGAAACATTCTTTGAGATAACTTTTTATTATCCTGGCTATTTCGTGAGTTTCTTTAGACTCGGATATTATCGAGCCTAAACCGACCATATCCGGTTTAAAATCCAATAAGATTTCCAAAAGTTTTTTTTTCGAGATAAAAGCCATATCTATAATTTTGACTTCGGAATATCCTTTGTTTTTTAGATAAGAAGACAAATACATTAACCCTAACGGTTGGGTCGTTATTTTTATTTTCGTATTTCTCGGTTTTACCAAAAGAATTTTCATTTGTTTTCAAAAATTCGATTATAAATTATTTTGGAAAGATATAGATTCCCTTGAGCGCTTAAATGGTCGGTATCTTTAAAATAAAGGCTTTTATCGCTTTCGCCAAGTTCGGCAAAATATTTTTCGGCGTCTATAATCTTTATTTTATTTTTTTGAGAAACATTTCTTATTAAATCGTTTACTTTGGTATATGGGTACGGATATGTCATAATATATAATTCGATTCGATTCTTTTTCGAAATATTTATTATTTTTTGAATATCTGATTCTATCCAATTTAAAACTTGAGATTCATTTTTTTTAAAATTTTTAAAATACTCGATAAGTTTTTTAAAGTTTTTATCTTCTGCGATTTCCGAATTGGTTTTAGAAATTTCTATCAGTTCTTCGTATATATTATCGGCCGATAGTGAGCTTTGCATTAGAAATGTTTGTTTTATTACGTATATGTCGTATTTTGTCAGTTTTTTCATGTATTTTAACGCTTGTATTATTTTGCCGGTCGCTTTGTCGAATTTATAGTTTATTATATCCCATTCCGCAAGACCTCTTAAAATTATTCCTTTTGCGTTTAAAGAAGAATCATTTAAATCGGTAGATTTATATGCGAATTCCGATATTTTTTTTATGTTTTTTTCCGATTCTTTTATGTTATTTAGCTTGAAGTTTAAGTTGGCCGTAAGCCAGAGTAAGTTTATGCTTTCAGGGAATTTTTCCAATCCTTCTATCGCCGCTTCGTAAGCTTGTTTAAAATTCCTTTTTTCAAATAGAAGGCTTATCGTCTTTTGCGTATAATAATTTTCCGAATTGGCTGGGTAATTTTTATATAAATCTATTTCGAAGGGTATATGGTTTGCGTAAATTTCTTTTTTGGATTTTTCGGATAATACCCAGGATTTTAGATTTATAAAAAAAATTCTTAGAAGCTTGTATGTTCTAAGATTTTCAAAAAAAAATTTATTTGGGCTCTTATATCCAAAAAGATTCGCACTTCCCCCTAAAAAGATAACTTTTTCCGGTTTTTTGTTTTTTAAAAAATTTATATATTTTTCCGATATTGTGGAAGTATCCGCTTCGCATATTCCTAAATTTACGGCGGTAAATCCTTTTTCTTTTATCATTTCTGATAGCAGAGAAGGATAGGAGTCTTTATTTTCCACCTCTCCTCCAAACGTATAGCTGTCTCCTATGCACAAAATTATCTTTTTGTCTGGATATTCGATAAAATCCCTTTCTTCTATGGTCTTTATTTTTATTAAAAGTAAAAGAACTTCGGATAATAGCAATCCTATTGTTATTAAAAACAGTATTTTGACGAGTTTTTTAAAATAGCGCATATATGGCAGGTAGAACAGAAGATTTGGCCGTTATGCTCACGAATAGCCCAAGAATCCCCAAAACGACTAAAAGAGGTATTAGCCACCATTTTTTAGTTATTCTTATCATATGAAACAAAAATACTATCAAATCCCAGTTGTTTTTTATTTTAAAATTATTTCTTAATTCGTCTTTGGTTTTATATTTCATCGTTATCCTATATTTTACATTATACTATAACATGGATTATTTGGGGAATAAGGTTCTTGTAATTAATTTTTTAAACAAAAGAGCCAGAACCTTAAAATCCCCGTAAGGCATATCCCTGAAAATTCTATATATCCTGGTCGGAAAGAAAAAATAAAATATTATATTTGAAATAATTTTTAATGATATCAATTGCCAGTTTTTCATGTTTGAATAATTGATAAATTTTTTAACCGATATGTATATATAAATGTCGTTTTCCGGAGTTATTACTTTGTTTTTTTCCACATGTTTGGCTATTTCCGTATTGGAATAAGCCATCAGGTAGCTCGGCATGAAAGTATGTACCGGCATTTTTAAAAGCCATTTTATGGTTTGAAATACGTCCGAAATCGTTTCTTTCGGAAAATTAAACATGACAAACATATTAGTAAAGATCTTTTTTTTCACTATTTTTCCGGCGTTTGAATATAACTTTTCCAAATTCATCTCTTTTTTGATTTCTTTTTGTATTTTTACGCTTCCGGTTTCCAGAGCCAAAGTAACATATTTTGTATTTGAAGGTTTTAATAAATTTATAAACTCATCGTCCAGTATATCGCCTCTAAAGCCATTTACAAAAAAAAGTTTTACATCTGGAAGTTTTTCCGATTTTTCTTTTAATATTTTTTTTGCTCTTTCGATGTCCAGATTAAATATGTCATCTGTAATTTCGATATTTTCCACTCCATATTCTTTATATAAAATTTCCATTTCTTTTATCACTCTTTGTGGAGAATGAGCTCTAAATTTTTTTCCGAAAATATTGTGACAGTATGTGCAATGCCACGGACATCCTCGCGAGGTCAGTATTACGGCGTATTTCTTGCCGTATAAGAAAGGAGATTGCGGAATAAAGTTGGAATAAGAATCGAAATCTATAAGTCCCCAGTCGGGAATTGGAATCTCGTCCAAATTATCTATTAATATAGCGGGAGGATTTGTTATTATCGAATCGTTTTTTTTATAAGCTATTCCTTTTATTTCGTTTATTTTTTCTCTTCCGTTTTCAATATGTTTTAATATTTCAACTACTGTTTTTTCGCCTTCTCCGATTACAGTAAAATCTATATTTTTGTCTTCGGCTGCATATTCGGGATAATGTGAGGGATAAGGTCCTCCGATTATTATAGTTATTTTTCGATTAAAGTTTTTGATTATTTCAGCCATTTTATGAGCCGATACGGACTCCGCGGTTATTGCGCTTATGCCGACTATATCGGGATTATGAATGTCTAATATTTCTTTTAATTTTTCTTTGTATCCCTCCGAATATTTTTCGGCCTCGAAAAGCGCTATCTCGCTATATCCTTCTTTCTTTAGTGACGCCGATATGTAGAGCAAACCTAAAGGAGGCTGCGCCTCTCCGAAGAAATTATTGCACTTTGCTTTTATTAAGAGTATTTTCGGTTTCATTTCTTGGTTATTTCTTTTATAATTATTTCCGCTATCTTTTTATGTCCTTTTTCCGAAAAATGCACCATATCCTTGTCCGGTTTTAAAAAAAGATCTTTTTTGTTTTCGAAAATTTTAAAAAGATCTATATTAGATATTTTTTCTTTTTTTGCGTAATCGAGCAAATCGGAATTATACTCCGTTATGTCCTTGTATATTTGTGAAAGTTGGGCTTCTTGTATTTTTTTGAAATCGTAATTCCCACCGGTTTCATTTTGAACGCATTTTTTTATTTCTTTTTCGAGGCATTTTGAATATTTTTCGTAATTTGGAGGAATTAAAAACGGAGATGTGAGAAGAATAAGTTTTATTCCTTTATTATGGCATTCGTCTTTAAAGTATTTTATGTTTTCTATATAATCCGAGGGCTCTACTCTTCTTCTAAAATGGATTTCGGGTTTTAATATACCGTTGTCGGCTAAAAATAAATAAAGTTTTTTCAAAAAATAAGATTTTCTCAATATCTCGGAAAAATACAAATCGTAACTTTTTAAAGGTTTTAAATCTTTGTCGGATTTGTCTTCATTTCTAAAAAAACGGTATCTATCCGGATCGTTAACCCCGTATGCGAATATTATTATATCCGGAGACATATCTTTGATTACAGTTTCAAATAAAATCCTCCCCTGGTAAGAGGAGTATCCTATTATGGAGGCGTTTATTACTTCATAGCCTTTTAGTTTTTTTGAAATCAAATACGGGTAGGTTTTTTCCTCAGCTACGCCCCAGCCGAAGGATGGAGAAGCCCCCATTATTATTATTCTTTTTTTAGTTTTTAGTGATATCTCGTCGTTTCTAAAACCAAATGAGTTTGTTTTTAGAACTACGGATTCGAATATCGTGTTTAGATTGGGTTTTGTTTTCCATAAGAGCTTCGGATCTTGAGTTAAAATTTTTATTATTTTGTCGTAGTAGGTTTCTTTGTAAGTTATTCGAGATATTAATTCCAGCGAGAATAAGATTAAAACAAAAATAAAAAAAACTTTTTTCTTCATTTTTCTAAAACCCCTATTATGCTTGCCCCTATTATTTTATCCAGAGAAGTAATCTTTAATATCTCCGATATCGTTTTTACATAAAACGGGATCTTTCCGTTAAAAACAACCGAGAGCTTTTCTTTGTCTCCCCAGACCGAGTCTATTTCATAATTTTTTATTTTATATCCGCTAATTTTTAAAAAATTCAGAAAAGTTTTTTTGTCAAACAATATTTTATGGTCCGGATTTGTTGGATATCCTTTTACGTACATTTTCGTTATTATTCTTATTAATCCTTTTATTTCGATATAAGACTCATCAGGCACTTCTATCCATATTAATCCTTTTTCTTTCATAAAATCTCTCAGTTGTTTAAGAAGTGTTAAGGGGGCGAGAAGATGTTCTATAACGTCGTTTGCGATTATTAAATCGAAATTTCCCCCTTTTATTTTTTGGGGATCGAATTGAGAGAAAAAAACTTTGTCCGATAATTTTTTATTCCGGGCCAATTCTTTTTGAAAAACCGGATACGCCTCAAACGCCCAATAATCGTTTTTTTTATCGATTAATATCGAGCCCAGGGCTCCGTTGCCGCAGCCTATTTCGAGTATTTTCAAGTTTTTTACTTTTATTCCCGTTATTTTTTCTATCTTTTCTATCCTTGAAATGTTTATGGAAATATGATTTTCAAAAGATTCTTTGTATTGTTCATAAATTTGAGTTATTAATTCGTTGTCGTTTAAAACCGGACTTTTAGGATCCTGGAATAACGTTTGACATCCATCGCACTTGTCGATGATCATATCCTTATGTTTCCAGTAAATTTTTGTTTTAAAAAAACCGCATATTGGGCATTTAGTCATATTTTTGATTTTAAAAAATTAAATATCTCGTCGGCTATTATCCTGTGCCCTTTGGCATTGATATGCTCGTCGTCGTCGAAGTATTTTTCTTTGTTTTCTGATAAAAGAAGATTTTTAAAAACAGACTCCAAATCTATTATATAAGAATCGGTATTTTTGGTCGTTTTTTTTATTATGCGGTTTGCTATTTTGTATTCCGAAGGATAGGTTAGAAAAATCGGAGTTATTTTTTTCGATCTTAATCGTTTATTTATTTCGATAAGATTGGATTCGAGTCTTTTTTGGGCTTCGAGCTCGAATTTGTCCCTTTCCTTGAAATAATTTATGTACTTTAATATAAATTCCTTATTTTGAATTTCGGGTCTTTGGGATAGTATCGATTCCAATTCTTTAGCTATTTCGATAGCGCTATACTTGGATTGGAATTGATAAGCTATGGATATCGCGTAGAAGATGGATAAAGATTTATCATAATAAATCGAATCCGGAGGCAGAGCTTTAAGCAATTTTAACGAGTATTCTATAACCTTCGAATGTTGATTTTTTTTAAACATTTCCATAAATATTTGAGATGTAATAGGCATTAAAGAAGAGTCGTCTATTTTTATAAATTCCTTTTCCATTTTATCGACGGCTTTTTTGAAATATATGTTTAATATCATTAACCTAAAAAATTTATAGGATTTGGTTTTTTGCCATATATTGTTTTCTTTTCCGTATATTCTTTGTTTGATTTCCGTTTGTTCTGCGTCGTAAGACGGATTTTTTATCGTAAAAGAGCTTTTTTCGTTCGGATTTATCAGGTTCCAGAAATCGCTCGAGCCTACGAGTATTATGGCGTAATTGGGATTATGCTTCGCTATATTCTTATCAAGCTCGTATAATACCTGAGAGGAATTATACTCGCATACGCCCGCATTTATCAGATTTATTTTTTTGTTTTTCTGATAGGCTCTGAGTTTTTCCCATAAAAGGTAGCTATACGTTTGATCGTATTTTACGTTTCCGCCGTATGTGTGGGAATCCCCCATCGCGATTATCGTGACGGTTTGGTCGGTATTTTTGTTCGAGTCCATGAATTCCTTTTTTCTAATATCCCGGTATAATATTCCGGAGATATTCAATATAATCTCCAAAAACAAAAAAGAAAGAAACAAAATTCCTAAAAATCCCGATATGTATTTTATAAAATTCTTCATTTTTCTATATACGATAAATTATAATAAAAATCTTTAAGAGTTTTAATTTCCGAAAGATTTTTAAATCTTTTTACCGCTTCGTTTAAAAAGTTTATCTTTTCCTTTATAGTATTGTTAAAAATATTCATAAGGCCTTTTTTAATATGAATACCCTTTATTTCGTTATCCGATATGAATTCGTGTAAGTGTATGACATAATTTAGGTATTCTTTTTTTTCTATCGTTCGATTCAGTATCCCGGTTCCAAATTTTCCGAGAGGCGAGAGGAAAAAGTTAAATAGGGGCAGTCCCAGAAAACAGGATGCGGTTAAGGGAAATTCGTATATGGAATTTATTTTGCGAGGAAGATCCGTATTTGTTATTTTATAATGATTATATTTTTCTTTTCTAAAAGAAGCAAAGTAAATCTTTTTTAACTTTGAGTATAAGAAAGAAGAGTTAGATGAGGAATCGTATAGATAATTTTTTGAAGACAATATTTTTATCATACTTTCGTTTATCTCGGCTCCCGGGGATCTGAATCCGGACGGAGTTACGTTTAGTTTTTTATGTAATATGTTTTTTGAATTTTCTATTTCTTTCAAAAATTCGCTTTCTTTGAGATTTATTATTTTCCTGTCGTGAGAGTAGGAATGGTCTCCAATTTCGTTGCCTTCGGATAAAATTTTTTGGGTTATCTTTACGCAATCAGAGTACTCTAAGTGAGAGGATATTATAAAAAAAGTAATTTTTATCCCGTGATTGTTTAATACGTCGAATATCCTTTCGATAGATTTTTTGTATGTTTCAGTTATTATTTTTTCTTTTTCGTCTGTCGAATACTCCGCCGATATTTCTTCCGCGAAAGTATCCGAATCTAAGGTTATCGTCGCTATTTTATTCATAAAATTTATTCGCCTCAAGCTTTATTATGGCTTTGACTCCTCTTATCGTTTGGTAAAACATTTGTTTGTTTTTGATTTTTTTAATTCTTTTTAAAATATACGAAGCTCTGAGATAGAAATCTCTGAATAATTTTTTTTGATAATACACCAATTCTTCTTTTGTCAAATCGATATTGACCGATGCAGCCGGCGCGGAAGAGGATAATAAATTTATATAATCGTTCCAATTCGCCGAACCAATGTCTATTTTTCCATTGTTAATTAGCCGGTTAAAATAATAAGAGCCTGGAAGCGGCGTGAATATGGTAAATATTGCGAAATCAGGATCCAATTTTAACACGAATCTTCTTGTTTCTTCCAGGGTTTCCTTCGTTTCTTCGGGAGTTCCTATTATAAAACTGCAAAAAGACATTATTTTGTTATTTCTACATATTTCTACGGCTTTTATTATTTGACCGACCGTTATTTGTTTGTTTATCGAATCCAGTATCTTTTGCGAACCGGATTCCGCCCCGAAAAGTATCATTCTGCATCCCGCTTCGTACATAAGTTTGGCTATTCCTTCGTTTATATGATCCACCCTGCTTGAACAGGTAAAATAAATATCCGGCAGTTCTTCTTTGATCATATTAAAAATCTTTATAGCTCTGTTTTTGTCCAAAAGTATAGAGTCGTCCCAGAATATGAATTCTCTTACGTCGAATTTTTTTCTTAAATATTTCATTTCTTCCAAAACGTTTTCGGGAGATCGAAACCTTACTTTGTTTTTAAAAACGGTATTATGGCTGCAGAATTTGCATAAATACGGACATCCTCTCGATGTGATAACGGAAGCTATGGGATAACTCGTTAGCCTTCTGGATGCCGGTAATGTGTAGCGATTCATTGGAAGAAGCTCGTAGGCTGGAATGGGAAGTTTATCCAGATTATCTATGAGTTTTCTCGGTTCGGTAATTTTTATTTCTCCGTTTTTTTTATATGCTATTCCATTTATTTTCGAAATGTCTCGATTGTATTTTATCGCCGTTAAGAGTTCCAAAGAAGTTATCTCCCCTTCTCCTATGACGCATATGTCTATTTCGTTATTTTTTAAAAGAATATGAGGTAATATCGTCGGTTGTATTCCGCCGGCGATGACTTTTATCGCTCCGTTTATTTTTTTTACTATTTTAGCTATTTCTATGGCCGTATTAGTCGAAGATGTGGAGACGGTTATGCCGACTGATATGGGATTAAATTTTCTTATTCTCGTTTCCAAATCTATTGGAGACAAGTTTTCTATATCGTTATCTATAATTTTAACCGAGTAGCCGTTTTTTATTAAAAATGAAGCGATATACGATATGGATAAAGGTTGAGTTATTCCAGATGCGGTTCTCAGTATATTTGCGGTTTTAGGTTGATGCGGAGATATTAAAACTATATCGGTCGTCATATTTTATGTAGTTGATGTTTTAAAACAGTTTTCGCTCCTTTATAAACGGTTCCTGCTCTGAAAAGACCTTCTTTTAAAATTTTATTAAAGTGTTTTTTTATATATTTGGGTCTAAAAAGGAATTTTCTCATGGCGTATTTTTGCATATCTACCAATTCTTTCGTAGTAAGATCGCATAAAGAACATGGCGGTAATTTGGATGAAAATATAGTGACATAACTGTCCCAGTCAGTATTTTTTAAATCTATTAACCCTTTTTTTATAGCCGTATCGAAATATTCGCTTCCGGGAAAAGGAATGAGCGTGGTGAATGCGGCATAATCGGGCTCTAAGGATATGAAAAAATCTACTGTTTCATCTATCGTTTGCCTCGTTTCTCCGGGAAGCCCAAGTATTACGCTTACGAAACTCGAAATTTTAGCTTTTTTTGTCAGTTCTATGGCGGTCTTAGTTTGGTCCTTTGTTATTTTTTTATCTATGTTTTTTAATATATTATCGTTTCCGCTTTCGGCCCCGAACACTATTTCTTTAAGTCCGTTGTTTGAAAGTTCAAAATATAATTTATCGTCCGCTTTATCCACCCTCGAATAGCAGCTCCAGAAAGCGCTCGATACCTTTTTTATGTATCTGGATAAGTAAATCGCTCTTTCTTTTTCAAAAGTAAATGTATCGTCCCATATTATAAGTTCTGAAATATTATATTTTTTCTTTAAAAACTCTATTTCCTTTATTACCGTTTCTTCGTTTCTTAATAAGTATTTTTCCCCGTAAAGCTTGCTGCAAAATTTGCATTTGTAAGGGCATCCTCTCGACGTTATTACGGCCGAAAATACTCCGGGAGTAAGCCTTCGAGACAGCGACGGTCTGTATTTTTCTATCGGCAGTAAAGAGTAATCCAGCTTCAAATCTTTTATATCTTCAATATTTTCGATATTCCTGTTGAATATTGTTTTCCCGCTTTCTTTTCTGCAAAGCCCTCCTATATCTGCGAGGCTTCCTCCGTTTTTTATTTTTTCGGCCAGCTTCAAAAAACTTTTTTCTCCTTCTCCTATTATAACGAAATCCGCTTCGGTGGATTCTATGGAATATTCCGGCAATGCCGATACGTGATGCCCTCCAAGTACTACCGGTATATCTGTTTCTTTCTTTATAAGGGATACCAAACCTTTGGTTATATTAAAATTTGTCGTAGTGGCTGTTATCCCTATTATATCCGGAGCATATCTTTTTATTTTTTCTATAATGTTTTTTTCGCTTAACATCTCCGCCGAATTATCCAATATTGTCGCATCGTTGCCTTTTTCGATGAAATAACTCGCTATCGATAGAAGACCCAATGGCGGAGATACACCGGCCGCGGAGGAATTAAACCATGAAGAAGCCGGCATGTGAGGATTTATAAAAAAAGCCTTCATTTATATTATTTTATATAATATTTACTATGAAAATAATGGGAATTTCCGCTTTGTACCACGATTCCGCGGCGGTTTTAATCGAAGATGGCAATATAATAGCTGCCAATCAAGAGGAAAGGTTTACGAGGGTAAAACATGACTCTTCTTTTCCGTATAAAGCCATTAACGCTTGTTTGGAACAATCTAAAACCGGTATAAAGGATATAGACGTTTTTGTCTTTTACGAAAAACCGTATTCCAAATTCGAAAGAATTACCGAAACGATATACGCTTTTGCGCCGAAAGGATTTATTTCTTTGAAAGAGTTTGTAAAAGGGTGGTCTTTGAAAAAGTTCTCGTTTGAATATAATCTAAAAGATCTGGATATAAACCCCAAAGCGGAAATATTGTATTCTTCTCATCATCTTTCTCATGCCGCTTCGGCTTTTTTCCCATCGCCTTTCGAAGAATCCGCCGTTTTGACCGTCGACGGCGTAGGCGAATACTCTACGACATTGATATCTAAGGGGATAAAAAACGATATTGTCCCGTTAAAAGAGATCAGATTCCCTCATTCTATAGGTCTTTTTTATTCAGCTTTTACTTACTTTTTGGGATTTAAAGTAAACTCCGGCGAATATAAGCTTATGGGACTTGCCCCTTACGGCAACAAATCCAGAAGAAAAAACGATTTTAAGGAAAAAATAAAGAAGGAGATAATGGATATAAAAAAGGACGGTTCTATTTTTTTAAACCAGGCTTATTTCGAATATTGTACGGGAAATAAAATGATAAACGAAAAAAAATTCTTCAATCTGTTCGGATTTAAAAAAAGACTTGAAAACGAAGAAATAAATCAAGACCATTGCGATCTGGCATTGGCCGTTCAGGAATTGACCGAAGAGGTTATGATTAATCTCGCAAGGACCGCCAGGGATATTGCCAATTCTCAAAATTTATGTTTAGCGGGGGGCGTTGCATTAAACTGCGTTTCAAACTCAAAGATATTGGAATCTGAGATTTTTAAAAATATATGGGTTCAACCCGCGGCGGGAGATGCCGGCGGAGCTTTGGGAGCGGCGTTGGGGGCGTATCATATTCATTACGGAAAGGAGAGAAAATTAACAGGTTATGATAAAATGAAAGGCTCTTTTATCGGAGTCGAGTTTTCTAACGATGAAATAAAAAAGTCTCTAAACAAATTCGAAGCGGTTTACGATTTTATCGAATATAAAGATTTGGTTAATCTTACCGCGACCCTTTTGGCTCAAGGAAATATAATAGGATGGTTTCAAGGCAAAATGGAGTGGGGGCCGAGAGCTTTGGGAAATAGATCCATATTAGCTGATCCAAGAATTGACGACATCCAGCAAAAAATAAATATGAAGATAAAGCGTAGGGAGGGTTTTAGGCCATTTGCTCCGAGTGTTATGGAAGAGTTTGTAGAAGAGTATTTTTACCCGGCGGTTTATTCTCCGTATATGTTGTTTGTTTCTTATTTTAACGGACGATACAGAAATATCCTTCCGGACGGTTATGAAAATATGGGAGTAAAAGGGAAATTGGAGTTTAAAAAAAGCTTATTTCCCGCGGTAACTCATGTGGATTTTTCTTCCAGGATTCAGAGCGTAAACCAAGAAACAAATCCTTTATTTTACGGCCTTATAAAAGAATTTTATAAGATTACAGGATGTCCTATGATTTTAAACACAAGCTTTAATTTGAGAGGAGAGCCGATAGTAGCAACCCCCGAAGACGCTTATAGATGCTTTGTAAAAACCGATATGGATTATCTGGTTATGGGTAATTTTTTTATTGAAAGAAAAAAACAAAAATATAAAGAAGAGATAGATTTGGACAAATTAAATGACTGATCTGGAAAAAGAAAAAACAAAAATATTGATTTCCTTAGGAATAGGTTTTGCCGTTTTGTATGTTATCTTGGATAAAAAAATTTTTATTTATTTGTCTGTTTTATCCGTTTTTCTCTCTATAACAAAAACCAAAATATCCTTTCAAGCCGTTAATTATTTGAAAAAAATTTTTAATTTTATACAAAATCTTCTTTTTGGAATTTTGATTTTTTCTCTTTATTTTGCCTTATTGTTTCCGGTTTCTTTTTTTTGGAGATTGTTAAACAAAGAAAAATTTTGTTATTTTTTAAGAAACGACAAAGAAACCTTTCTTTTGGAAGTAAAAGAAAAAATAAATTTTAAGAATCAATGGTAGATTTGTAGTCTTCTAAAGCCTGGCAAAAAATATCTATGTCTTTTTGAGTGTTATATATAAAAAAAGATATTCTTATTACCGAATTAATTTTAGAGTTTATGCACGCAAGGTCAGCGCATACCCTACCGTGTCTTACGGCTATTTTTTTGTTTTTATAATTGGAGACAAAAATGGAAAAATCGGGATGAGAAAACCCAGGTTTTTCTGTAGTAAAAGATATTATAGATCCTTCTTCCAGGCCGGTTCCGATTATTTTTACTCCTTTTATATTGGATAAATTATCTTTTGCGTATTTAACGAGGCTTGAAATGTGTTTTCTTATTTTCGCAAAACCTATTTCATTAAGTTTTTCATACGCTACGCTTAAAGCATAGGCTCCGGCGTAATTTTGTATTCCGGCCTCAAAACCCTTATATCCTTCTAAAAAATCGACTTTTATTTCGCCGTTTACGTTTTTTGCTTCTTTTATCGTTCCCCCTCCTACCTTTGAAGAATCTAAGTGTTTATACAAATCTTCTTTTATATAAAGCACTCCGGTTCCATAAGGAGCTCCTATTTTGTGTCCGGAAAAAGCTCCTGCGTCTATGTTTAATTTTTTTACGTCTATTTTATGTGTAGGAGCGTATTGAGCCAAATCCGTAAAAACCTTTATATCTCTTTCTTTCGCGTAGTTTGTTATATCTTGGGTTTCCGCTATTCCGCCGAAGATATTTGAAGCTTTGGATATGCACAAAACTTTCGTTTTTTTGTTTATTAATTTTTTAAATTCGTTAAAATCGGGATTATAATTTTTAATCGGTATGATTTTGAGTTTTAAGTTTAATCTTTTGGATATTTTATAAAAGGGAAGAAAAACGCTGTTATGTTCGAGACCCGAAATTATTATTTCGTCGTTTTCTTTAAACTTGAATGAGTTTGCGAGTATATTAAACGCTTCCGTCGTTCCGGAAGTGAAAACTATTTCTTCGGGTTTTGAGTTTATTATTCGAGATATGGATATTCTGGATTTCTTATACGCTTCTTCGGTTTTTAGAGCCAATAAATGAACGGATCTTTCTCCGGCGCAGCTTCCATATTCCGCCAGAATTTTTCCCTGAGCGTTAATTGAGGATTTGAATTTAAGAGCGCTGCATGCGTTATCGAGATATATTAGATTTCGGTCATTTATCAATATAGGGAATTCCCCATCTATTTCTCGGAGAATGTTTTTAGTATGAACCATGTGAACCGTGGGAGCCGTGAGAGCCGTGAGAGCCGTGAGAACCGTGGGAACCGTGAGAACCGTGAGAAGCGTGAGAGCCGTGAGAAGAATGAGAGCCGTGAGAACCGTGAGAGGAGTGAGAACCGTGAGATGTATGAGAGTTGTGGGAAGTGCCGGTAAACGAGTTTGTATGTATATATCCCGCTGTAAGATCCTGGTCGGGGATAGACGCGCCTATTATTCCTAAAGCTATCGCTGTTTTTACTATGTTGCTATCTATCATTTTCCCTTCTTCGCTACTTAAAAATTTTTTTATGTTTTTCTTTATTTTGTCGTTCTTTTTACTCATCTTCTCCTCCGGTCTTTTTGTTTAGTAGCTCCTTCGCTTTTTTGATTAATTCCTGTTCCTGCTTTTTCCTTTCCGCTTCTTCCTGTTCTCTTTTTCTGGCTTCTTCTTGTTTCAGTTTAAAGTTTTGAATTTCTTCTTCCGCTTTTTTTCTTTTTTCTTCTTTTTCCTTTTTAGCCTCTTCTATTTTTTGAGAAAGATTAGAAATATATTCGCAGTAGGATGAAGTTATTTTTTTCTTTATGTCTTCGCAATAAGAGGCATCGGATTTTAGCGCGGCCAAGCATAACGACTTTTCTCCGGTTTCGCAATAAAAATCCTTGTTTTCCTTTAAAGCCATATAGGCAGAGAAATATTCTTTAGATTTGGGATTGGACAACGCTTTCTCCAGATTTTCTGGGAAAAAAGATTTGCATGTGGGAGCGAGTTCTTCGCCTATTAAAACGGAAAATTCATCGCATATTTTTTCAATACCGATCTTTTTTGTTTTATTGCAAAATTCGTTTCTGTTTTTTGGAGAAAATAGTTTAAACAAAAGATGATCTATATTGGAGGTTTCTGTTTCGGCTATCTCGTATTGTTTTTGGGTAAATTCCAAACATTTCTTAATATTTGATTCTTTTCCCGAAGCGTATTTTATAAATTCGTATAAAGAAACTTTTTCTTTGCATTCGTTTTTGTCGTAGCTAAAGTCTTTTCCTTCCGGTATTTTTTCGCATCGATTAGAGCCTTCGGCTATGGAAATGCAAGAGAAATATTTTGATATCATGGATTTCATGGACGCATTAAATTGGTTGTTAGCGTAAATGGTGGTACCAAATTTTAAATCTGAGTTTTCGGCGAAGTTATCTCCCCAGTATAAATTATACTCTTTAATTATATCGGCTATTTCGGATTTGCAAACTAAATTTGCGGCCTTTACGGAGGGTTGCGGGATTTCCGTTATCGAAGAGTTTTTGTCGGCAAAAGGATCTTCCGTTTTTCGATTTTTTAATATTTCGGTATCCTTTGTTTTCCATGTAATGAACAACGATATCAAAACCAAAAAGATTGCTATGTAAACCAAATATTTTCGGTTCATATTATAATAATTATACAATAATAAATCATCCCTTTTATATTTTAATAATAAGAACAAGCGTTAGTCAAGGCTTTTTAAAAGTGTTAGATAAAAATACTATGTCATCGTAATAATAACCATTATATAAAAATTAT
>DYIF01000004.1 GCA_020723765.1 Elusimicrobium minutum
AAAAAATACTCAGGTTCTTTTAATCAAATTTACACACATCTATTGACATGACCATCTCTATCCGCTCCGACCCCCCATTTAAAAGAAACCTCTTTTCCATTTAATATCATTTTTGTTTCGCATTTACTAATCAAATATTCTTCGGATATGTTTTTTATTTCTCTGTTAAAATAATTTAATTTATTCACGTTTTCCTTATTTATCCCTGGACTTGTAAATGGCACATCCAAATCCACTGTTTCTTCTTTTATATTTAATTTTTTATTGCCTGCAAAATCGAAATCTAACCTTTGTGAATACAAACAATCTACTAACATAATAATCGTAACTGCGAAAACAATTTTTTTCATTTTTTCCTCCTTCATATTAATTAAAAGCGTAAAAAACGCTTTCACCAGCAATATATTGCAATTTTTATGCCAGAGTTAAAAAGGATGTCTCACGGGGAAAAGGATACTAAAATATTTTCAAATGAAAATATTTTGTTTTCAAATGAAAATATTTTTAAATATTGTATAATTTTTATATGAAAAAACTTTCTATTCTGGTAGTGGAAGACGACAAACTTTCTCAAAAAATAATATTAAAAAACTTAGACGGGCATAAGGTGGATACCGCCGATAATTACTCTAAATCGTCCGAATATATAAAAAAGAATAATTACGACATATGTTTTATAGACCTGGTTTTGGGCAAAAACGATAATTTCTCCGGGCTTAGGGTTTTAGAGGAAGCCAAGAAGAAAAACATATACTCGGTTATAATCAGCGGCAGCGGAAACGACGAAATAATAGGGAAAAGCTATTCTTTAGGCGCGGACGATTATTATTTAAAAGGAAACGAAAATAAAGTTATAACCGAGGTAATAAAAAGGTTTTTAAATTATAAAAAAATAGAAACGGACAGAGAAAAAATATTTTCGGAAGAGTTTATAACAAAAGACGAGGAAACCAAAAAAACAATAATAACCGCTTTAAAATCGGCTTCTCACGACGCCCCCATAATGATACTGGGCCCAACCGGAACCGGAAAAACGACTTTAGCGAAACTTATACATAAATATTCGCATAGAGACGGAAACTTTGTGGATATAAACTGCTCGGCTTATAACGAGGAGCTGATAGAAACCGAGTTATTCGGATATGTGAAAGGAGCTTTTACCGGCGCAAGCGAAAACAAAAACGGGAAACTAAAAGAAGCGGATAACGGCACTTTGTTTATGGACGAGATAGGAACGATGAGCCTTGAGATGCAAAAAAAACTTTTAAAAGCGATAGAAGAAAAATCTTTCTATCCCGTCGGAGCCAATAAAAAAGAAAAGTCCGATTTCAGGCTCATATCCGCAACGCTCGAAGACCCCCTAAAGCTTATTAAAGAAAACCAATTAAGAACCGATTTTTATTCCAGGATAAACACCATAACCATATATTTAAAACCGCTCAGGCAAAGAATAAACGACATTTTCGCTTTGATAGAAAGTTTTACGAAAGACAAAAGAAAATTGTATTTTAGCAAAGAAGCGACAAATTTTTTATTGACTTACGACTGGCCCGAAAACGTAAGGGAACTAAAAAGCATGATAGATTATCTGGTTTTAAATTCAAAAGGGAACATAGACATAGATATTTTAAAATATTTTTTTAAAACCAAACAAAAACAGCCGATTAACATAGAGGATATGTTAAGCCACTCTAAAGAAAAGGGGCTTGATAACTTTTTAGACGAACTCGCTTATAAAATAATGAAAAAATCGCTCGAATTAAACGAGAATAAACCTACCAAAATGCTAAAAGAGTTAAAAATTTCGACGAGAAGATATTACTCTTTATTAAAAAAATTTGAAAATTATGAAGGATAGCGTTGAAAAAATTTTACATACCATAAAATCCAAATCTATCGCTTTAAAAAACGCGGCCGAGATTTTTAAAGACTTAGACGAAAAAGAAAGGAAAGAGATGATAGATTTAATGAAGTCCACATCCAAAGAACTGGCGGATTTGATAAAAGAGCTGGAATAATCACTCGCCTATTATCTTTATTAAAATTCTTTTGGGCCTTTGTCCGTCAAACTCCCCGTAAAATATCTGTTCCCATGGGCCGAAATCGAGTTTCCCGCCCGTCACGGCCACAACCACTTCTCTTCCCATTACCGTTCTTTTAAGATGAGCGTCACCGTTATCCTCGCCGGTAAGATTATGATTATAGCCTTCTTTTGAGTAGGGCGCGAGTTTCTCAAGCCAGTTTAAAAAATCTTTATGTAGACCCGATTCGTTATCGTTTATGAAAACGCTTGCGGTTATGTGCATCGCGTTTACAAGGCACAACCCTTCTTTTATCCCGGATTTTTTAACCTCTTCTTCCACCGCATCGGTTATGTTTATTATCTCATATCTTTTTTTGGTATTTATCGTTATATATTTGGTATGAGATTTCATATTTTAAACCTCTATGTTAAAATTCTTTTTTATAAAAAAACCTATCAAATAATTTATAAAAGCCACGCCCATACTTAACATAACCATCTCAAAAAATCTTTTTTTGAAACCAAAGCCTCTGGCGACCGAATTATAAAAATTAAACAACGCTATTATGGATACGACTATTACCAAAACTACCGACAAAGAAAGATAAGGGTTGGATATGAATATATAAGGCGTAATAAGCAATGTGACCGTAAAAAGATAAGCGAAAAACGTATAAAAGGCGGATTTTACCGGATGTTTGTCCGAACCGGTTTCGTTTCTTACGGATAAATAATTTGAAACTCCCATAGATAAACTTGCGGCAACTCCCGTTATAAAACCGACTATGGCCACTATTTTGGAGTTTGAAAGGGCTAAAGTAAAACCGGTTAAAGCGCCGGTAAGCTCCACAAGAGCGTCGTTTAAACCCAGGACTATCGAGCTTATGTAGTTTAAAAGCTCTTCGTCTATCATAGATATTAGATTTTTCTCGTGCTCTTTTTCGCTTAACATCAGTTTTTTTAATTTCGGGTTATCCATTTCCGAATAGGATTTTTCCGCCCCCGATTCGTTGTTTTCCATAAGCTTTAAGCCGAAGTTAAGACCTAAAAACCTGGATATGTTTACGTAGACGAATATTTTAAAACTCGAAGGAGAAACCTCTTTCCCGGTTATTTCCTTGAGTATGTTATAATGGTCGAGCTCCTCTCTGGAAATTTTTAAAAGTATGTTTTTATGTTCTTCTTTTTTTACAAACTCGGCGATTTTTTTATAAACAAAATGTTCGGTTATCTCGTTTCTCTGTATTTCCAAAAGTTTGTCCATCTCTAACCTCCGGAAACGGGCGGGAATATGTTTATTATGTCTCCGTCTGTTAATTTGATTCTGGATATTCTGGAGTTATCTATTATTTCGGAGTTTAATGTTATTACAAAATAATTTTTAATCTTATTTTTATTTTCAAATAGAATATTCTTTATTTCTTTGTTCATATCGCACAATTTTTCGACGGCCTGCTTTAGGTTTTCGGCTTCAAGATCTATTTGAGAAAACCCCAATCTGTCTTTTAAAGTCGTATATACTTTTAAAGTTACAACCGCCATATTATTTTGATATGAAATATATTCCGGTTATTACAAAAAAGGTTCCCACTAATTTTGTCAAAGTAAAACTTTCTCCCAAAAAAAATACCGCTATAAAAAACGTAATAAGGGGATAAGAAGAAGAAAGCGGAACTATTTTAGACGCCTCTGAAAAGCTCATCGCTTTTAGATAGCTAAAAACGCCCAACATAGTAACTATTACGCTTAAAGACAAATAAACCGCGGCGATTTTGGGAGCCGACTTCAAATCCGACAATGTTTTTGAAAATCTCGTAGATAGCAAGGCCCCGAAAAATATTATCATTACGAAAGTTCTTCCGTAAAAAGCGGATACCGGTTCCAAATATTTAAGCGTAAGCTTATCGAATATCGCGCCTAATCCCCAGCTTACTATAGCTATTAAAAGATATGTTACTGTTTCAAGCGTCATAATCAAGGAGGCGGAAGTTGTTTTGACAAATACATTGTAAAGTTAAATGGTTTTTTAATGTACTCTTCTATATATTCTTTAAATCCCCACTGGTCTTTATAACCTAACGCCTCTTTATAAACTTCAATCGCCTTATTTCTTACTCCTTTTAAGTCGTAAATGTTACCCATCCTTACCGCTCCCCATACGGCCCATCGGGTAGGATGTTCTTCGTATTTTATATATTCTTTGGCTTTTAAAAAATATTCGAAAGCCTTATCGTAATCGTTTTTCATCATATATAAAGTGCCTAAAGCGACAAATATCCTCGGATAGTATTTGGGATAATAACTCTCCGTTTTATCGTCTATCCTTTTAAGATAAGAAAGCATTTCTTTTTCCGCCTCGTCGTACATTTTCGCTTCGTATAACGAAACTATCAATACGAACTGCATCTGGGCAAGCTTCGGATATCTTTCAACAAGCTCGTTGGACCATTCCACCGCGACTTTCGGATTTGAGTATTTGCTATCGGTTTGAGTAAATATTTCTATCAAAAGAAGTTTTGCGGCGGTCGCATTAAATCTTCCTTTTTCCGCGCATATCTTCAGGTATTCTATCCCTTTTTTGGCGTCTCCGCTTACGATAAGGCTTGCCAGAAACTTTATAACGCCCGGGAGAGTGCCGGCGGAGTATTCCCATAAACCAAGCCCCAAATAAGCGTCGTATAAAGTAGGGTCTATTTCTAAAGCTTTTTTCATATTTGAAACGGCTTTTTTCCCGTTTCTATAAGCTTTCCACCAGCTATGCTGCATAACATATAATCTGGCCAAAAGCCCGTAAGTTCCGCCCAAACACATATAAGCGTTTGCGTCGTTTGGATTTTTCTTAACCCAGGTCCTGCCTACCTCCAGAGCTTTTTCGCTTAAATCGTGGTACTCCTCGTTGAGTTTCGGAGAAGACTCTTCTTCCAGATATTCAAGCTCCGCCCATTTGCTCATCGCAAGCCCGAAATGTCCGAACGGATGGTCGGGGTATTTTTTAATAAGCTCTTCGAATTTCTCTTTTGCTTTCTCCGGCTTTATTTTATAAATATATTCTATCCCCTCATACGCTTTATCCATAATCTCTTTATTGTCTTTTGTTAGAAACTGAGAGGATAGGTTAAGCGAAAAAAGAATGATTAATAAAAAAAATTTCATATTTTATCGAATCCCGTATATTTAACGAGAGCTTCGGGTATTGTTATGCTTCCGTCCTCATTCTGGTAGTTTTCCAGTATCGCGGCGAATGTTCTTCCCACCGCAAGCCCCGAGCCGTTTAATGTGTGAACATACTCTATTTTCCCGTCGGTTTTTTTATATCTCGTATTCATTCTTCTCGACTGAAAATCTTTGCAATTGGAACAGGAAGAAATTTCCCTGAATCTGTTTTCCGAAGGAAGCCAGACCTCAAGGTCGTACGTTTTTGAAGAAGCAAATCCCAAATCCGCGCTACAAAGCTCTATTACCCTATACGGTATTTTCAAAAGTTTTAATACCGACTCCGCATGAGAGCGCATAAGCTCCAAAGCTTTCATAGAATAATCCGGAGCGGTAATCCAGACAAGTTCGACTTTGTTAAACTGATGATTTCTTATCAAACCTTTTGTATCTTTACCGTAGCTTCCCGCTTCCTGCCTGAAACAAGCGGTATATGCGGTAAATTGCATGGGTAGCATATCCTCGGTTAAAACGCTATCGGCATACATATTGGTAAGAGGAACCTCGGCGGTAGGAATCAAAAACATCTCGGGCTCTCCGCAAACCTTGTACAAATCCTCTTCGAACTTAGGAAGCTGGCCGGTTCCGGTCATAGTTTTTCTTGTCACAAGAAAGGGCGGGAATATTTCGGTGTATCCGTTTTTTTCAGTATGCAAATCAAGCATAAACTGAATTATCGCCCTTTCCAATTTAGCGCCTTTGCCTCTTAAAAGAGAAAAACGCGAACCGCTCAATTTTGACGCCGTGTCGAAATCTAAAATTTTATGCTTCTCCCCCAACTCCCAGTGCGTAAGAGGCTTGAATTTGAATTCTTTTTTGCAGGATATGTCTTCATAAACCACTTTGTTGTCTTCTTCGCTTTTTCCCACCGGAACTGAAAGGTCTATTATGTTTGGTATGGACAAAAGCAAAGAATTTACATCCGCCTCCATAACCTTCAACGATTCTTCTTTTTCGGATATTTTATTTTTTATTTCCTTCGCCGTTTCAGTAAGTTCTTTCGGAGGTTCTTCTTTTTTAATCTTATAAGAAGATATATCTTTGGCCAATTCGTTTCTTTTATTCCTAAGCTCTTCCACCTCTTTTAACGTTTCTCTCCACAATCTGTCTTTTTCCAAAAGATCTTCAAAGGCCGAAAGATATCTTCCGCCTCTGTCTGTTATTGATTTTTTTATAACTTCAGGCGAGTTTCTAAGCGTTTTAATGTCTATCATAATACCTCTGATTTTATTTAATCGGAAACTGAGCGGAGTAGGCTACCACATCTTCGTTTTTTCTCGGCTCTTTCATAGTTTCTAATATTATTTCTACGGGTTTATATCCCGCGTCTAAAAACCTTTTCATCTCCGGAAAAATATTTTTTATGTCGTATATGTAAATCTGTTTACTGCCGCCTTTTTTTATTTCGGAAACTCTTATGCTTGATGCGAAAAGAGAAATGGTTTGAAAGTTCCTGTCGTTTTTAGACATATTTAACTTAAAAGAATATCTTATCACCATGGCCGTAAAATTAGCTTGGGAATCGTTTTTTATGTTTAAAGCTATTCTATAATCTTTGTTTAAATTTTTGGCGTCGAAATTAATTTCGTTGACTTTTTCGTATTTCAGCTTATTCTTTATTCCGCTTATGTTTTTCTCCAAAGAAAATTCGAAACTTTGAGCCGACAAAAAAGAAGAAAAAAACAAAAAAACCAATTTAAAAATCATATCTTTTCTATTACGCCGTTTTCTATAAAAAAGTAAAGCTCTATGGACATCTTCTCGTTTTCGCTTTCGACCAAAACCGTAGAGGACAAAGGAACCTTGGATTTATTCTCCTCAAGCATTCCGGATATGTTTTCAAGTATGAACCTTTTTTCTCCGTTTATTATTCTCGGGACATCCGGTATTATTATCTTTGAAAGCTTATTGGCTATTTCGCTTAAAACCGAATTAAGCATTATGTTTCCTATTTCGGATATCAAAAGCTCGTAAGATTTTTTATATTCCGGAGATTCGGAAAGATAATAACCCGAAAATATTTTAAAAATTTTGTTTGCGTCTTCTTTTTTTATGAAAAGCAAAAAAGCCAGCTTATCGTAATTTTTTGAAATCAAATAAACGCAAACCGACTCGTAACCTTTTCGAGAAAGCTCGAAACTTACTTCCAGAACCTTCCATCTAAAAGACGAAACTTTATTAAGTCTCTCGGTAGATTTTAAAAGTCCGGCGTTTACAAGACTTTTTAAAGCCTCTATTTTTTCTTTCATACGCACTCTTCTATCGCTTTTTTAAGCTCGTCGAATGAAAAGGGTTTTCTCAATATGAAACAAACTCCGAGCCTCACAAGTTCTTTGTCTATACCGTCCTGCTCCAAAGCCGTAATAGCTATGACTTTCTTGTTTCTTGTTCCTACTTTTCTTAGCACATCCACTCCGCTTCCGCCCGGTATTAAAAGGTCTAAAAGCAAAATATCGAAATCGGTTTCGGATATTACCTTCACGGCCTCGTCGTAATTTTCCGCTTCTCCCACTACGTTATGACCCATTTTTTCAAGAGCTATTTTAACAGTAAGTCTGGTAGACGAATTATCGTCGACTATTATAAATTTCATATCCCCCTCCCGAAATCCTCACAGGACAAAAAACCGGACGAAAACATTTATGTTCCTTCCTGCCAGCTTGCGAGATACTTCTTTTGTTCTTCGGTCAGTTTGTCTATCTTGATTCCCATAGATTTAAGCTTAAGTTTGGCTATCTCTCTGTCTATGGTCTCGCTTATCACATAAACCTTATTTTCAAGTTTATTGTGATTTTTAACTATATATTCGCAGGCTAAAGATTGATTTGCAAACGACATATCCATAACGGACGCGGGATGTCCCTCCGCAGCGCTTAAATTCACAAGCCTACCGTCCGCCAGCAAATATATCTTTTTATTTCCTATTTTATACTCTTCCACAAAATCTCTAACCATTTTTTTGGAAGAAGATATCTTTTTTAAAGCCGGAATATTTATCTCGACGTTGAAATGGCCGCTATTGCAAACGATAGCCCCGTCTTTCATATTTTTAAAATGTCTTTCGTCTATTACGTTTATGTTTCCGGTAACGGTTATAAATACGTCTCCTATCTTTGCGGCCTCGTCCATGCTCATAACCCTGTATCCGTCCATAACCGCTTCCAAAGCCTTAACCTCGTCAACCTCTGTGACTATAACATCCGCTCCAAGCCCTTTCGCTCTTAACGAAACTCCTCTTCCGCACCAACCGTATCCGCATACCACCACTTTTTTACCGCATAAAAGTATGTTTGTAGCTCTCAATATCCCGTCTATCGTAGATTGGCCGGTACCGTATCTATTGTCAAACATATGCTTTGTCATAGAATCATTTACGGCTATCACCGGATATTTTAAAGCTTTGTCTTTTACCATCGCTCTAAGCCTTATCACTCCGGTTGTGGTTTCTTCGGTTCCGCCCATTATATTGAAATCTATCGAACCCCATTTTTTATGTATGCTGGATATTACGTCCGCTCCGTCGTCCATGGTTATGTTAGGTTTATGATCTATAGCCGCTTCTATGTGAGAATAATAAGTTTTG
Source organism: Elusimicrobium minutum (assembly GCA_020723765.1). Taxonomy (GTDB): domain Bacteria; phylum Elusimicrobiota; class Elusimicrobia; order Elusimicrobiales; family UBA9959; genus JAAYVG01. The sequence goes on from DYIF01000004.1 coordinate 8,820, forward strand.
TTATCCTCGCCTTTTATCGCAAAAACCTTTATCCCGTAGTCTTTTACGAGGCTTGCCGCGACATCGTCCTGAGTCGATAAAGGATTCGACGCGCAAAGCGCGACATCCGCGCCGCCTTTTTTTAACGTAATCATAAGATTTGCGGTCTCAGTGGTCACATGAAGGCAGGAGGATATTTTTAATCCTTTGAAAGGTTTTTCTTTTTCAAATCTTTCGCTTATAAGTTTTAATACCGGCATGTCTTTGGCGGCCCACTCTATCCTTTTCTTTCCGACCGAGGCTAAAGACAGATCTTTTACGTCGTATTTAAGTTTGGTAACCATAAATCCTCTTTATATTCTTACTTTTTCTTTCTTTGCGCTATTTGAGGAAAAAATATTTTTCTTATCGGTTTTTTCCCATTTAAACTCTTTAAGTTCTCTTCCGAAGTGTCCGTATGAGGCGGTTTTTCTGTATATCGGTTTTAACAAATCCAAATCTCTTATTATGCCCCTCGGAGTAAGATCGAAATTCTTTCTGACTATTTTTACAAGCTCCTCGTCTGATATCTTTCCCGTCTCATGTGTATCGACATAAAGGCCGACCGGTTCCGCAACGCCTATGGCATATGCTAACTGAACCGTACATCTATCAGCGGCACCGCTCGCCACTATGTTTTTGGCTATGTATCTCGCCATATAAGCCGCTGACCTATCCACTTTTGTAGGATCTTTGCCCGAGAAAGCGCCACCGCCGTGAGGAGCCACGCCGCCATAAGTATCGACTATTATTTTTCTTCCGGTCATTCCGGTATCGGACTGAGGTCCTCCTATGACGAATTTCCCGGTCGGATTTATGTATATTTTTGTTTTTTCATCGACCATGGAAGTTTCTTTCAAAACATAATCTATTACGGTTTCTTTTATTTCGTTCCAGGCTTTTTTGGTTATTTTTTTGCCGGTGTTGTCGAGTATGGTATCTAAATGTTGAGTGGATAAAACTACCGCGTCTATTCTAAAGGGCTTGCCGTCTCTATACTCTACGGTAACCTGAGATTTCCCATCCGGCCCTAAGTAGTCCAAAATCTTTTTTTCTCTCGCTTCTTTCAATCTCAAAGTAAGTTTATGGGCCAAAACTATGGGCAAAGGCATAAGCTCTTTGGTTTCGTTGGAAGCGTATCCCACCATAAGCCCCTGGTCCCCGGCTCCTCCGTGATCCACCCCCTGAGCTATATCCGGAGATTGCCTTCCTATGCAATTTATAACGGCGCAGTTTTCGTAATTAAAACCGTATCTGTTATCGGTATATCCTATTTCTTTAACAACCTTTCTTACAAGCTCTTCAACATCTATCCAGGCTTCGGTGGTAATCTCGCCGCCGACTATCACCATACCTCTGGTTATAAAAGTTTCGCAAGCTACTCTCGCTTTTTCTTTTTTGGAATCTTTTTCCAAAACTTCGTCCAAAACCGCGTCGGAAATTTGGTCGCAAACCTTATCGGGGTGTCCTTCGGTAACCGATTCGGATGTAACTAATCTTATTTTTTCCATTTCTTCCTCCTTAAAAATCAAATAATAGATATTTCTCTGGCAAACTTCATAAGTTCTTTGGAATGTTTTTCGGTGTCTGTTTCCACATATATTCTTAATAGCGGTTCGGTGCCGCTGGGTCTTATTAAAAACCACCAGTCGTTTTCAAGTATGACCCTTATTCCGTCTATGGTCACTATTTCCTTTATGTTTTTATTCAAAACCGTTTTGGGAAGTCTGGATTTAACCTTCATTGCGTAAGAATATTTTGAACTTGTCACTTTAAGAGTCGATATGTCTTCTCTTATAAAATTGGAAAACCCGTATGAGGATTCTATCTGTTTATATATATCCGAAACGTTTTTCTTGTAGTTTGCCATCATCTCTATAAACAAAAGAGATGTGACAAGGCCGTCCCTATCCGGTATATTACCTTTCCAGCAATACCCCCCGGACTCCTCGGCTCCGAATATGGTATCTCCGCCGATTATTCTGTCGGCTATATACTTAAACCCTACGGGGGTGAATTCAAAAAGCATGTTTTTTTCTCTGGCTATTCTATTTGTAAGATAACCTAAAGATACGGCCTGAACGACCCTTCCTTTCATGTTTTTTTTATCCGTCAAATAATTCAATATCATCGGAGCTACCTGCGCGGGAGTCATATAATTGCCGTTATTATCGACAAGAGCGAATCTATCTCCGTCCCCGTCTAAAGCAAATCCGCAAACCGCTTTATTCTTTCTTACCTCTTCTTTTAGCCTCGTCATTCTTTTTTCAACAGGCTCCGGAGCGCCGTAATCTCCAAATAGAGGGTCGTGTTCTTTGTTTATAGCTATCACGTTTCTACATCCCTCAAAAACCATATCGAAAACATCCCCGGCGCTTCCGTACATCAAATCGAAAACCACTTTCCCTTTTATGTTAGATAAAAGATTTTTAATATTGAATCTTTTTATCAAATAACCGGCGTATTCTTTTCTTTTATCCGCGGTCTCTATCGGTTTTTTGGGATTTTTAGATATGTGAGACTTAACGTTTTTCTCTATATAAAGCTCTATCTCGGCGGTCATCTGAGGATAAGCGCTTCTTCCTTGATATTTTATTTTTACTCCGTTATAAGAATAGTTATTGTGGCTTGCGGTAATCACCACTCCGAAAAGATAATCTTTTGTGGTAAGATAACTCACCATGGGAGTGGGAACCGGGGTATTGGAAACCACGCAGTTTATGTCGTTATTTATTAAAACCGTCGCAAATTCTTTAGCGAACTTATCGGATAAAAATCTTCTGTCGTATCCTATGAATACTTTAAGTTCGGAATTTTTAAATCCTTTATGGGCAAGCCAATCCGAAAAACCCTGAGCTATTCTTCTTACGTTTTCGTAATTAAAACTATCGCTTATTACTCCTCTGAAACCGTCGGTACCGAAACTTATTTTTTGAGCGTTCATTTCGCACCTCTTTTTTATAAATATATTAAAGATTATTTTACCATTTTTAAAATAAAATTTGTAAAATATAATTATGATATCCATAGTAAAACAATATACGGTTTTCCTGCCCAATAAACCCGGGGCTCTTCACGGGTTTATAGAGCTGTTTGCAAAAGAGCAAATAAACATAATAGGAATATCCTCGGAAATACACGACGAATCGGGGATAGTGAAAATAGCCGTGGATTCCGACAAAAAGCTAAGCTATATTCTTACCAGGGCCGGTTTTACCACTCTTGAAACGACTATGATATCCATATCTCTTCCGGACCAGCCCGGAGAGCTTATAAAATTAACGAAACTGTTAGCCGAAAACGAGATTAACATAACAAGCATCTACGGAACAGCTTCAAACTGCCCGTCCAGGATTTTAATAAACGTTTCGGATATAGAAAAGACAATCAAAATATTAAAAGAAACTTACCAGCAATAAATTTATTCCTTTCTTCTATCCATTATGTAAGAACTTTCGTTGGTTAGTTTCGCCGCTTTTTTTAACTCGCTTCCGATATGGCTAATTTGAGCGTAAGATGTGAGAGGTTTATGCTGGTTATGGACTATCCCTATGCTGACTCCCAAAAGCGGAAACTGAGCCATATTCCCCAATCTGTCTTTGGTTATTATGTATCCGTTTTTTCTATCGGCTTCGTTATAAAAAGAAGGGACTATCTGATTGAAATTGTTTATTATTTTTCTCGCGACCTCTTCGGCCCTTTCTATCGTGGTAATGGCTATAAAATCGTCTCCTCCTATATGACCTATGAAATCGAGAGATGATGGATTTGGCATAACCACTTTCACAAGTATATTGGCCAATGTCTTTATAACCTTATCCCCGGCCTCAAAACCGTATACGTCGTTATACGCTTTAAAATTATTTAAATCTATATACAAAACAGCAAATTTTTCTTTTCTTTCTATGGCTTTTTCAATTCTCGATTGTATGGAAGGGTTACCGGGAAGTTTAGACAACGGATTGGTATCCAGAACCTGTTTATTCCTTTTTACAATCATCCTGATTCTCGCTATAAGTTCGTCGTTATCTACGGGCTTTGTCATATAATCGTCTATACCCATCATAAGCCCTTTTATTTTGGTTTCTTTATCGGCCTTAGCGGTAACTATTATTATCGGTATGTGAGAATAAACGGGGTTATTTTTTATTTCGGTTGCGACCTCAAGCCCGTTTTTAAAAGGCATATTATAGTCCAAAACGGCAACATCGGGGTTAAACTCGTAAATTTTTTCTACGGCTTCTTTACCGTCGACCGCGCTAAAAACCACAAAACCGGCGCTCTCTATCGATTCCTTCATAAGCATTAAAAGCTCTATCTGGTCGTCGGCCAAAAGAACCTTGGGCTTATACCCGCCGACATTAAAACTTTCGGATAACGCCCCTTCGACTATTTCTCTTATAAAATCCGGCGTTATGTCTCTGGAAACATATTCGGGGTGGCCGCTTATTACTCCTCTTTCGTTAAATTTGTTAAATTCCATGGCGGATATGACTATTATAGGTATATCCGATGTTTTTTTATCTTCCGAAAGTTCCCCCAATATCTCAAAACCGTCTTTCTCCGGCATCATCAGATCTAAAAAAATAATCGAAGGTTTGGCGCTTACCGCAGTATCGAAGACCTTTCTTGAGTCGTTTATTACTACGGATTTATAACCGTTAGACTCTACAAATATTCTCATAAGTTCCAAAAACTCCGCGTCGTCGTCCACTATCATTATGGGCCTTATATTATCTTCGACATTGGTATCTATTATTCTTTTCAGCTCGTCAAAATCTACGGGTTTCTTTATATACCCTCTTACTTTAGGCGAACCGCCCACTATCAAGTCCATTTTTTTGTTTTGAGAAAGCATTATTATTTTTTTGTCCGAAAGTTTCGCGCTATTTTTCAAGGCTTCGGATATTTCAAAAAAATATTTTGAAACCGAAATTATATCCACTATTATAAGATCCGGCTCGAAATTTTCCATTTCTTCTATCGAATTTTCTTTATAGGTAAGAAGTTTTATATTGTAATTCAAATCAAGAGCTTTTATTACTTTTTCGTTCAAAACCAAATCGTCGCTTAACACCGCGATTTTTTTAGCCATAAAATAATTTTATCATATTAGAACGCCTGAAAAAATTGAAAGAAATTTGTTCCTTTCGTACAACTTTAGACATTGAACATTCAACATTAATCTTTGAACATAGAACATTGAACATTAGACTTTGTGGTCGATTATTCCAAGAGTTATTTTTTTTGAATATTCTTTTAAAAACTCGTTTACAAAATTTACGCAGTCGTCAAAATCTTTTACAACTTTTAAATTCTTATCTTCCGCATAAAGAAGAATAACGATATCTTTCGAATCTAAAGAATGAAATCCTCTCATCATATCTATCAAACCGTCCCAATTGGAAACATAATCTGGGAAACCCATAGCTTTAGATATGGAAAGAATTAAAGATTTTTTGTCTAAACTATCGGGATTAATTTCGAAAACCAGGGGATTTTTGAAAGATTTTAAAAAATCTTTTTTGTCTTTTACGAGAATCACTTCTATTTCAGTTTTATTTCTACAAAACTATCGTAATGCGTCGGAGTATAATAAACGGTTTTCCCTCCGCCTATTACTATTCTCTCCGCGCCTCTGGTCCCGTAAGAAGGGTATGCGGTGTATTTAACATCGCCTATGTAAAATTCGCTATCCGCGTCTTTTGGAATTAAAAGAGTATACTCCTGATAATATCCTTTGGGCATCTCCGGCAATCTTTTTTCTTTGTTTAGAAAAGTCTGACCGTCTTCTTTAAAAGGCAACGGTTCGCAATTGATTATTTTGGTTAATAACTCCACTATCGCTTTAACTCTTTTAGGGTCTGAAATTTTAGGATAAACATCCGTACCGTAATTAAGACCTTGATTTTGATATTTGCAAACGTCTTTATTTGAAACCTCTACGCTTATTTCTATGCTTTTAGGTTGAGGCAAAACCGAGAAATCGGTTTTGTTAAAATAATTCGAAATCTGGTTGACGGGGTTTTTTTGTACCGCATTTTCGGCGGTTAAAAAAAGAGGGGAAACGAGAAGACCAAGATATATTAATAAGTTTTTCATACCATATTGTTGATCTTGAAAAAGCGATATTCAAGGACCAAAGCCTCAGTTTTCAATGCCCTAAAGTCCCATAAGAAAATGAATCTTAAAAACCTTTTAATAATTCCTTTTAAAAAATAGAATATTAATATGAGACTTAAACTTTTTGTTTTGATTGCATTTTTATATTCCGTCGAAATATACTCAAAAGATAAGGGCCTTGAATTAAAAGAATTTGAGATACAAAAGCCTAATTACGAAATTACCGGAGGAAAATGGTGGAGCTCTAATCTTTTCGGAAACGTCCATAAAAAAATAACAAAAAAAGCTTACGAATTGATAGACAAAAAAGAATACCCCGATATATATTATTTTAAAGACGATATAATAGACGGCTCATACGACGAGGAAGGTCATCCGGATATAAAACATAACGGAGGAGATGTTTATTCCATATGGTTTAGCTCGAAAGTAATATATGAAAACAATTACGATAGGCTAAATATCGAAAAAGACGGTTTATCGGTAAGAAGAACAATAGGAGTTTTATTGCACTATGCAAATATGGATTTTAAAACGGCATACGAAAATCTGGGTGTCATATGTCATCTTACTCAGGACCAGGCCACTCCGGTCCACGCGGCGAACATAAAACATTCTTTTAGCGACCAGTTTGAAATGTTTTACTCAGAAGATTTTAAAATAGATTTGTCCGGTTTTAACGAACAAATACCGGAACTAAACCCCTGGGAATACTACCAATGGACTCAGGACGACACGAGAAAACGCGTAAATAACTGGATAGATCCCGAAAACAAAAAACCTTACTGGCAACAAAATAAAGACGCTCCTCCTTTGGGAAAGGATTCCACATTCGGGCCGTACGGTTCTTACGGTGGAGGCAAGGACCATTTCGCAAAGAATGTTTGCGAAGAAAACTACGACGGACAAGAAAACTGCAAACTCGTTCCAAAAAGCCCCGAGATAAGAAAAAGACAAATTTCCGTAGCGGTTTACGCGACCGCAATGACTCTAAAATCGGCGTCTAAGAAACTTCCCCCGCTGATATCCGAAACAAATATTCAAGGAACAAAATTAAATTTCAAGGTTTTGGAAAACAGATGTTCCGATTTGAAATATAAAATATATAAAAACAACGAGATAATAGCGGAGTCGGCAATAAATTTAAATCTTCAATCTTTTCCCTTCTCTCGAGAAATATCGGTAGATTTAAAAACGAAAGGCGGTTTTAAAATAGAACTCATAGACTGCGACGAAAACGCTACGATAAAATATTTATTTATCGAATAGATTATTTTATTCCCAACTCTTTTTTAAAATACTCTACGGTTTTACCAAGACCGTCTTCAAGCGCGATTTTAGGTTTCCATTTAAGATGTTTTTGCGCCATTGTTATATCCGGTCTTCTAACCTTGGGGTCGTCGACAGGCAAAGGTTTAAAAATTATCTTTGAACGGCTTTTTGTCACTTTTTTGACTTTTTCGGCGAGCTCTAAAAGCGTAATCTCCTCGGGGTTTCCTATGTTAACAGGCGTATTTATATCGCTTAAAAGAAGTTTATAAATACCTTCCACAAGGTCCGAAACATAACAAAGGCTTCTTGTTTGTTTACCGTCTCCGTATACCGTTATCGGTTTGTTTTTTAAGGCCTGAGTCATAAAATTCGGTATCGCCCTTCCGTCGGAAATCCTCATATTTGGACCGTATGTGTTAAATATTCTGGCTATCCTGATTTGCAATTTATGATACCTATGGTATGCCATACTCATCGCTTCGGCAAACCTTTTGGCTTCGTCGTATACCCCTCTCGGACCTATGGGATTTACGTTTCCCCAGTAAGATTCGGGTTGAGGATTTACCTCCGGGTCCCCGTAAACTTCCGATGTAGATGCCAGCATAAACACGGCTTTTTTTTCTTTGGCAAAACCCAAAACTTTATGAGTCCCCAACGCCCCGACTTTAAGCGTCGGTATGGGATACCTCATGTAATCCGCGGGACTTGCCGGACTTGCGAAATGCAAAACTGCATCGACTTTGCCGGGGATGTGAATATAATTTGTAACGTCGTATTTGACAAACTCAAATTTAGAGGTTTTAAAAAGGTCGGAAACGTTTTCTATCCTTCCGGTCAAAAGATTATCTATCGCCACGACATAATGGCCTTTTTCTATGAAATACCTCGACAGATGGCTTCCCAAAAATCCGCATCCGCCGGTAATTACTATTCTCATATCTTTTTTAAGGCCTTCCGACCGAAATATAAGTAAAACCGATATCTCTCATTTCTTTCGGATTATAAAGATTTCTTCCGTCTATCATAACCGGATGTTTTACCATTTTGAAAACTTTTTTGAAATCTATTTTTTTAAACTCGTCCCACTCGGTCACAAGACATACGCAATCCGAATCCTTAACGCAATCGTATGGGTTTTTGGCGAAATATATTTTATTTCCGAATATCTTTTTAGCGTTATCCATAGCTACCGGGTCGTATGCTTTTATCTTAGTGCCTTTGGAAACAAGCGAGTTTATTATGTCTATGGAAGGGGCAAATCTCATATCGTCGGTTTTGGGTTTGAATGCAAGACCCAAAATTGAAACAACCTTTCCGTTTAGATTCCATAGCTCCGACTCAACTTTTTTTACAACCCACATCTTTTGTTCTTCGTTTATTCTTTTGACTTCTTTAAGCATCTCAAAATCGTAACCTTTTTGTTTGCTAAGCCAGTAAAAAGCTTCTAAGTCCTTCGGAAAACAAAATCCGCCAAATCCTATTCCGGCCTTTAAAAAATCCGGACCTATTCTTTTATCAAGCCCCATACCTTTGGCCACAAGCTCCACATTCGCACCGGTCTTTTCGCATAGATTGGCTACGGCGTTTATAAAAGAAATTTTAGTCGAAAGAAACGAATTGGATGCGTGTTTTATCAACTCCGCGCTTTTTACGTCGCATACAAGCAATGGGTATTTGGATAGCGGTTTATATATCCTTCTCATCAATTTCTCAGCCCTTTCGCTGGATACCCCCACCACCACTCTGTCCGGCTTTAAAAAATCGTTTATGGCCACCCCTTCTTTTAAAAACTCGGGGTTAGAACATACGTCGAACGGTATGTTTTTCTTGTTATACCTTCTCATCGTTTTTTCTATCCATAAACAGGTCTCCACCGGTACCGTGGACTTTTCCACTATAACGGTATAGTCGCTCATATTTTCGGCTACTTCCGCCGTAACCTTCTCCACCGCGCTTAAATCCGCGGAACCGTCGTCTCTGGGAGGCGTTCCCACCGCTATAAAAACCGCTTCCGTTCTAATCCCGTCGTAATGCATCGCCTCTTTTATGCTCGTGGTAAAAAACAATCTGCCCGCTTTTACGTTCTTCTTTACAAGCTCTTCAAGCCCCTCTTCGTATATCGGCATCCTATTCTTTTTAAGCATCTTTATCTTGTTTTCGTCGTTATCCACGCATATGACTCTGTGTCCCATTTCGCTAAAACAAGCTCCGCTTACAAGCCCCACATAACCGGTTCCTATCACCGCTATATTAACGGAATCTTTCATAAAAACTCCTTTATATAAACCTTATTTACAATCTACCGACGTGCTTCCTATTTCTTTATTGGCGATAAGCTCGCATGCCCTTCTTTTCTCCGCAAGGCTCATAAAATATATGGCCACAAAAATAAGTAAAAGAGCGGACCAATCTTCGTTTTTAGGTTTTTTCATATCGAAAAAAAGCCAGAGGAATATGGTGGAAGCGGTCCCGGCGACAAGCGAAGTAACCCTGTTTACAAGACCCGCGAAAGTAGCGGTTCTTCCTTTAAACATAAAAAGAAAAACGGAAAAAAAAGCGGCTATACCGAAAGGAATGCCGCTTCCGATTATCATAGCCCATTTATCCGGGACATTATCGAAAGAGTTTTTAAACTGATATGCGAAAGTCTTTGTGTAATTCGGCAAACTGATATCCACGTTTGCGCTATAATAATAAACTACTCCGACGATAACTATAAAAAGGGTGCTCGCTATTTGTTCTATGGCAAAAAAACCTTTGGTATCGTATATTGCTCCCTTCGGCCTTGTATTTTTATAATAATTCATTATATAAAGCCTTATGGAATATGCCGTAAGATAAAAACTGAGTATCGTCATAGCTGCGACGTTTTTTAGAAAGTCAAAGTCCCCCGGGTTTACTTTAAAAAACTCCAATTTAAAACCTTCCGAAGTATTTACCTTAACAAAAAGCTGGACGCTTAACGCTAAAACCGCAAAAAGAGCGCCTACATTTTCTTCCCAGAAAACCTTTTTCTTTAAAATCCCCTGCCATATCTGTATCTGGTCTATTATTCTGCTTATTATTATTATGCTCGCCCTCATTATCACCATTGCGACCATAACGGATATCGGAAGGGTATACATTAGAGTGGTTGTGGGTATAACCACTGCCGTGCATATACCGGAAGGAATTATATACAAAAACTCTTTAGGCATATTTATACCTAAGAATTTTATGTAATTTGAGGATTTGAATTTATACCATTTGAATATAAGAACGACAAGAACGCATATCAACATACCGCCCATTGTGTTATAAACGGTAAAAACCGTGCCGTCGACACCGTATGCGAGCTGCATTCTTTTTGTCATCATCGTATATATTACGTACATCGCAAAGTATAAGAAAGAATACTGAACGAGTCTTTCGGTGGAACCGTCCTCGGTTTGTCCAAAAATTTTAAGCCAGTTCATTTAGCCTCCTTATTGGTTCTATTTGAATATTTTCTTATTATGTTTTTTATTTTATCGGAAAGTTCTATTATATCGAAAGGTTTTATCACATAATCCGTAGCGCCGAAAAGCATTGCGTCGTTTAAAGTGGCGGCATCGGCGAGTCCGCTTACGGTTATTATCGGTATGGACGAAAGATTGTCGTTAGACCTTATCTCCCTGATAAAACTTATGCCGTCCAAGTTAGGCATCATTATATCCATAAGTATCAAATCCGGCTTTTTTTGATTTGAAAAAAGAAATTCTTTGGCTTTTATGGGGTTAGAGAAAGCGCTAACTTCGAAATCGACGAGTCCGCTTTTATACATATCCAGAATGGTATCGTCGTCGTCGATCGCCACGATAAAATACCTTTTTGTTTCCATAACACTATTTTACATAAATTTTATAAAATTTAATTATGAATATACAGGTAGGAGTGGGTTCGTTTAAAGAATTGGAATTTTTTTTAAAAGAAGGCGCCCGAGAGTTTTATTGCGGACTTTCATACATACCGAGCCACGTCGAAGGAACTTCAAACTTTAAAAACATATACGAGATAATAAAAGCCGATCGCATTATAAAAAAAGAAAAGAAAAATTTTTTTTTTACCGCAAACGAAATAGACTCAAGCGCATTTAAAAAAACCATCGACGCCATATTAAAACTCCACGAAAACGGCATAGACGGATTTATAATCAAAGATTTATCCCTGCTTGAAGAAATTAAAAACAAAAAGATAAGGCCTTTCCTGATATTATCCACGCTATCGATGTGTTTAAATAGCAAAACTGCCTTGTTTTACAAGAAAAATTATCGCATTAAAAGAATAGCCCTTTGCGAACAAATAACCCCAGAAGAATCTAAAAAAATAATAGAAATCGCGGAAACGGAGGTTTTTTTAAAACACAGAGAATCCTGCAGAAACTTTAACGGATTGTGTTTTTTAAGCTGCCACGGGCCGAAAACCACTCCGTGCCTTAAAACATATAACGAAACTTTTACAATGCCCGGGTTTTCGAGAGAAGAAAACCTCAAACACCTTTATAGGTATTATAAATACGGCACTAAAATTTTAAAAATAGGGAGATCCCCTCTGGGAGAATTATCCAGAGTAATATTTTTTGAGGCCAAAAACATCCTAAACATATTAAAAAACTCGAAAAACGAAGAAGAATTTTTAAAACATTCTTTAAAATTTACAAAAGAATACGATAAGGTTTACAAAAAACTTTCGGTAAAATACGGATTTATATGTTAGAAAAAGCGATACAATTAACTCCCTTCGACAGGATATCGCCAACCGAATTGAAAAAATTCGATAGGGTTTATATAGGTTCCAATTTTTGCTCGAATCTCATACCCAAAATATCGGATATAATCAGATTAAAAGATTTGGGAGTTAAAAATATAACCGTCTCGACTCCTTTTCTAACCGATAACGATTTTAATAAAACGATAAAACTAATAAAAGAATCTTTGAAAATAATATCTAAAATAGAAATATCCGCAAACGATATCGGGCTGATAGATAAGATAAAAGAGATAAAAGGCCTGGATATTTTGCTTGCAAGGCCGATATCTCACGACTGGCTCAGGATGAACCCTAAATCGCTTAAAAAATTTTTAAAAAGATTCAGGATTAAATATGTGGAAACGGACGAAGAATATATGGTTAAAAGATTTAAAGACGCAAAAATAAATTTTTCGTTTCATTATCCTTTAGAATATCTATCAATGTCGAGAATATGCCCGTTCGAAAGAAAAATAAACGACGCGTTATGCGAATACCGATGTTTAAATAAAAATATTGTAGAATTAAAAGAAACGGGAAGGAAAGATGTTATTTATTTAAAAAATAACGCTTATTTTAAAAAAAACATTCCCGTTAAAACAAAAAATATAAAAAGAACCGTGCTTTTTTATTATGGACAAAAAATTTGAAATAAACAAGCTTAGAAAGAAAATCGATATAATAGATTCGAAAATATCGAGTCTTTTATTAAAAAGATTCGAAACCGCAAAAAAAATCGGCGAAATCAAAAAGAAGAAAAATATGCCGGTAAAAGATTTTAAAAGAGAAAAAGAAGTTTTGAATAAAATATCGTCAAAAACCGAAACTTACGGAAAAGAGTTAAAGGAAATTTATAAAAAGATAATAGAAAAAACGAGAGAAATTCAAAATGAAAATATTATTTAAAGGCGAAAAAGGAAAAACGGAAAAAGAATTAAGAGAAATTTTTAAAAAAGCCGAAATTGTTTCAGTTTCAAACGATTGTTTTGAAATAAAAAAAATAAAACCCGGGGTTATATACAATCTCATACCGAAAATAGAAAACATAAAAAACGTAAAAAAAGTAGTCGCCGAAAATCGGGAGTTATGCCCTTTGGCCTATAAAAAAAATTATTATTTTAAATCTCCGATAAACACCGCCGAAAAATTTGTAATAGCCGGACCCTGCGTCATAAGGGACTTCGCCGAATTTGAAAAAGAGGTTTTTGAACTTGAAAAAATAGGAGTCGACGCCGTAAGAGCGCCGCTTTTTAAACCAAGAAGCTCCCCTTATGGTTGGGAAGGTTACGGAACGCAAGGTATAAAAAAACTAAAAGAAATTAAAAAAACCGCAAAAAAACCTTTTGTCGGAGAATTGCTCGACTATAGATTAATAGAAAAAACCGACGAGGTTTTCGATATAATACAAATAGGCGCAAGAAACATGAAAAACTACGTTCTTTTAAAAGAAATAGGCATGGCGAAAAAACCGGTCTTATTAAAACGCCAGCCCAAATCTTCTTTTAAAGAGCTTTTATACTCCGTGGAATATCTTTTAAAATACGGCGCAAAAAAAATAATAATATGCGAAAGAGGCGATAATCTTTCGGACGGCATATCTTCGATAAACATTGGTATCATAAAAAAAATAAAAAACGAAATTAAAATACCCGTCGTATCGGATTTAAGCCATAGCGCAAAAGATAGGAAAAAAATAAATTTATTTCTTAATAAGACAAAAGAGATCTCGGACGGATTTATGATAGAGACATCTTTAAATCCCGATCTTTCCCCTACCGACACAAAACAAATAATATCTTTAAAAGAACTTAAAAATCTGATAGAAAAAATAAAATGATAAAATTGGCTTTGATAGGCGGAAAACTAAAGAAATCGCTATCCGCGGATTTATACCGAAAACTTTCGAAAATATCAAAAACAAAAATAATTTTTAAAAAAATACAAACCAAGAACCTAAAAAAAGCGGTAGAGAAAATAAAAAAAGCGAAACTAAACGGTTTTTTTATAACTCTGCCTTATAAAAAAGAAATAACAAAACTAACCGTAGGGGACAAAAGCGTTTTAAAAAGCGGTTGCGCAAACTGCGTAAAAATATCTGGCAAATATTTGCTTTCCTCAAACACCGATTACAAAGCGCTTAAAAATATAATAAAAGACGATATAAGCCGTAAAAAAGCTTTAATAATAGGCAACGGCTCATCCGCTCAAACCGCTTTTATATTTTTATTGGAAAAAGGAGTAAAAGACATAACGGTAGCGGCGAGAAATCCGAACAAAAACGATTGGTTTAAAAAATTTCAAAACATAAAACTAACCGATTTTAGAGCGTTAAAAGAGCCATATCAAATAATAATAAACGCAACGCCCATAGGAATGTATTATAAAAAAGATCTTAATATAAATCTCAAAAACGCAGAACTGCTAATAGATTTCGCTTACGAAAAAAAAGAAACTGAGCTTATTAAAAAAGCTAAAAGAAGAAAGATCAAAACGATAGACGGCATAGAGATACTCGTAAACCAAGCGGTTGAAGGAATTAAATTTATATCCGGTAAAAACTTTAAAAAATACGATAAAAAACTTATAAAATATTTAAAGAGGATTTTATGAGATATATGACCGCGGGCAACTCGCACGGAAAATGCCTTTTAGGCATACTTTCGGGATTTCCATACGGATTTAAAATATCGAAAAACTACATAAAAAATCAACTTGAAGGAAGAAGAAAGGCTCTGGGAAGAGGAATAAGGCAAAAAAACGAAAACGACAATTTTGAGATAATAAGCGGGTTGGAGGGCGAAATTACGGACGGAAATCCCATAGGCGCGATTATTTACAACAAAAACCGAAAACTTAACAGTTTTACATATTTTACGCCGGGATACGGGGACCTAATCGGAGCGATAAAACATTCTCATACCCGGACGTATCTGATAAAAGAAAGAGCAAGCGCCAGAGAAACAGCAATGAGGGTTTTGCTTTTTTCTTTTACAAAAAAGTTTTTGGAGGAATTAGGGATAAAAATAGAGCATAGAGTAATAAAATGCCATAAAGAAACCGATAATTCGAAATTCCAATATTTAATAAAAAAATTTCAAAAAGAAGGGGACAGCTTCGGAGGGGTATTTGAGGTAAGATTAAAAAACCTTCCAATCGGCCTTGGAGGATATGAAAACCCAAAAGAGCGGTTGCAATCCAGAATATCCGAAGAGCTTTTTTCATTGGGCGGAATAAAATCGGTGGAATTCGGCAAAGGATTTGAAATAACAGAGTTTAGCGGCAAAGAACTAAATAAAAATCAAAAAATGCTCGGCGGAATTCAATGCGGAATGACAGACGGAAACGATATCGCAATAAGATGCGCGACAAGACCGATATCCTCCATAAGATATCCTCAAGAAACAATAGATTTAAAAACGGGAAAAGAGAAAGAGATTTCGATAAACTCTTCCGATGTGACATCGGTATTCGCTTCGGCTTATATTTCCGAGTTTTTAATCTCCTACGTAATAGCCGAAGAGGTGATTAAGAAATTCGGTTGCGATAATTTCAAAGAGATAGAAGAAAACGTAAAACAATGGCGAATAAAAACAAAAAAAACGCTAAAAAATATCGAAGGATTATAATCTACGGATTTATGACCTCGGGCAAGACTACCGTAGGAAGAAGGGTGGCGAAAAAGTTAAGCCTTTCCTTTTACGATACGGATATCGAATTTGAAAAAAAATACGGGCCGATAAAAAAATTCGTGGAAGAGAAAGGGATAAGAAGATTTCGAAAGCTTGAAAAAAAAATACTTTCTTCGGTTTTAAAGAAAAAAAATTGCGTAATATCAGCCGGGGGCGGAATCTTCCCCTCGGGGAGAGAAGGGAACTTAGAGTTTTTCATAATGGTTCCATGGAAGCGGCTTTTTAAAAGATTAAAAAAAGGAGAATCTAAAAGGCCATTGCTTAAAGACCTGGATAAAAATAAAGACAGGGTTAAAAAATTATACGAAAAAAGGTTAAAAAAATATTTAAAAGCCGAAAATGTTTTAAAAGATAAAACGATAAAAGAACTCTCGGATAAAATAACAAAGATATGGAAATCTCGATAAATATTAAAAAAAGGATAAAATCTAAAATAATAATATCCGAAAAAATCGATTTTAAAAAAGAAATCGGCAAGTTTAAATACGACAGAGCGGTTATAGTAACCGATAAAAAAATATTTAAAATTTTTAAAGACAGAATAAATATCGCCCCTTTGATAACGATAAACTCCGATAGAACGAAAGAATTCGACGAAATAAAAGGGATAATAAGATTTTTTATAAAAAACAAAATGACAAGAAATTCGCTCGCAATAGCTGTGGGAGGCGGGAAAATATCGGACATGACCGGTTTCGCTTCTTCAATATATTTAAGAGGAATCAGATGGATATCTATACCCACGACGCTCTTGGCCCAGATAGACGCTTCCATAGGCGGAAAGACCGCGATAGATTTCGAAGCGAAAAACATAATAGGAAGTTTTCATAACCCATTCGCCATTTTAATAGACCCTTCGTTGGTTATATCCAGAAAAGAAAACCTAAACGAAGCGATGGGAGAAATCATTAAATACGCGATAATAGCGGATAAAAATACCTCCCAAAATTTACAAAAATTAATGCCTTTAATAAAAAAAGATTTTAACGCTCTAAAAAAAGCGATAATTTTGTGTGTCAAATTCAAATCAAAAATGGTATCGAAAGACCCTTTCGACGAAAAAGGAATAAGAGAAAAACTAAACTTCGGACACACCGCCGCACACGCCATAGAAACCATATATAAAATTCCGCACGGAAACGCCGTTTCTTTAGGCATAAAATTTGCCGTTAAACTTTCTCGCGAATTAAACTTAATAAACTTAGATAACTACAGAAAACTATCCGAAATTATGAAATACGACGGGTTCAAAATAAAATTAAACAAAAAAGATTTTGAGTATTTTTTAAAACTTGTTTCCAAAGACAAAAAAAACAAGGGTTTTTCAAACTATTTTCTTTTGATAAATGATAAAATGGAGTTAAAAGGATTTAAAAACATAAAAGAAAAAACAATCGAAAAAACATGGGAAGAACTATGCGAAGAATACTCTTGATACACGGGCCTAATCTTCATCTTCTGGGCGTAAGAGAAAAAGAAATATACGGAGATATGACATTAAAAGAATTAAACGGCATAATCAAAAAATACGCCTTTAAAAACAAAATAAAAGTGAAAATATACCAGTCGAACTGCGAAGGAGAAATAATAGACATAATCACAAAAAATATGAAAGATACGGATTTTATAATAATAAATCCGGCCGCATATACTCATTACTCATACGCCATAAGAGACGCGATAAAAGCCGTAAACTTACCGACCGTAGAAGTACATCTGTCCGATATAACAAAAAGGGAAAGCTTTAGAAAAAAATCGGTAATAAAAGACGTTTGCGTAAAAAGATTTTACGGAGAAGGCGTTAAGTCTTACATAAAAGCGTTAGATTATTGTTTAAAATGGAAAAAATAATTTATACCCCCCCTCCCGACAAATCGATAACTATAAGAGCTCTTATATTAAGCTCGATATCCGAGAAAAAAATAAAAATAAAAAATTGGCTTATATCCGAAGACACATTAAATACCATTAAAACGTTAAAAAAATTAGGTTCTAAAATAAAAACTCAAAAAAACATCATATCAGTAAAGGGCTTTGGCAAATACGGGGCGAAAAAAGCGGCAATAAACGTAGGCGAATCGGCTTTATTATTGAGATTACTGCTTCCCATGCTTATACATCAAAAATATTCGTATAAAATAACCGGCCAAAAAACCATTTTAAGAAGAAGTTTTAAAGATACCGTTACGGCTCTAAAAAAAATGGGAGCGGAGATAATACATAACAATTATAAACTTCCTTTTAAAGTAAAACCTTCCATATTAAAACCTTTAAACTTTGAATCGAAATCCGCTCAAACTAAATCCGCTCTTTTAATAGCCTCTTTATATTCCGGCAAAATAATAATAAACGACAAATACCGCACAAGAGACCATACCGAAAGACTTTTGAATTACTTCGGCCTAAAAATTAAAAAGAACCAAAATATGCTATGGTTAGAAAATTTCAAAATAAAACCGAAAGATATCCAAATACCCAACGACATATCCCAGGCCTCGGCATTTATAACTCTGGCTATATTAAGCGGAAAAGAAATAATCGTAAAAAACTGCGGGATAAATCCGACAAGAATCGGATTTTTAAATTCGTTAAAAAAAATGGGAGTCAAAATAAAATATAAAAACAAAAAAATCCTATCGGCGGAACCGGTTGCGGATATCGCGGTTAAACCGACAAAAGAAATAAAACCGATAACGATAAAAGATATAACCTCTTTAATAGACGAGGTTATGCTTTTAAGCCTGGTAGCGGCAAAAGCCGACGGGATAACGAGAATTTCAAACGCAAAATCGCTTTCAAACAAAGAATCCGACAGATTAAAAGAGATTTATAATATACTAAAAAAATTAGGCGTAAAAGTTAATCTATACGGAGGCGAACTGACGATAAAAGGGCCTTCTGAATTTAAAAATATAAATTTTATAGACACCAAAGGCGACCACAGGATAGCGATGATAGCCGGAATAATAAAAAAAATAATAAACCCGAAACTTAAAATTAAAAATCCTAACTGCGTAAAAAAAACTTATCCCTATTTCTGGAAAGACCTTACCCGATATGTTTAAAGTTCAATGTTTAATGTTCAAAGATTAATGTTGAATGTTCAAAGTTCAATGTTTAAAGTTTCAAGTTTAAAGTTTAATGTTGAAAGTTCAAAGTTAAACGATTGGAACGAAATGTTTAAAGTTTTTCAATATTTCTACACATCTACGCATCTATACATCTATACATCTAATTTTGTCCGATCATCCAAGACGCTCGAATATGCGTGAGATTTTGATTTTTGTTTAAAAAATTTTATAATATATTTATACCATCTTGGGCCCGTAGCTCAGTCGGTCAGAGCAATCCGCTCATAACGGATGGGTCGTAGGTTCAAGTCCTACCGGGCCCAGTTAGCGGGGAAAATCGTTATTCAACTTAACGCTGGGCGTTTTCAAATTGTTTTTATATAATAGTAATTATGGGATTTAGCTTACCTAAAGACAAATTCATTCCCAATTTTTCCAAAAACAAATACGAGTTTATATTCGCATTATTTATGTTCGTAATGGCGTTTTTTTTCAAAGACAATTCCGACGTTAAAACTCCGGAAATTTTATATTCGCTTTTCGTTCTTATGTCGATAAATTTTTTTTCAAACAGATATCTTAAGAATAAAACGGAAATAAATCTATTTGTTTTACTAACCATAACTTTTTTAAATACGCTTACCGTATTTTCCGTAATATCTTTTTCCGGGGGAATAAATTCTTACTTTTGGGTTTTGCTCTTACTTCCCGTTTTTACGATAGCCATGAGCGGAAAATTGTTTTATCTTTTAGGCGAGATAATCCTGATCTTTTTAGGGCTTTTGTTGTTATATCTTAATACCCCGTTTAAAAACCAGTTGTTGTTAGGGAAAATGTTAATAGAATTTTTTATAATATCGGGCGGAGGATACGTAATATACAGACAAATACTGGCAAATTACAGGCTGGAAGAAGAAATAATAAATAAAAGAAGCGAAATCAAAACATTGATATACGAAGTGAAAGCCCAAAAAAGCGATAAAAAATACGATCAATTGGAAGGAAAATTAAAAACGATAGCCTCTCTGGTTCACGACCTTAAAAATCTTATAGCCATAATATCGCTCACTTCCGATATAATAGAAAATGAAAACGGAGAAAAATCTGAAGATTTCACGAGATTA
The DNA here is from genome assembly GCA_020723765.1 of Elusimicrobium minutum. Classification (GTDB taxonomy): domain Bacteria; phylum Elusimicrobiota; class Elusimicrobia; order Elusimicrobiales; family UBA9959; genus JAAYVG01. The sequence continues at coordinate 28,884 of DYIF01000004.1, forward strand.
AAATACGCTTCCAAAATGGCCGCAAACCTTAGCCACTTTACTCTTTCGGTAACGACTTCCGACGAAATAAAGTTTTACGAAACGGATTTAATGGAAGCGGTAAACGAAACCGTAAACATAATAAAAAACGATTTTAAAATAAACGGGATACGATTCTCCTTTCAAAATACGGCCCAAAAAACAAAAATAAAAGGAAACAAACTTTTTATGGAAAGAGCGTTAATAAATATTCTTTTAAATTCAAAATCTTTCGTTCCGGCAAAAAACGGAACGATAAAAATGGAAATAACAAACGAGGAAAATTACATAGTACTCAGAATATCCGATAACGGCCCGGGATTTCCCGAGGAAATATTATCCGAAATAGGACCTTTCAAATCTACAAGGATAGACAAAGGCGGGACCGGATTGGGGCTTTACGGATCATACGAGATAGTTAAAAAACATAACGGAATTATGAAAATTTACAACTCAAACGGAGCGGTTGTGGAGATGAAAATTCCATATATAAATTGATTTATTTTTTTATCGCTTTACCGTTTTCGTCGTATAAATACTCTTCTTCAATATTCCCGGATTTGATTATTTTAAGCTCTTTCGGCCAGTTATTTTCAAATTTAAAAGACAATGTGTTTTTAGGGTCTTTTATATCGATAACGGTATTAGGAACTTTGCCGGTTACGTCTATTACGTTATATTCTTTATCGAACGTAAAACTGCCTATGTATTTATTATTCGAATAAACAAAGGCCTTTTTGCCTCTCGCTATGTTTATTGTTTTAACCGAATAAATATCGATGTTTTTCGATTTTTTATCTTCTTTTAAACTATCTTCTTTCTTATCTTCGACAAGTTTTGCGGTATCGGCAAGTTTTCCGTTGGAATACAAAACCCTGGATTTTATATTTCCGTCAAAGTCGTATTCCGTCGAAAAACCGTCCAGAACGCCGTTTGAAAAAGTCTGTTCCAGAATAAGCTTAGAGTCGGGGGTATAAAAAAAAGCTTTCCCGTTTATTTTCCCGTCTTTAAAATCGATTCTCGATTTCACTATCCCGTCCGGATAAAATTCTATTACCGGTCCGTTTTCTATTCCGTTTTTTATCGTTCTTTCGGCCATCATATTTCCCTTATCGTCGTATTCGTAATATATCCCGTCTTTTATTACTCCGGAAACATTAATTAAAATACCGTTAGAATCGAATGTTTGAGTGGCTACCGAGATGGAATTAATGTAAAAATATCTATCGTATCCGTTTTCCTTTTTTTGAGTTACGATTCTAAACTCCTCTTTTGTCTCCGTTTTGGAAACCGCCTCGGTGGATAATGCGATATTTACCGGGGAAATTATATCCGAAGAAGATACGCTTAAAACCCCGTATTTCGTTCTTATGACATAATAATCGTCCAAAAAACCTTCAAAATCCCCGTAAATCACGGTTCCGTCTTTCAACTCTATTTTTTCGGAATAAAGATTTAAAAATGAAAAAAACAAAATGAAAAATATCTTCATATATCCTCCCAAAAATATTCTATCAAATTATAATGTTAATGATGATGTTTATGAGTTTCGCACACGTCAAGTCCGAAAAGAGGTTTTCCATCGGCAAACGGAGATATTTCTCTTAGCTTTTTAATGACATCCGCCAATTCTCTAACGACATAATCCACCTCTTCTTCGGTATTGTAAACGCTTAAAGAAAATCTAACCGTACCGTGAGCGTATGTAAAAGGGATATTCATCGCCATAAGAACATGAGAAGGTTCTAAAGAACCGCTCGAACAGGCCGACCCAGTGGATGCGCAAATTCCTTTTTCGCTTAACAAAAGAAGTATAGACTCCCCTTCCACATATCCGAAACTTACGCTTGAGGTATTTGGAAGCCTTGGAGAATTCAAACCGTTTATTTTTATGTTGGGGATATTCTCGGAAATCTTTTTTTCAAGCATATCTCTCAAATTTTTAACATAAGTATTTTCTTTTTCCATATTTTTTAAAGCCAACTCCGCGGCTTTTCCAAGCCCGGCTATATAAGGCACATTTTCGGTTCCGGCTCTTCTCCCCCTTTCCTGATGCCCCCCTATTAAAAAAGGAGAAAACTTTACGCCTTTTCTGACATAAAGAACTCCTATGCCTTTGGGAGCATGTATTTTATGGCCGGATATGGAAAGCATATCTATATCGGTTTTGCTTAAATTTATAGGTATTTTCCCTACCGCCTGAACGGCGTCGGTATGGAAAAGAACCCCTCTCTTTTTGCATATCTCGGCCGCTTTTTCCACCGGATATATTACTCCGGTTTCGTTATTCGCCCACATAATCGAAACTACGGCGGTATCGCGAGTCAAAGCGTTTTCAAGATCTTTTAAATCTATCATTCCGTTTTCGTCCACTTTTAAATAGGTTACTCTAAAACCTTGAGTTTCTAAATGTTTACAAAGATTTAATACCGCCGGATGTTCGACCGCGGTGGTTATTATATGTCTCTTATCCGGGTTTGTTTTTAAAGCGGAGTATATTGCGGAGGAGTCGCTTTCGGTTCCGCAGCTTGTAAATATTATCTCCTCCGGCAAACACCCCAAAAGTTCGGAGATTTTTTGTCTGGACAAATCCAGATATTTTTGAACCTGGCCTCCGAAGTAATGCATACTCGAGGGGTTGGCATAAAGCTCGGTAAAAAATATTTCCATTTCTTTCTTTACTTCTTCGTCGACCTTTGTGGTGGCGTTATTGTCGAAATAAACTATTCTTTGCATAATCGTCTCCTTTCTATACCAGAACCACTTCTATCTCTCCGTTTATTTTATTTTTTAAATCTTTTTGAACCACATCTTTAAAGGTTAATCCGGCGCTGGGGCAGGTAGAACATGCCCCTAAAAACTTAACCTTTATTTTATTTCCTTCTATATCTACAAGCTCCAAAAATCCTCCGTCCGCTTTCAACTTCGGATTTATATCTTCGTTTAATATTCTCTCGACTATTTTAATTTTTTCAACTACGGTCATAGAATTAAAATCTATCTTTTCTTTTCCGGCCCAAAAATCTTTTATTATCTTTTCTATCTCGCCTTTACATCCCCCGCAACCTCCTCCGGCTTTGGTAAAATGAGTAACCTCATCCACCGTTTTTAGGTTATTCAACTCTATCGCTTTTAATATCGTTTTCTCGGTAACATTAAAACATTTGCACACCACCCTTTCCTGTTCGCCTATTATTCTCTTTACTCCTTTTTTAGTATAGTAATTTTCTATAGCGGCCTCCAGAGCCTCCATACCCATAACCGAACAGTGCATCTTTTGTTCTGGAAGACCTCCCAAATAATCGGCTATATCTTGATTTGTAATCTTGGAAGCCTCCTCTAAGGTCTTGCCTTTTATCATCTCGGTTAAAACGCTCGAAGAAGCTATTGCGCTTGCGCATCCGAAGGTTTTAAATTTTGCGTCTATTATTTTATGAGTTTTCTCATCTATTCTAAGAGTAAGCTTTAAAGCGTCCCCGCAAACTATGCTTCCAACCTCCCCAACCGCATCGGGGTTTTCTATCTCGCCCACATTTTTAGGATTTTTAAAGTATTCCATCATCTTTTCGGTATAGTTCCACATATATCCTCCGAATTATATTTTATAAAGTTAGCGATAAACTGTCAAATTGGTATTTATATGCTAAATTATTTTTTCACGCAATAGATTTTGTCGAATATCAGAAAAGTGGCAATGCTAAAAATAAGTATTATAATTATCCCGGACCATACGACTCTCTTAGCCCATCTTTTTAATCCGAAATCCATAGCTTTATCATAATCCATAATATTATAAACCCACCAGTTTGTCGTTTCGACATTGGATATTGAAACGAGATATTTTTTATCTTTTATGTTTATTACTCCTTTATAAGAGTAAATATTTTGAGACTTAAGACCGTCGATAAATTTCTTTATATCCGAATCTATGGTTATTTGATTGTTGACGACATAATCGTAATCGGAATCGAATATTACGTTATAAGAGCCGTCTATAAGATATATTTTCCCTATTATTTTTTTGGATAATTTGAATATTATTTCGTTAAGATACCCTAAATCGGCTACGACGACTACAAAACCTCCTGATATCTTTTCAACAACCACAAGTTCGGGAGGGGCGTCTTGGGGATAAGATATTACCCCTATGGGGACGTCTACCGTTTTAGCGCTTTCAAAAATATAATCGCCGGATATTTTTTTGTTTTCTTTAGGATATGAGGAATAAATCAAGTTTCCTTCTTTGGAATAGTAAGAAATTTTTTTTACTACCTGAGAGTTCGAAACCGATTTGATTTTACCTACTATATCCTTATCGGATTTTAAGTCTCTTATTTCCTTAAGCGCGTCGTATTTATCTATTAAAACCGAAGTTATTCGAGACGAGAGAGAGTTAATCCCGAGTTCCATAGCGGAAAGAACGTAATTTAAAGAAACCGACTCAACGGTATTCATAAAATGGCCGGCTAAAATCAAAAAAGGAGAGAGAAACATAACAAAAACCGCCGATACATACAAAACTTTTTTATTCATATCTCCCCCTTATTTTTTTTCAAGTAAAACCAAATTTTCCATATGCGGAGTATTGGGATAAAAATCAAATCCCGCGACAAAGTTTATTTTATATTTTTCAAGCAAAAAATTCAAATCCCTGCCCTGAGTGATGGGATTACAGGAAAGATACGCTATTTTGCGAGGCAAATTTTTCATTATGTTTTTTATTACTTTATTATGAAGACCGGCTCTCGGGGGGTCTAAAACCAGGGTATCGGAACTTTTTATAAAATCAAAATCTAATTTTTCGCTTTCCAGATTAAAAACACTCGCGTTTTTTATGCCGTTTTTTATAATATTTTTTTTCGCATACTCGGCGCTCGATTTGTTAGATTCAACCAATAAAATTTCATCCGCCGTATCGGCAAGCGAAATACCTATCACGCCTACCCCGCAATACAAGTCTATTATTCTTTTACTATCGGTTATATTATTTTTTATCTCGGTCAATGCCGACTCGAAAAGTTCTATGTTATTTTGAAAAAAACAATCAAATCCGTAATCGAAGTCTTTATTAATTATCCTTTCGGTTACAAAATCTTCGCCTATCTTTTCCAATATCTTATCAACTTGAGAAATTGAAGCTACGGGGTTTGAATAAACCGTTAAGAAATTATATCGAGAATCTGTTTTTATTCTTATATTTTCGTCTTTTACAAATAACGCCGCGACTTTTTTGTCGTATCTTTTAGAGCTTCTTACTATAAGAGTTTTAAGCATATTTATCGGGATGAGAGAGTCTTTAATAAATTTAAGCGTATTTAAGGCTAAACTATTCGTCTTTTCGTCTATTAAAGCGCATCCTTTATTTAAAGCGATTTTGGTCGAATAATCTCCTCTTTTATGAAAAGCAAGCCCCATATCCCCGTTAAATTCGCCGAAACTATATTCTATTTTGGTTCTATATCCGTAAAGCGACGGGGCCGAATAGAACTTATCCAGCTTAATGTTTTCCTTTACCGTCTGAAAAAGAGACTCTTCTATGAGTTTTCTTTTAAATTCTACCTGTTTTTCGTAACTTATTATCTGCCATGGGGAACACGATAAAAAATGGTTTTCCTGTGGCTTTTGCCTGTAAGGGCTTTCGGTTTTTATTTCGACTACCTCGCCTTCTATGAAATTCCTCTTTTCTTTAACAACTTTAATAACTGCGGTCTCTCCGGGAAGAACTCCGTAAGAAAAAACGACTTTTCCGTCTTTTCTCCCCAAACTTTTCCCTTCCCCCACTATTTTGCTAAACTCCAATTCTATGGTCTTCATTTTAAATTAAACTCCTCGCAGTATTTGGGAAGATATATATTTTTAAACCCGTTTTCTTTAAGAAGCTCGCTAAAGCTTGTCCTCGCATCATCTTCGCCGTGAACGAGAAATACGCCTTTTTTCGGAGATATACCTTTAACATAGCTTAAAAGGTCGGATCTTCCGGCATGAGAGGAAAAGAAATCTATGGATTTAACGCGGAAATTAACATCGTGAGAAAGCCCAAATATCTTTACTTTTTTAGCGCCTTCTTTAAGCCTTCTTCCCAAAGTGTTTGCGGCCTGATACCCGACTATCAAAAGAATATTCCTATCGTCGTCTATCGCGTTTCTTATATGATGAAGAACTCTTCCTCCCTCGCACATACCGCTTGCCGATATTATTATCATTGGACCTTTTTTATCGTTTAGCCTCTTTGATTCTTCTACCGAAGACAAATAATGTATATACTCGTATCCGAAAGGATCTTTATCGGAAATCGCGTATTTTTTAAATTCGTTCGAAAAATCCAATTCGTCTAAATTTTTATTGAATATATCCGTTATTCTAACGCTCATCGGACTATCGACATATATGGGAATTTCCGCTATCTTTTTTGAGCTCTTTAGCCTGTCTATTATGTAAATTATCTCCTGGGTTCTTTCAAGCGAAAAACTCGGTATTATAATTTTCCCTCCTTCGTTATAAACCTCGTTAATTATATTTGAAAATTCGTTTTCTATGTCTTTTATATCGCCATGCTCTCTGTTTCCGTAAGTCGTTTCAGTTATAAGCCAATCTATGTTTTTTCCCAATTCAGGGCTTTTTAAAAAAATCTGGTTCGACCTACCTATATCCCCGGTATACAAAATCCTCTCCCCTTCTACTTCCAATAGAACGGATGAAGAACCCAAAACATGGCCTGCGTTTAAAAACCCGGCCTGAATACCCTTAATCGGGCTAAAGAATTCTCTTCTATCCCTGGTATTAAAAAGAGAAGTTGTTTTTATCGCGTCGTCCTCGTCGTATAAAGGTTCTATTTTGTCGCCTTCTTCCTGATGAATTTTATTGTAAAACTTAGCGTCCTCGTACTGAAGCCTTGCGGAATCCAAAAGCATTATTCTTGAAAGCTCGGCCGTAAGAGGAGTTAAAAATATATTACCGGAAAAACCGTTTTTAACGAGAATAGGAGCGGCGCCGGTATGGTCTATATGAGCGTGAGAAAGAATAACCGCGGAAAGTTTTTCAAAATCTATAGGTATATTTCTATTTTTTTCCAAACTTTCGCTTCTTTTACCCTGCGCCAGCCCGCAATCTAACAAAACTTCTCCGCTATCCGTTTTTATCAAATGCTTGGATCCCGTTACGTCTCCGCCGGCGGCTCCGCAAAATTTTATTTTAACCATAATATAAATTTTAACTTTTTTAATAATAACTTAAAAATAATAAGGGGCGGGATAACCCGCCCCTATATGGAACAATCTTTTGAGGTTTCTATTATTTGGCTTTTTCGTATAAGAATTTAACAAAATCGCTCCACTTCGTTTCTTTGGCAAACTTAAAGTTGGCATACGGCTCTTTAAGTATCGCGTCTATTCTGTCCATGGTAATTCTCGTTTCGGCCGGCGGGAAATAAGCGCTAACGCCGAAAGCCAAATCTAAAGATTTCCCGGCTCTTTCGTTTCCGTAATGGCCTCTTGCGATAACAAGCTCGTTTATGATAAAGTTTTTAAGCATATCGGCCTTTGTTTTTAAGTTAAGCGATTTTTCGTCGTTTTTCATTATGTTTTTAGAAACGATGTCCGCAAACTGATAAACGTCTCCGAAGAACGATATTTTTTTATTCGGATCTGTATCTTCTCCGAGTATATCGAATCTTATAATCTCTGCCCTCGCCTTTTTTAAGGCTTCTACCTCATCCGCTGCCATCGCCGCCTGAGCAAAATCCTCCATAAGTCTATTAAGCTGATTTACTTTATTGGATCTTACCGCGCTTAACATAGCCGGCTGTTTTACATATTCGTAGAACTTCTTAAAAGAAGCCACAACAGTTCTTCCTATATCCTCATTACTCATATTCGGATTTTTTACCACCGCGTCTAAAAATAATCCATAAGGATAACCATAGCCTGGAACCACCTCCTCCGAACCCAAAACAACTTTGGTATAATCCTTAACTTCTGCCAAAACCTCAGCCATCTGCATAAGGCAAGCATCAAAGGCCAATATATCCACTCCTCCGACTTCCTTTACAATCTTTCCTATCTCCTCGGTGGCTATATAATTACCAGTCTCATCGTCGAAAGAAATACCCTTGTTTGACTGCTCTTGTTTTTTCTGAGGATCCAACCACCCCGTCCCATGGTCCCATAAAACAAGCATATATCTTTTAGCCGGGAATTTTTGTTTTGTCCATTTGACAAATTCTATAACTTTTTTATAATCCCCCATATCATAAACATTCTGGCCAGATTTTGAATAAACCACCGTTGAATTAATCTTTTTGGTATCCGTATCCTTTTTGATGTATAACCTTCTCACTCCTATCCAGTCCCCATCATCATGAGTATCCCCTTCCTGACCATTCATTCTTCCAGCTTCCACTATAATGTTTACTTTATCCGAAGAACCAATTCTTTCCATATCGTTTATGTTATACAATCCGGCGGCTTCTAAATTGTTTTTAGCGTTCATAAAAACCATTATAGTAAGCTCTCTTACCGGATTTGTCGTTATCAAATCTCTAATTACATTCGCTCCATCCTCTACCTTGCCTCCGACCTTGCTTATAGCGTCGTCTATTTTACCTTTTGAAGGGGTCGGGAGAGGTATATCGGTATTTTTTATGCTTTTATTGGATATACCGTTAAAATCTTGAGAATATGAGTTTAAAGACAATCCTATCAAAACCGCGGTTATTATTTTAATGAGTTTCATAACTCCTCCTAAGATTATTTTAACATACGGTTATTGACAGGTCAAGCCCTAAAGGGAATGTTTACAATAGGACTTAGGTCCTATTAGAAACATAAAACGACAAAAGATTTTCTATATCGGTTAGTTTATAAGGTTTTGGAAGTTTATAATCGAATTTATACCGGGATATGTTTTCCATTACGTCGTCGTCGGTGTATCCGCTCGATACTACGGAAAAAACGTCGTGGCGCATTTCTTTTATTTTTAAATTTAACTCCTGGCCTTTTATATCGTTTTTAAGTATAAGGTCTACGACAACTATGTCGTATTTTTCGTTTCTTACCGCCTCCAATGCTTCTTTGGAATTGGAAACGCCTTTGACTTTATTTAAACCGAAATGAGAAAAGAGTCTTGTCAAAGACTTAATTACAAACTCCTCGTCGTCTATTATTAAAATCTTTAAGTTTTTTAAATCCGACAAGTTTAGCTCGTTTTTTTTCGTTTCCTCTCGTTTAATCAAATTATTTTCTTGATAAATGGGTATAAAAATAAAAAACTCGGTTCCAAAACTTTCTTTAGATTCGAAAAATATCTCCCCGCCCATGCTTTCTATAAGTCTTTTGACCATAAAAAGGCCCAAACCTTTGCCGCCTACCTTGGTAGTAAAATATATGGAAAAAATTTTGGATTTATCCTCTTCTTTTATTCCCACTCCGTAATCTTTTATCGAGATAGATAAATACTCTTTGCCCTCTTTTAAAGTTTTTGAAAACTTTAAATCTATTTTTTTCTCTTCTTTATTTTCCATCGAATGATAAGCGTTGGTAATCAAATTCGTGATAATCTGAGTCAACTGAGACTTATCTGCCGACACAAAGACATTTTTAACGCTTTTATCCGCCGTTATATCGGTTTCCAAAAAAAGGCCTTTGGATACCACTTCTATTATCTTCAATATATCGGCTACGGACATTATTTCTTTCGAAACTATTTTTGGATTTGAAATATTCAAAAGTTCTCTTGCTATATCCGATATAGAAGAAGAATAAAAATAGACCTCGTCTATCATGTTTAAAATTTCATCGTCTTTTATTTTGCTTCTTATCAAAGTCAGGTTGGATATCAAAGGAACAAGCATATTGTTTATGTTATGGGCTATGCCTCCGGTCATTTTTATAATAGATTCGGTATTCGATATTTTAATTTGAGATTCTATTTTTTCTTTTAAAAGCTTTTCATTTTCAAAAACATAATAAAGCCTTTGGGAAACATAGTTTAATATATCGCTCAACTTATCCACCAACTCCGAATTCCAACTATCTTTTCTATTTGCAAGCATCACAACACCTATAACTTTTTCGTCTATTTTCAAAGGAAGAGATATTGCGTTAAAAATCGGGACATGTCCCGGAATATCCTTTGGAGCATGCATTATGTTAACGCTTCCTTCTTTCAGGGTTCTTGCCCATATACATCCCGTTTTAAGGAATTTTTTATACTCTATCAAATCCCCTATATGACAGTTTTCGGCGACATTTCCCGCCATATATTTTATTATAAACTCGTCCTTTTCTTTATTTAGAAAACCTATTAAACCGTACTCAGCCGAAAAATATATTCTTATAAAATTTAAAACCTCCTCATATACCTTATCGTGAGAAGACTTTATTATAATAAAATCTATTTGAGAAAGAAGAGCCAATTCTTTTGTATAAGAGTTTATCCTCTCTATTCTTTTCTTCTCGTACGTGACATCGGAAATTAAAAGCAGTATTTTGTCTTTTTCCATGTAATTTCCCAAAGAATAGTGTATTGTTCTAACCTCACCGTCCGCTTTTTTTCCTTTTATGTCCACTCCCAAAGGATAATTTTTGGGATTTATAACAAAGTCTTCGATAAGCTCTTTATCTATTATCAATTCTTTTAAAAAATCCAAATTCTTTTCTTTTATTAAGCATAACGGATATCCCGTTATCTCTTCCATCTTTGAGTTTATGTATAAAATTTCCCTTGTCTTTCTATCCGCATATATTACTCCCAAAGGAAGTGATTCAAGCAAATTAAAAAACCTTTCTTTTTCCGATTCCGTTTGTTTTAAAAATATATGTCTTTTATATTCGTTTTCTAAAATTTTAGCGACTATAGATAACCTATTTTTTTTGAGATGAACATCTTTGTCGTAGAAAAAACAAAAAACTCCCGTTCTATTTTCCTTATCTATAGATATGCCGTAATATCTTATTATCTTATTCTTAACCAAAATATCCGAATTAAGCGCTTTTACCTCCTCATAATCGAACATATCCTTTTCCAGAACCTTGCCGCACAAACTATCTTTAGCGTCGAATTCTTTTGGAAAATCCTCCGTCCCAAAAATAAAATAAGGGATAAAAGTATTTTTTTCTTTGTTATAAACATTGAACATTACTATCTTTGCACCGGAGATTTCTTTGGCAAGCCCGACTATTTTCTTTATATTATCTTCGTAATTTTGAGTGAAAGAACGAACTAAAGCGTTGATTTTGGCTATATCGTCTATATATTCGGTTCTAAATGTTATATCGTAGCCGAAACTTATCGTTCCCACATTTTCATCGTTATCTTCGATAACAAAATTTGTCCACATTATCAAAGGTTTTGTCCCGTCTTTTTTAATTATTCGGTTTATATTGTAATTTGAATTATCCGTTTTTTTAGATATAATTTGATCAAAGTAATTTTTTACATCTTCTTTGTCTATAAACAATTTAAAATAATCTTTTTCCAATATTTCTTCTCTTAAATACCCTGTAAGTTTTAAAAAATTATCGTTTACATATTTGATTTTTTTGTCTTTCGACAATATTACTATTATACCGGGGTGGTTTAAAAACACCTGACTTAAAAACCTATCGGTTGCGCAAAGTTTTAAATAATAATCCGCGTTATTCATTTTTTTAATTCTTCAATTTTAATTTTAAAAAGATATCCGTTTTCGTTGGATATTATAACCTCGTCTTTTAAAAAACTTACCCCCTCGCACTGCCCCAAAGAAATCTCTTTAAAATAATATTTCGAATCGAATGGATTGTCTTTCCCGTTAGTTTCAAAAAGCCATATATAATTATAAGTCAAAACGGCTATATATTTACCATCCTCCGAAACGGCGGCGTCGGTAACAAGCGATTTAAAATCGAAACTACCTATAACCTCGGGAACATTCATCTGCCAGGGGGTTAAAGAATTAAATCTATAAATCTTTGCGACGCTTGTGCTCCTTGTTTTTGTAATTATATGGAGCTTTCCTTTATAAGAAAAAATCGCTTCGGCGTCGTAATTAAAATTTTCTTTATCCGGAGGAAAATCTTTCTGGTCGGGATAACTAAAAGGATACTTCGATATTATACCCGCCTCGTTTGCGTAATAAGGATTGGGCTCGGATATCCTATAAAGAGCAAGGTCTCGTCTGTAATTATAGTTATTACCGCAGTCGCATATAATAATGTCTCCGTTTGAATCGTAAGTCAAAGCTTCCCAGTCCGAGTTATAAGCGTCCGTTATTTTTAGACCGGAGTATTTTTTTACCCAATCGGGCTTTATAAGTTTTCCGTTTAAATCTATGGCGAATATTCTTGCGACGTCTCCGGAGTCATTTAATGTCCAGAATATATCGTATTTTTTACTTTTTAATATGGCGGAGCCTTCGTCTATGCTTTTGGTATCGGATATTACCGAATAGGGCTTTATGGAATAATTACCGTCGTCTTTGTATGCGTGCAATAAAACGGAAAAAATAACAAAAATCAATTTAATCATAAAATCTCCTACTTTTTTATAATATCCCCCGCCACCGCATCGAATATATCCGAGCTTATTTTATGGCTATTTTTATAAAAAATCAATATTATCTTCGATATATAGAAAAGAGAGAAAGCTATAAATAATATATTATAGCTCCAAAGCCAATCGGAGCCCAAAGTTTTTACAAACAAACCTAACCCCGAAAAATACGCCGTTATTATAACGGCAAGATAAACGAGATATGAATGAATAACTCCCGCCTGAGGCAGTATAACGACCATTTCTTCCACATAAACAAACGATCTTTTTCCAAACTCGTATATTATAAAGCAAGCGATAAGCGTCATAATAAAAGACAAGACCTCGGTTAGCAATATATTATCGTTAAAAATAGTAACGCTTGAAACAAAAGGCAGAGAAGAAGCGAAATTGTTAAAAACGTAAATTACGAAAAGTATTATGAAAAGTCTTATTATTTCTATAAGATAAGGTCTTAATTTATCCGCGTTTATAACTTTCATAGGCTCTTTCTATCGTATATATGCATTCTCTCGATTGATTAAAATTCTCATCAAATTTTCTTCTATCTTTTAAAGAATTATAAAAATCTTTATAAACGTTTTCCGTCCAGATCGGATGGGCGGATGAGCCCGAAAGTTTTTCCGCAAACTTATGTTCTCTAAACTCTCCGTTTTCAAAAATAACTTTTAAATAATCGTCTTCGAAAACCAAAACTCCTTTATCGCCGTATGCGGACATAAAATTCTTTCTTATGGGAGAGCGCCAGCTTAAATGTATATCCGCCGATACTTCTCCGTAAGACATCCTGAAATCCGCTATTTCGTCTATTTTATTATCGTTAAAGACAAAAAAAGAATTAATATCGGTAATATTTTTGTTTAGAAACGAGCCTATTATATATATAACATGCCATCCGTGGTCGAATATTATCCCGCCTCCCGCCGTATCGGGGTCTATTCTCCAGTTAGACGAGGCTGTTTGAGAAGGTTTTTTTCTAAGCGTTTCCCATTTAATATGCCATACCTTCCCGATCTCTTTCATAAACTCGCTTATTTTAATTATATGAGGCGAGTAAACCCAGTTATGAACAGTATAAACCGTCTTACCGGTTTTTTTAACCGCCTCTTCTATTTCTCTAAACTCCGAGATATTTCTGCATAAAGGTTTTTCACAAAGAACATTAACGCCTCTATTTAAAGCCTTTATTATTATATCTTTATGGCTATTTGGAGGAGTAGTTATAGTTACGGCGTCAAGGTCTTCTTTCTCAAACATTGACTCTAAATCGTCGTATTCTCTTACGCCCAGAATATCTTTAGCTTTCTCCCTTCTTTCTCTGGATATGTCGAAAACGCAAACTGGATTAAATTCATCGGAAAGTTTTTTTATTACGGCGGCATGAGCGTTTTCGCATACCGCTCCAAAACCGACAATTCCCAACTTCAACATATTTCCGATAAATTCTCTCCTTTATATATTAAACTCTCTGGATATGGCTCCAAAGGCTTCGTCGTATATTCTTATCGCGGTTTCCGCCTCTTTTTCGGTTATAATCAAAGGAGGATTTACTCTTATGGTAGCGGAGTAACACATTGAAATCATCCCTCTCTTAATACACTCGTCGAATAATCTTCTGGTTATGTTCTTATCCAGCGGCTTTTTGGTTTTTCTATCGCTTACCATCTCAACGCCTATCATAAGCCCTTTGCCTCTAACGTCTCCTATGAATCTGTATTTCTCTTGAAGTTTTTTAAATTCGTTTAAAAGATACTCTCCTACTTTATTAGAGTTTTCTACAAGATTATATTTGATTATCGCTTCTAAAGTGGCGTCGCAGGCGCATCCGGCAAGAGGGTTGCCGCCGTAGCTTGAGGAACTGCCGCTTGGATTTGCGAAAGGTTTTGAATTAATTATCTCGTCGTTTGAAATTACTCCGGCCACGGGAAAACCGTTTGCGATTCCCTTGCCTACGGTCATTATGTCTGGGGTCACTCCGAAATGCTCCACACCGAACATCTTGCCGGTTCTTCCAAATCCGCATATCATCTCGTCGCATATCAAAACCGCGTTATTTTCTTTAGCCACTTCTTTAACGGCTTTTAAAAAATCGGGAGGCGGGACCACATTGCCGTTTGTTCCCTGTATAGGTTCTATTAAAAAAGCCGCTATTTTGCCCGCGCTTTCCTGTTTTAACTGCTTTCTTATAAACTCTACGCAATAAAGTCCGCAGGAAGGATAGTCCATTTTGAAAGGACATCTGTAACAGTAAGCGTATGGAACGGAATGAATCCCGCTCATAATCGGACCAAGCTCTCTTTTAAAGTCGTCCAGTAAACCTAAAACGGTTCCGGTTTTACCGTGAAATCCTCCCCAGAAACCCACAACCTCGTAATTTTTGGTATAGCTTTTTGCAAGCCTTATCGCGGCTTCCACCGCTTCCGCTCCGCCCGAATAAAACTGGATTCTGGTTAGTCCTTTAGGAGTATATTTGGCAAGCGTCTTACAGTAATTCGCTCTTCTTGGAGAGCAGAAGCTTCCCGTATTTATTTTAGAAACCTGTTCGCTCATAGCTTTTGCGTAATCGGGGTGTCCATGGCCCAAAGAAGCCACTCCGACTCCCGCATACATATCGAGATATCTATTGCCGTCTATGTCTATAAAATAGCATCCTTCTCCTTTTTCCATTACAAGCTTTGAAAACAAAGCTATGCTTTGAACTCCTGGAGCTATATACTTTTGCTCTTCTTCGAATATTTTAAGCGATTTGGGTCCGGGGGTAAATTCTTTGTTATCCGAAATTTTATTGGTTTTGGTTTTCATCTTATCCTCCTAAAATTTTATCTTTTTATCTTTTGAGTTTCTTCCATTTTGCTTTTTTCTTTTAAAACTCCGAATATATGTTCGGCTATATGTTTTTTTACCTCGTTTCTAACTCTCGCAAAAGAAGGCCAGCTGTTAATATCAATTATATATATTTTAGATTCGGATGTCACTATCGCGTCGCCTCCGTAAACCTCGACTCCGACCGCTTTTGCGAATCTTGAAGCGTTTTTATGAAGCAAATTTTCGTCGAATTTATAATTTTTAACTACGGTAGGCTTATGATAAAACCAGGAAAACCACTTCCCCGGCCCGACGCCGTAAAATTTAATCAAATCTCCCTCTATATGACGCTGAATCATAACGTCTTTTATGTTTCTCTTTTCAAAATCTTCTTTAACCCTTACGGCATCCTCCCATCTTTTAACATAATGGACGTCGTGAAGACAGGTATTATGAACGTCCCCTCTTTTTATCCAGACCCCGTGAGGCTCGAAAAAATACGGTTTTTCTCCGGGAAAATCATTCATACTTCTCATTATGCTTTCGGGGAATATATCCGCGCAACTTTTATTTACGAGATTAAACATATTCCTTCTATAGCAGTTATAGACCGATTCCACCGGATTTATAAAAACGGCGTTTATATTTTTTATCTTCTCCAAATTTTCCGGATTTTCGCACATCGGAACCACCGCGTCCCAGTTATCATTTAAAACGTCGTCTATCACCTCGGGTTCTATAAGGTGAACCTTTACGCCCAATTTAATCATCTCGTCGCATACGGCTTTTAAAATTAAAGCGTCGTCGCTTTCTCTATTTGGCGAGTTTGTTATTTCTCTAAAAATACTAAGGCATCTCATAATGGTCTCCGTTTTTAAAAATAAGATTAAAACTTTCTAAATCTTAGGTCCGCCGTTTATTATATTCGCTTCGGATATTCCGAATTTACCGAAATTTTTTACAAACATTGCGGCAAGTTCTTTGTATTTCAAATCGTAATCCGAAGGATTTTTCCAGGAAAGTTTCGGATTTAAAAGCGATTTATCTATCGATGGAATTTGTGGGATTTCAAACCCGAATACGGGGTCCTTGATAAACTCGATTTTTTCGTTTTTATATTCTAAAGCGAACTTTAAAATTTCTCTGGTAAGCTTTATGCTTATTCTTTTCCCGACCCCGTAAGGCCCTCCGCAAAGGCCCGTATTTATAAGCCAGCAGTTGGAATCGTATTTTTTCATCTTATCGCTTAGCATATTGGCATAAATCGAAGGGTGGTGAGACATAAAAGGGGCGCCAAAGCAGGTACTAAACGTAACTCTGGGCTCTTTAATTCCTATCTCGGTATTGGCCACTTTTGCGGTATAACCCGATATGAAATGATACATCGCTTGAGAATGGTTTAATCTTGATATCGGAGGCAAAACTCCGAAAGCGTCGTAAGCCAACATTATTATGTTTTTAGGATGAGGAAATTTTTCGCCGTATATAGCGTTATCTATAAATCTTAAAGGGTAGCCGCATCTTGTGTTTTCGGTTAAAGAACCGTCTTCAAATACCGGCATTCTGTTTTTATCGTAAACGACGTTTTCCAAAACGCTTTGAAACCTGTTTACGGCGGAATATATCTGGGGTTCCGCTTCTTTTGAAAGATTTATCACCTTGGCGTAACACCCCGCCTCAAAATTAAATATTCCATCATCCCCCCACCCGTGCTCGTCGTCCCCTATCAATCTTCTTTCGGGGTCCGAAGAAAGAGTGGTTTTGCCAGTTCCGGAAAGACCGAAAAATATCGCGGTCTCGCCTTCTTTAGATATGTTTGCGGAGCAATGCATAGGAAAAACGTTTTTTAAAGGAAGAAGATAATTCATAACGCTAAAAGCGGTTTTTTTAATCTCGCCCGCATATCCCGTTCCGCCTATTATGGCGGTCTTGTGTTCGAAACTTATTATTATGAATGTTTCAGACCTCGTTCCGTCTATTTTCGGGTCCGCTTTAAAATTTGGAACCGAAATTATTGTAAAATCGGCGTCTGATTCGGAAAGCTCGGAGCCGTAATCGAAAAAAAGATTTTTTACAAACAAACTATGCCAGGCAAATTCGGTTATAACTCTGGTTTTTAACCTGAAATTCGGATTTGAACCTATATAAGAATTTCTAACATAAATAAAATCTTTGGAAGCTATATATTTTTTAACTTTTTCGTAAAGATTTAAAAAAACCTTTTCGTCTATCGCTACGTTATTATCTCCCCACCATATATGTTTTTCCGACGGCGATTTTTTCACTATAAACTTATCCTGAGCGCTTCTTGCGGTATGCTTACCCGTTTTAACGGAAATCGCCCCGGTATTTAATATTACGCCCTCGTCATTTTTTATTATATGCTCGTATAATTCGGCTTCCGTCAAATCAATATGGTTTTTTTTCAAACTGGATATCATAAACCGCCTCCGTCCAAAAAGTCTCTTATTCTTCCCACGCCTTTGACTATATCGGAATCCGAGCCGCAAAAACTTATTCTCAAATATCCGTCCATGCCGAATTCTATGCCCGGAACCGTAACAACCCCGGTTTTTTCTATAAGAATCGAAGAGAGTTTGGAACTATCTTTTTCATACTCGGAAAAATCGATAAAACCGTAAAAAGTGGCCTGAGATTTTTGAAATTTCGCCTTTTTTATTTTGGAAATTTCGTTAAAAAGCAAATCTCTTTTCCTTTTCAAATCTTCGAGCAATTTAATCGTAAATTTCCTGCCTTCAATCAAAGCCCCGACAGAAGCCTCCTGACTCAATTCGCTCGGACAGGATGTAATCTGAGCCTGGATCTTTGTCATGGCTTTTGAAATTTCTTTGGAGGCTACGGAAAAACCTATTCTAAAACCGGTCATAGCGAAAGATTTGGATACGCCGTTTATAAAAACCGCGGTAGATTTTTCAATGTCCTCAATGTAAGAAAAAATCGGTTTTGGGGTTATATCGTCTATTATAAGCTGGTCGTAAATCGAATCGAAAAGCAAATATATGTTGTTTCTCGAGCAATAATCTATAAGATTTTCTACAAGAGAATCTGGATAAACAAGCCCGGAAGGGTTATTGGGCGAGTTTATCATTATTGCTTTGGTATTTGAAGTTATATGATTAAGTATGTCATCTAATGAAGGAATCAGCCCCTGGGAAGGCCTTACCACGACCGGAGTTCCATAAACCATAGATACCATTTCCGTATAGCTTACCCAGTATGGCGCAAGTATTATAACCTCATCACCCGGATTTACGGTAGCCATCAAAAAATTATATATACACTGCTTTGCCCCCGTAGAAACCACTATGTTTTCCAAATCCGGAGAAAAATGATAAATTTCTTTGAAATAATCGGATATTTGTTTCTTTAAAGATTTGATACCCGAGGTCGGAGTATATTTTACTCTTTTGGAGTTTAGTTTTTCTATCGATTTTTTTACCGCTAACTCCGGCAAATCAAACTCCGGCTCACCGCCTCCTAAATGTATTATATCCCTGCCTTCCGATTTTAGTTTTCCCGCTAATTCGTTTAATTTTAGAGTGGCCGAAGGTTTTAAAGAGATGGCGATTTTACTCAATTCCATTATATCCTCTAAAAAATTAAAAGGCGCGGGTCGGAATCGAACCGACGCATAGCGGTTTTGCAGACCGCGGCCTTACCACTTGGCTACCGCGCCAACAAAATCTATTTTACATAAAAAATCAACCATTGGCAATAAAAACCAGATGTATGGACGCATAGATGTGTAGATGTGTGGAAGCCTGGACGATTAGATGAATGGATGACCGGATGATTGGAAGAAATTAGATGTATAGAAGCATAGATGTATGGATGCGTAGAGTTATTGGAAGAATTTAAACTTTTTCTAATCGTATAACATTGAATATTAGACTTACAACTTATAGCCCTATTCTCTATCCCCTCCTCTCTATTCTCTTTCTTATGACTTTAAACATTTGGTTCCTCTCGTGCAACTTTAAACATTAGACTTTAGACTTACAACTTATATCCCCTATCCCCTCCTCTCCATTCTCTGTTCTCTATCTTATGACATTGAACTTTAAACTTTAAAAATTGCCATTGAAATATTGCGAAAATCTGCTAAAATATAAGTATAGTTCTCTTTAATAGGGGGCGAATAGGTTTGACATTGACGGGTTGTTCTATTTCTCGCAGGCCGTGGGCGACCCGGGCCACGTTAAAAGGGTCAAAACAATAACTGCCAACTCATACGAGATGGCTTGGGCAAACGCCTAATAAGCGTCTTATTGTCCACGCGGCCGTTCGATCTCCCGGGTCGAACGTAACCGTGTCACCAACCGGGATAGCGGTATCGGGCGTAAGTCCGTGCCAAATATCGCGAAACCCAAACGGACTGGAAAGAGCGTTAGGTAGTTCCGAACCTTCGCCTTTCTTGATAAATCGGAACTAAGCCTGTAGTGAGAGTAGGGCATCGCCAATGGACCCGGGTGCGAATCCCGGCGCCTCCATAGTTTGCTAAGTCATGATACTGTTATCATGACGTGGGATTCGCAAGCCCGCAGACAAACATTAACATTCGGTTTGTCGAGGGGCGGTCCGCGAAAAAACGAGCGGTGAGCGAGTTTTATTTGCGGAAGAATCCCGGCGCCTCCACCATTTAAGGGGAATCTTAAAATGAAAAAAATAGTTTTTTTACCAACAATCCTCCTAATTGCTTCCTTCAGTTCACTTATAAATTCACAAAATACTCAAAACCAGGATTATATAAATAATATTAAAAAACAGATTTCGGAAATAGAATCTAAAATACCAACCGTTAAAAATCCCATAAACGAATATATAAAAATAGCCCATCTATACACAGAGATAGAAGATCTGGATAATGCCACTATATATTTTGAAAAAGCTCTTTCATTGGAACCTACTAACGCAAATATATATTTTAAATTGGCTATGATATACGAAAAAAAGAAAAACTATGCAAAAGCTATAGATTATTGGGAAAAATGCCTAAAATACTCTCAAAACAAGCAAATATCCGATATAGCCAGAAAACACATAAGTTTCTTGAGAGAAATAAAATGAAAAAACTTTTATTTTTTCTCCCTTTTATTTTTTCATGTGTTTCACCTCAAATAGCCGTAAACAAAAAAGCTGATTTTTCAAAGATTAAAAGAATCGCAGTCCTAAATTTCTCAGGCCCCGAAGGTTCTACCATAGCGGATATTTTCACCATAACTTTTTTAAAACACGGCGCAGATGTCGTGGAAAGACAGCAATTGGAAGCGGTTACAAAAGAATTAAATCTTTCTCAGTCCGAACTGTCGGACCCCGGCACCAGAAAAAAAATAGGAAAACTTCTTTCTGTAGATGCTCTTGTGATAGGAAGCGTAACTTCTTATAAACCGAATACCAAATATTTAATGAGAAACTCTGGGGGGAGTTTTGATTCGGTAAAAGAGATAAAAGGCAAAAACGTCTACATACAAAACTTCGACCCTTCGACCGATACCTCAATACTGGAAACCACGGCCGAAATAGGCATTTCGATGAGAATGATAGACACGGAAAACGGAAGCATTTTGTATTCCGCTTATATGAGTTATGAAGGACTGGATATCCCGACCACCGTTCAGTCTATTTCGGAATATTTTGTAAAATCTCTCTCAAAATACTGGAACGAATTAATTTAACCTATAGATACTACCCGATAGGTATAGCTTTCGGAAATCTTTTCTTTATTTCTAAGATAGTTTGTTATGTGCTGGCCGCAGTTTGAACCTATTTTATTCTCCTCAAGCTCACCTACGCTTATTATTACCTCATACCCTTCCTTTCTTAAAAGCTCAAACCATACGTCTTCTTTATACTGAAACTCGGTTACCAATTTATTGGAAACAGCTTTATAAGTCGGATTTACGGGAGTTATTTTTATTAAAAATTTATCCGGAGAAAAATGTTTTTTTATGACCTCGGCGTCGGATTTAAAATCGGGGTTATATATAAAGTTCAAAGTTATTTTTCTGCCTCCCTCGTCGTAAAATTTTTCTCCGTAATCGGCTATTTCTTTAAAACTCCATTTTTTTACGGGAATTATTTTGTCTCTTATCTCGGGATCGGTGGAATGAATGGAAAATTGAAGCTGAAAGGTTTTAGGATATAAAGTTTTTTTAACCCCGGCGAGTTTTTCAAAAAAAAGAGCGCAAGATGCTGGAGCCACCGTCGAGAGACTCGGATAAAGATTGTGTTTTTTTATGTTAAATTTTATTTCTTTTAAAACTTCAATAACCGCGTCGTTATAAGAAGGCTCTCCGACTCTTGCAAACTGTATTTTAAGTTTTTCGCAGTTAAATTTATCCGCATCGTACTCTTTCAATAAATAATTTATTTGAAACATAATTTCGTCTTTGCTTAACTTCCCCGAATAAAACCCGCCCGCGTCGCAAAAATCGCATTTCACGGGACAACCGTATAAAGTTGATATTAAAAAAACCCACTTTTTTTCTCTCGGGAACGGAGGCTGCAAAGATTGAGCAAATTCAATTACATTACCTTTTTCGTTCTCGGCTATATAAACCGTAGCTAAATTATCGTCGCCCGCCTTAGCTCTTACCTTCATACTCCAACTCCTTTATTTTCATCGCGATTTTCATGGCGTCGGAAATGGAATTTATCGCCTGTCTAAACCTTCCGTTTTTTACGTCGCCGCATAAAAAAAATTTTTCTTTTAAATTTCTATAAGATATTATTTTATCAATATTTTTTATTCCACCGTAATACTCCTTTCTTCCGCATGCTGAAATAACGCAATCAAACGAATATTTCTTTTCTTCGTTTTTTTGTTTAAAAATTATTTCGTATTTGCCGTTTTTTTTGATAATTTTTTTTATCTCGGCGGGGCCTATTAAATTTATATTTTTGTCTTTAGCGCATCTTTCTTTAAGGATATTTAAGCATCTCAATCCTCTATAAATAATCGTGACTTTATTTTTTCTTTTTGAAAGATTAACGGCGTTATCGAAAGCCACATCCCCTCCGCCTATTATACCGACTTCTTTATTTTTTATGTAAAAAAAATTTTCCCAGAAACTTAACATGTCTTTTTTTATGTTCTTCGCTTCTTTTATTATTACAGGCTCCGTCCCTGTAGCGAGAATCAAGTAATCCGAAAAATACTCATTTTTCCCTGTTGTTATAACGAATTTGTTTTTAAAATTTATTTTTTTCACGGTTTCGAAAATAACTCTTATTTTATTCGATTCGGCTTCTTTTTTAATCATATCGCAAAAATTCGGGCCGGAAATCGGTTTTAAAAAAGGAAAATTTTCTATTAAATTTGCGTATCTTATAAGGCCGCCTATCTCTTTCTTTTCAAAAACTATAGAGTCTATGCCGAATCTCTTCAAATAAATGGAGCAAAAAACTCCGCCGGGACCCGCGCCTATTATGGCTACTTTAGTATTCATTTTATGTCCTTTAAAAGAAAAGGCGTTCCAAACCCGTAAGATATGTTTAAAACGCTAGATATATGATGTTTAATGTAATAAGCCGCGGTGGTATCTATGCCGAAATAAATCTCATAGCCTCTGACAAAACCGCTTCGGGCCGTGGTTTCGCAACAAAGATTAGACACAACCCCCGATATA
The DNA here is from genome assembly GCA_020723765.1 of Elusimicrobium minutum. Taxonomy (GTDB): domain Bacteria; phylum Elusimicrobiota; class Elusimicrobia; order Elusimicrobiales; family UBA9959; genus JAAYVG01. The sequence goes on from DYIF01000004.1 coordinate 51,884, forward strand.
AAAATTTTTTTCGATTTCGTTTTTTTAAGAATTTTATCCAGTTCCGTTTTATAAAAAGCATCGTATTGAGTTTTTTCTAAGGTTATAGAGTTTTCAATATAAATTTTTTCGTCTATTTCGCTCAAAAAGTCTTCTTTTCTTATTCTATCGCGCCACCATTTTAAAAGCATATTGTTTTTGTCTTTAATATCGTCTATATGTCTTGTAAATATCACGGGCCTTTTAGCGGCGATAAAAATATCTCTAAGCTTTTTGACTCTATCGATAACCGGCTTAACCGATGGAACAAAAGCGTGAGAAGACGGCCGGGTAAAATATTTCTGCATATCTATTATTAAAAGGGCGGAGTCTTTTATGTTTATATTTTTCCTTAGTTCCATTATTTTTTTGGAAGAAACTTCTTTTGCGATTTCGTTTGATTTTTTTTCGATGTTATTAAAGCCGAAGTATTTTTGCTTCATATTTAATTTTTTTCTTTTATCAAAACGACTGTCGGTTTGTTAACGAGAGATTTAAACTTAAAAGCGTTTTCTTTCGTTCCGACGACATCGCCGAAATGAATAGGTATTGCATACTCCGGCTTTACTAAATTCACAAGTTCCGCCGCCTCAAAATCGTTCATCGTATACGTTCCGCCTATCGGCAGAATCATTATGTTAGCTTTAATTTTTTTGGCTTCCTCGGTAACGTCGCTATCTCCCGCTATATATATCGAAACTCCGCCGTATTCTATTATAAAACCGAGCCAGTTATTAGATTTGGGGTGAAAATTTTTATTTGTATTATAAGCGGGAAAACCTTTTATGATAATCGATCCTGACGATACTTCCTCGAAAGGTTTTATTATTTTCTTGTTTTTAACCGAAACTTTATTTACCACGTCTTCGGATGAATAAAGAAAAGTATCCGGTTTTAAAATTTTTTTTATATCGTCTTCGCTGAAATGGTCGAAGTGAGAGTGGGTTATAAGTATTATATCGGCTTTTTCTTTTACTTTTTTTAACTTCCACGGGTCTATAAATATGTTTTTCCCGTCTATTTTTAACATTAAAGATGCGTGACCGAACCATTTTATATTATCCGCAATATTTTTTATCATATCTCCCCCTTTAGAATAGGATAGATTTAAAAAACTAAAACTTAAAACGAAAAACAGGATTCTTATCATAAATCACTCCTTTTTCTTTTCTATTAAAGTAAAAGACGGCTTTTCATTCTGTTTTTTAGGTTTTTTTTGATTTTTATCTTTTCTATCATAGCAAATATTTATAAGTCTACCTTTTACATCGTTTCCCATGCTTTTAAGCTTAAATATGACAACGTCTTTTTTTTCTTCGTTTTCAAACATAATCTCGCCGTCAAGCCATGAAGATTTTAGATATATCTTGTTTTGAAAATAACATGCTTGGGTTTTAAAAGTGACAGAAGTAAAAACGGATCTGCCGGTAAATATGTCTACATCGTAACAGTTGTTTTCCTTAATAGATTTTTTAACTCTAAAATTAGAGTTTATGTTTTTAGAATAATCAGATTTATTTTGAAGGTTATACCCTCCTTTATTGTCTTTACCATTTTCGCCATAAATACCGGGGAAATTTACATAAAGATAATATTTACTTTTCTCAGTTTCCACATCCCCTTTCCAGATTCCGTAATAATCCGAAAAATCTCCGGAAAACAGATTCGACATAAATAAAAAAATCAGTATAACCATAAATTTATATAATAGTTTTATGAAATACATTTTAGCATTATTTTTTACTCCTTTATCCTTATACGCCCAAACCGTATTATTCATAGGAGATTCTCACTCGGTAGGGCCTTTCGGAAAAGAACTGGACGCTCTTTTAAGACGGGAAGGGTATAAAACTTACACATACGCCTCATGCGGTTCCATATCCGAATGGTGGTTTAGCGGAAAAGAAACAAAATGCGGCTATTTTTTTAAAGACGAAACGATCGAAAAAAAAGGATTGGCCGAAAAAACTCCCGATATTGAAAAATTATTAAAAGAAATCAAACCGGATTATACAATAATAGAACTCGGCGCTAACTATAAACCGATTAAAAACGACGAGTTTATAATAAAAGATATTTCGAAACTGGTGGATACGGTATTAAAATACGATTCAAAATGTCTCTGGGTTACAAATCCCGATTCCAGAAAACTTAAAGAAGAAATACCGAGGGTAAAAGAATTGATTAATTTTGCGATAAACTCAAGATGCGAAATCTTCGATTCTACAAAAGTAACAAAATACCCGAAAGACCCGCAAATCGGAGACGGGCTGCATTATTCAAACCAGGCCTTAACCCCGGTAGCGATAAACTGGGCTAAGGAAGTTTTCGATTTTTTAAAAAAAGTTTTAAAAAATAATTAAAGTTTAATCCGACTAAGTTTTATATAATATATTTTAGAAACTCTCTATATAAGGAGAATTTATGAAAAAAACCTTTATACTGGATACCAACGTTTTAATACACGACCCTCTGTCGTTTTTAAAGTTTCAAGACAATATAGTCATAATTCCCATAGCGGTAATAGAAGAGCTCGATACCTTTAAAAATTATGCGGACGAAAAAGGCAAAAACGTAAGAATAGTCTCAAGGAAACTGGACGAACTGAGAGCAAGCGGAAGATTGGATAAGGGAGTCAAAACAAAAGACGGCGGCATAATAAAAATAGAGATGGAAAAAGAATTCATACTCCCCGACGGTTTTACCAAAAACCATATGGACAATAGAATCTTAAATACCGCTTATTCTTTTTATAAAAAAAACAAAAACACCATACTGGTATCTAAAGACATAAATTTAAGGCTTAAAGCCGAAGCTATAGGATTAAGAGCCGAGGATTACGAAACCGGAAAAGTAAACATAGACGAGCTTTACTCCGGCTCTACGGTAGTCGAAGTGGACGATAGCGTAATAGAAGAATTTTATAAAAATAAACATATAAAAAACTCCCTTAAAGTATCTTATCCCAACGAATTTGTAATACTAAAATCGAATTCCGATTCAAAAAAAGCGGCTTTAGGAAGGATACCGAATAACGATACCTCGGTTATAAAAAACCTCTCACCCGAGCAATCTCCATGGGGAATAAAACCGCTAAATAAAGAGCAGAGATTTGCGATGGAGCTTTTACTCGACGATAACATAAAACTTATAACTCTTTTGGGTTCGGCCGGAACCGGAAAGACTTTAATATCGCTTGCCTGCGGGCTTCATAAAACCGTAGACACCAATACTTTTAGAAGAGTAGTGGTATGCAGGTCCATAGTTCCGGTAGGAAGAGACATAGGATATCTCCCGGGGACAAAAGACGAAAAACTTCAAAGCTGGATGGGAGCCATATACGACAACTTAGAATTTATAATGGACAAAAAACACCCCGAGGAAGGGATAATGAAATTCGACTATTTGATGCAACAAAACAAAATAGAAATAGCCTCGGTTACTCATATAAGAGGACGCTCTCTTCCCAAACAATATATGATAGTCGACGACGCTCAAAACCTCACGCCACACGAAATAAAGACGATATTATCGAGAGCCGGCGAGGGCACAAAAGTGGTGGTAACTGGAGACCCGTATCAAATAGACAATCCTTACTTAGATATAGCATCAAACGGTCTTACTTATATAGTGGACAGGTTTAAAGGGCAGTCCGTATACGGACATGTAACATTCACAAAGACCGAAAGAAGCGAACTCGCGAGATTGGTATCGGAGCTGCTTTAATAAAGCGGTTTAAAAGATTTTAAAATACCTTCAAACAATTCTTTATAACCGTCGAAATTTTCTTCCTTTGAAGAGAATGTCAAAGCGTAAAATCCTTTTTTAGCAGGTATTACGATTAGCCTTTCTTTAAGCCAGTAAGAATTGGATTTCATCTCCACCGACTCGAATTCTTTCAATTTTCTGTTTATTTCAAAAGCTTTCCTTTCGGTAATTTTTATGTTTTTAACGTCTTCATATTTTTCGGTGGCGCTTTCTTTGGCGCCGTCGGAAGTTTTAGATTGAGTTTCGATAAAACTTTTATAATCTTTGCCGCTTTTTGAGGAATAATATTTGATAGTTACCGTATTTTTATTATCCTTCGAATTTACGAAAACAACCTTATATATACCGCTCTTGGCGTCCTTTTCCTTATCCCTTTCGACCTTCCAATCCGAAGGGTATTTACAACCGAAGTATTTCATATCCATAACGAAGGTTTTAAAGTTTTGAGAAAAAGACAGTCCGGAAAACAAAAATAAAATTGCAAGAATTTTCATAATTACTCCTTTATTAATTTAATCTGCTTATTATTTTATCCAGCTTCGACGCGAAATTATTATCCGACATTAAATCCGTTTTAAGCTTTATTAAAGCGTCGGTTTTAATATCTTTAACGTAATTTGTTATTTCATAAGGAGAAAGCCTCGATATGTCCGATAATCCGAATATCGCGTACTTATCTACGTTCTCTTTCTCCTTTTTATCCAGCAAATCTCTTCTTTCAAGCTCTTTTGTTACGGCCAGAAGTATCTCGCTTTTTGCGGTTTTGGCCGAAGGCATATTCGGGTAATATTTTATTCCAGCGGATTGCACAAAGTCGTCGGCGTTATCCGCTTTTTCATAATTTCTCATCACCACCATAACTTTATCGGCATAATCGTTTAATCCGGAAAAGCCGTCAAACAAAGACTTAAACGACTCGTCCGAACTCCTTTCTTTGGTAAATTTAGCCTGATATAAAAGGGAAGCCGCATATTGTTCTCTCGTCTGAGAAGAATAACCCGATCCCAATTTGGAAGATATGCCAATCGACGCCATTTCTCTCACTATTATGGGAGAAACATAACTTAAAAGTTCGGATTTAGCTTTATCGTTTTTTATAAGATCGTCGCTTGAGTATCCTTTAATTCTCAAAAACTGCTCCACCAAACCGGCGTCTATTATTATTTTTCCGTTTTGATTCTTACTCTCTACTCCTTCCAGATACTCGAAAGATATGGAAGGTTTTTTGTTCCCGTAAACCTCCGAATATAAAGCTTTTCCGGTTTGAGATTTTGAAACCTCGGATTTAGCGTTAGACGAAACATAAGCGGAGATAACGGTTCGTTTGGACTGATCCAGAACCTCGTTTGTAAAAGAAGATCTATTGGCGTTTATGGCGTTAACATAAGGAGCAACTTCCGAATCGGTTCTTATCCCGCCTCTGTCGAAAAGATTTGAAAGTATATACATCTGTTCGGAAAGAGGTTTCGCTTTAATCGCGTTAAGCTCCTCGGCGTTTAAAACTTTCAAATCTATCATCCTTTGACCAACTTTATCTACGGCTAAGCTTAGCTCTTCGTGTTTTTGGGTTTGCAAAGATCTCGTATCGCTTAAAGATATCAAAGCGCTTTGAGTGGTTCCCGATTTTATCTCGTCTTTTATAATTCTATCCAGTGCGGCGTTTCTTTCTTTTATACTCATATTGGACCAGGAGGCGGAAGAAAATTGAACAAACCCCACCTGAGCCCACTGGGTAAACTGAACCGGGTCGGTAAAAATTTTATCCCATTTCCTTATGGCAAGTTCCGCATTGGATATGTTTAGGGGTTGATATTTTGAGGTTCTGGACATCCACTCGGTAAGCCTCTCCGGAGGAATACATATCCCCAATTCGCATATAAGCCTCGATTTGTCTAAATTGGCTTCGAGCGTTTTACTTAGAGAATTTAAATCTTTAGGCTCGTAGTTTCTTGAAATTATTTTATCAAGTTCGATTATTTCGTTTGCGTAGGACAAAAGCTTTGCGGTTTTAGCGGAATCTATTTTTAAAAATTCTTTTTTTAGTTCCGCGTTTTCTACAAGTTTTTGAGAGTAAACCAGACTGATATTGGACGATATCTCAACCTCGAATTCTTTAAGTTTATCTTCGTAATTCTTTCTTTTTTCTTTATCCGGGAAAACGGTTTCTATTATGTCTTTTGTTTTCTCGGATATGGTTTTAGCCATATCTTTAATGCCGTCTTTTGTTTTGGAAATGGCCGTTTTTAATAAACCGCCTTCCTCTACGGCTTGTTTCTTATCGTAAATCTTTTCTTCGCTTTGTTCTTTGGATTTTCCGGTAAGAGTTTCAATGGTCGGTTTCAACGTTTTATTGGAGGTATAAGTAGTGGAATAGACGGAAGGTTTTGCCGATATGGTTTCGCTTATTTTTACAATCCCCGCTCCGCCGTCTATCCTTCCCATGGAAGACACGGAAGCTTTGGGAATAGTAGTATTTGAATTATAAAAAGAGCCTGAGTTTTTTTGAGGAGAATTTAATTTAGCCGTAGCCTTGGTTTCGGACGACAAAGATTCGTCGGCTTTCGATTCCTCCTCGCTCGCTATTTCTTCATCCCCGCCCTCGTCCGAAGAAACGGTGTCGTCAAAGGCTCTATCCGATATGTTTTCCTTGGAAAGCATTTTCTTAACAAATTGACTCCATAGGCTGATCTTTGAAAACCTCAAAGCTTCGTATCTTTTGGAATCGTATCTTAAAAGAGGCAGATAAATCGCAAGCCCGTAAGTAGAGTCTTTATAAGAAAGACCTTTTGCATTTTGATAATCTCCTCCTTTATGAGATAATATAAGTTCTTTGGTAACATAGTTTATAAGACGGTCCGTAAGATCCTTTAATCTTTCGTCTTTCATCTCGGATTTAGCTTTAATAAGATAGCTTACCAGATCGGCGGTTCTGGTCATAACTCCTTCGGATTCGGTGGTAATCGAGGGAGCCCCCATCTGGACGGTTTCGTTCTGAACCCCTCCCAAAAAGAAAAACGCGTTTTCCGTAACCTTTTTGTCGGTTATCTTTTTAAAATCTTCGCTTCTAATAGCCTGGGATATCCATCTGTTAAAAATATCTAAAAATCCTGAAAATTTAGAAGTATCTACGGCGCTTAAAGTCGTAGATTTATCGTCGTATCTTCCAAACATCGTAATTCTTTGTGAGTCGTAAGCTTTATGATAAACGTCTACCGTGCAAGCGCTTACTTTTTTAGGGTCGGAAGAAGAATTAAGGCACCCCAAAAGATCGTCATACGGAAAACCGCCGCCCGGTATCGCTTCCTCGCTTGCGACTACATATTTGGCGTAATCTTTTATTTCAGCAACTACCTCCGCCATTTGCATTAAACAGGCGTCCATGGCAAATATGTCTATTTTCTTGCCGTAAGATTTGACTATATCGCTTAAAGCCGACTTTAACTGAGGAACGGTTATGGAATTTCCGCTTACATCGTCGTAAGCTATTCCGAAGTAACCGTTACCGTGATTCCATATTATAATCATTACTTTATCCGGGTTAAATCTTTTTATCGCCTTTTTGGCGGATCTGGCAAAATGAATATAACTTCCCATATCTCCGTCGGGAGTCTGGTCTATTATTTTCGAAACTATTTCTCTGTTATTGGGCCTGTCTTTAGTTATAAAATAAGTAACGGCTCCGTTCGAAAAACCAAGAGTTCTCCCCGGCTTACCCTCTATCCTATTATGCTCGGCGACAACGGCTACCTTATCGGTAGAGCCCACCGTTTCCATCTCGTTTATATCGTTTACTGAAAGATTTAAAATACCCAAATCGTTTACTCCGTTTATAAAGACAAAAACAAGCCATTCATATTTGTCTTTAATGACGCCGTCCTGAGTTCTGTCTATCGCGGCTCCGACCGACGACGGCGGGGCGGTAGTAGTAGATTTTAAAAGCTCTTCATAACCGCTTAAAAGATCGGCTTCTTGAGATTTAAGCGGAATAGAAAATATTACAAAAACGGTTAAAATTTTAATTATTTTTTTCATAACTACCTCTTAGTTATTTTATAATATTAAAAAGCCGAAAAAACAAGCTTTTGAGGTCCTAAAAGTCAATAGGCCTAAAGCCCCAGTCTTTAGCAAAAACAGTATTCCATTTTTGTTTTATGTCTTTTATTTTCTTGAAACAATAAGATAATCTATAAGCTTGGATGTGAAATGCGTTATATCTTTTTTCTTTAACTCGGAAATTCTGGTTTTTCTATATCCCCTTGTTTTCCTCTGTTTTTTATTTACCCCTTTCATAACCAAACCCCCGACCATACCTATATAATCAGCGCTAATAATCATAATTTTTTCCCCCTCTGTTCCTCCTTTTTATTAACTCCTCCTTCCCTTAGATATTTTATAAGTTTATCGGTACAAACTATCATCCTTTCCCAATTATTTTCTTTTTTAGATTCCTTTTCGTATTTATTGATTTTAGATATGGTTCTGTTCTTTCTAACCTCTTCTTTCTTTTCCATATCCCCCCCTACGTCCAAATATATTTTAACAGACTTTCGGAAAATTTGTCCTGACATATGTCATAAAAAATAAAGTATGAAACAAAAGTAACTTTTATGAAAATTTATTTTTTGTAAACAAGATTTTTTAACCTAAATCAAAGGCATGCGGAAGGAAGGGGCACATCCTTCCACACACCTTACCCCTAAACCGGGCCTCCTCACCGCACTCCGTCCCCCTATTTTTAATTGGTCGCAATTATATTTAGCAATTTTTATGCCATATATTTTAAAACATTCTTCATAGTAAGATTGTTTTTTAAAGCATATAAATATTTTCAAATGAAAATACTTATTTTCAAATGAAAATGTTTAAAGCTCAATGTCATAAGATAGAGAATAGAGAGGAGGGGATAGGGATATAAGTTGTAAGTCTAAAGTCTAATGTTCAAAGTTTAATGTTGAATGTTTAATGTCTAAGGTTACACGGCAGGAACGAAAAGTCGCAAGTTTTAAGTTTAATGTTAAAAGTTCAATGTTTAAAGTCTAATGACAGATGCCCTAAAGCTTTAGTTTTTCTTTTCTTGAGCGTTATTCGAATCTTTCGGCATATCCGAGTAAGCCATTATATTATTTCTTCCGTGAGACTTGACCCAATAAAGAGCTTCGTCCGCTTTTAAAAGCAACTCGTCCATATTTTTTGCGTCTTCCGGATAACTGGATATGCCCATGCTTGTGGTAAGCTCTATGTTTTTATTTATGCCGAAAGAGGAAACGTCTATCTTTATTCTTTTTATTTCTTCGCTCAATCTTCTGGCAAGCCCCATGGCATGCTCCTTGGAACTTTGAGGAAGAAGTATTATTATCTCGTCTCCGCCGTAGCGGCATGGGAAATCTATTTTTCTTATGGTTTTCATTATGCTATTGGATATCTCCATCAAAACCACATCTCCGACCTGATGGCCGAAACTATCGTTTATTTCTTTAAAATAATCGACGTCTATCCAGATAACGGATAGGCTTTGATTGAATCTGGAAGCCCTGTAAAATTCTTCCTGAAATCTTTGGTTAAAATATCTTCTTATGGGAAGTTTGGTCAACTCGTCGTACATCGACATTTCCTGTATCTTTTCGAAAAGTATTATATTTTCTATCGCCAAAGCTATAAGAGAAGAAAAAGACTTCAATAGCTCTATATAATATTTTTTTATTCCTATTCTGCTTAAAAGATTATCAACCACGAGTATCCCGACTTTTTTATAATCTATCTTAAGCGGAAGATAAACTATATGTTCCTTGATAACTATATCGTCCTCAGACATCAGTATATCGACAAGGGTTGACAACCCGCTTTTCATGGATATGGTATCGTGAGAAAGTTCGTTTATTCTTCCTGTCTTATCTATACTATAAACTCCGCAAAGCACATTTTTGGACTCGTCAATTCTATAAAGTCTTATTCTGTCAAAACCGAAGAAACTTTCAAAACCCCTCATCATAAATTTAAAACCCTCTTTCTCTCTTATGCTTTTTGCGAAAATTTTTCCCAAAGAAGCGGCGATATTGAGGTTTCTCGAATATATTTCTTTTAAATCCTCAAAATCCACCAGATAAAAATCTTTCATCTCCCGTTCTATTACGGATCTTGTTTTTTTTATGTCTCGAGTCGAAAACTTTTTACCGTCGAATCTTTCTATCCTGAATATAAACCTTTTTTCTCGCTCCGTAGATATCGGACTTTTAAATATATAAGGAATATATACAAAAACGCATTTTCCCTGTTTGGTTGTATATTCGGAATTTGAGTTTATCGACTCAAAAAAATCTTTTCTGTCTTTTATCCATACATATTCGGAATGATTGGAAATCATATCGAATCTATATCTTAAAAAAGCCTTCAATATGGCGTTTGCCTCCATATACTCGAAAACGGTAATATTTTTAACCGCGGATTCTTGGCATATTTTTATAACCACGTTTTTTATAAAATTTATATCGTTTATCCTCATAACTTTAATAAGAAGAAATAAGATACTCCGTCAACGCTTTTATCTCCATAATTTTGTCTTTAAATTCGTTTTCGTCGTACTCGTTATTTACTATTTTTATGCAAATCTCTTTCAAAGCCTCGTCGGTCATTCTTTCAAAACTCGGGTATACCACGTTATTCGGTATAAGCGAAGATTTTTCCATAATTTTATCAAAAAAAGAAATTTCCTTTTTTGTCAATAATTTATCCATGTCCGATTTAAAAGGGGAAAAAGTTTTTAAAGTTTTGGAAAGCTTTAAAATATTGGATTGTTTATAAAACCAGTCCATAAAAGCTTTAATTTCATCTATTTCGTCCGCTCCGGAAAAAAACATAAAATTAAAACTTCTGGCAAGTTCGTTTTTCCTCATTACATCGGGAAACCTTGTAACTTCCATGCCGTCCATATCGAGAAAATCTCTTCTAAAAGAAAAAGCCATGGAACTTAGCGCCTTTTTAATGAAACCTATATCGTAGAAATTCTCTTCAAAAAGCGGAATATATTTTTTCCTCGCAAGTTCTATATATTCCAAAAAAGAAAGAATAACCTCGTCTTTGTGCAGATTAAGAGCGGTATTATCCGAAGAAAAATATCCCTCGCTTCTGTTCATAACTGAAACCAGTATGTCGTCCGAGGTTATATATCCGCTTATATTGGTATTATCCAGAGGATAGTAATCTTTTCTTTTATATTTCTTACTCAAAGACTCGCACAGGCGCAAAAAATCTTCCCATTTTAACTCGTCCATTTCGGACCTCGAAAACACTTCCAAAACCATATCCTTTCTGTAATAAAGACAAATAATTTCAAAATAAATGGGAACCGAGTACATCCTTTGGGAAAATTCAAATATCATACCTTTTTTTAAAAAAGGAAAAAAATCCATTTTTTCCGGGTCTTTCATTATCAAATCCAGAGGCAAAGCGAGCCCCAATTTGGTCATAAGAGAAGTCCATTGATGAGGTATTTCTATTATGTCCGCCGGTTTTTCTTCGGGACGCTCGAAAAAATTGAACATGCTATTCCAGAGGTTTTCTTTGCTTTTAATTTCCATCTCGATATTTATGCCCGTTTCTCTGGAAAAATCCGAACACAAATCCCTAAAAAAAGAATATTTTGAATGATTATAATCGTTTAAAAGCCAAATCTTCATATTAATTCCAATCCCTAACTTTTAAATCCGGGTCTATTTCGATATCTTGCTCCAATTTTTTTCTCTCTATTTTTTCTACAAGAGCGGCTCCCATCATCGCTGCGTTATCCGAAGAATATTTTTTATCCGGAAAATAAATATTAAATTTAGTTTTGTCGAATTTTGTTAAAATCTCCTCTCTAAGATATCCGTTGGCGCTAACCCCTCCGCATATCGCAATATTTTTAACCTTATATTTTTTAACCGCCAAATCCAATTTTTTGACAAGGCTTTTTACCGCCGCATCCTGAAACGCGTAACAAATATCGGCTTTATGTAAAGCGGTAATCTTTTTAAAATCTCTTACATAATAAGCGACCTGAGTTTTTATCCCGCTAAAAGAAAAATCGAAAGAATCTTTCACTTCCGGAACCGTAAAAAACGATCTTTTTTTAACCGAAGTTTGAGCTATTTTTTCTATTATCGGACCGCCGGGATATCCAAGTCCTAAAATCTTTGCCACCTTATCGAAAGCTTCTCCGCAGGCGTCGTCTCTGGTTTTGCCTATCACCTCGTACTTTCCCAGTTTTTTTAAATACCAAAGCTCGGTATGACCTCCGGAAACTATCAAAGCTATAAGCGGAAACCTTAGTTTTTTCTCTATTTTGTCTCCGTTTATCTGAACCGAAAACAAATGACCTTCCAAATGATTTAAACCGACAATCTTACACTTAAAATAATCGGCCAGGACCAGGGCGGCTATTTTGCCTATAAGAAGAGAACCTTTAAGCCCGGGACCCCTGGTAAATCCTACGTAATCTATTTTTTTTATATTAAGTTTTTTTATAAGCTCGCCTATCTTTGCCCCATGATGACGACTTGCGACCTCCGGAACCACACCGCCGTATTTCTTATGGAAATCTATCTGCGAATAAACATAATGAGAAATTATCTTCCTTCCTTTCAAAAAACAAACGCTCGTTTCGTCGCAGCTTGTTTCTATAGAAACCACATTCATACGTTTAATTTTTATTTCTTTGCTTCCGGAGTTTTTAAAATTTCCATTGCTTTATCTAAAACCTTGTCTTTTATTTCTTTTTTTTCCGTCTTGTTTTTATCGGGATAATATATTTCCTGCATATCTTCGTATAGTTTCTTTTCTTCGTCTTTTGTCAATTTAACCTCGTAATCCGGAACAATGCCGCCTTTACCGGTTTTTGGGTCCCTTTGTATCATTAATCCGCTTGGGGTATAATATTTGGCGATGGTAAGCCTCATAGCCGAACCGTCGGATAAAGGCATTATGGTTTGAACGCTCGCCTTGCCGAATGTATTTTCTCCGACTATAACCGCTCTTTTATTATCCTTTAACGCTCCGGCGAGTATTTCGCTTGCGGAAGCGGAGTATCTGTTTACTAAAACCGCTATCGGAATATCGGAGTATTTAGCGAAATCTCCGGCTTTATATTCGGAATATTCTTTCTCGGTCCTTCCCTTGGTATAAACTATCATTTTATTGCCGTCCAGAAACATCTTGGCTATGTCGATGCTCGCGACCAAAAGCCCTCCGGGGTTATATCTCAAATCTATTATTAATTTTTTCATTCCCTTAGAATAAAGATCTTTCAAGGCTTTTTGAAAATCTTCCACCGCATGACCGCTAAACTCGATAATTCTTATAATTCCGATCTCGGAATCCACCATTTTATAATTAATCGCCTCAACTTTAATAATCGCTCTTGTCAGCTCCACATCGAATATATTCCAATCGTCTTCTTTGTTTTCAGGCTCTCTGGCTATCGTTATTTTAACCTTAGTCCCCGGTTTACCCCTGAGTTTATCCACTATTTCCTCGCTTATTTTATTTTCGGTAGATTCCCCTTCTATTTTTATTATTCTATCTCCGGGATAAATTTTAGCTTTAAAAGCCGGGGTATCGGGTATAGGTGTTACGACTATGGGCCAACCGTCTTTTACGTCTATCCTTATGCCGACCCCGCCAAACTCCCCTTCCGTATCACTTTTTACTCTTTCGTAAGATTTTTTGGTTAAAAACTGCGAAAAAGGATCCAGAGCGTTTACCATTCCCTCTATCGCCGAATATATCAAATCTCCGTCCTGTTTTTCTTCGACGTAACCCGATTTGATCAGCTCAAACGCTTCTATAAAAACTTTTATTTTTTCATAAGTGGAATCCACGGCGTAGTTCACATAAGGTATGGAAAAGCCGATAACCGCGACAATTAAAGAGCTAACCAATACTTTTTTTATTTTCATATATTCTCCTTATCTGAGATAATCCGTGGGATTTAAAGCGTTCTCTCCTTTTCTTATCTCAAAATACAAAATATTGCCGTTTAAATTTTCGTCTCTAATATCGGTTCCGGCCGTCCCTATCACGGTATTTAAGTCCACAACCGAACCGTTCGACACCGAAATCTGCGACAAAAAACCGTAGGTAGAATAAATATTGTCTCCGTGATCCAATATGACCACGTTACCGAATCCCCTAAACTCTCCGCTATAAACCACTTTTCCGGCCATTACCGGCTTTACTTCCAAAGATGTTGTCTTAATTTTTATCCCGTCGTTTATTATCCAGGTTTTCAAATCCTCGACATACTCTTTGCCGAATTTTTTTACCACAACACCTTCCGCCGGCCAGGGGAGAGATTTTTTAGGCAAACTAACGCTTGAAGATATTTCCTTTTTATATGGGGAAGATTTTTCTATTTTTTTTATCAAACTTGATAGTTCCTTAGCGGTTCTGTTAAGCTCTTCTATCTCGGATTTTAGCTTTTTAAGACGAGCATCTGTAAGATATAACTCCTTTTCGTTCTTTTTTATCTCTTTTTTATTGCTTTCCAGAGTTTGATTCACCGTTATTATGTCTTTGGAATATTTCTCTTTATTTTGGAAAAGTTTTGTAATATTATCCGAAAATATCTTGGTTTTATAGTTTATGGCTTTCGCGTAATTCGATTTCTGTATTATCATATTCCTTTTAACCATATCGGAGACGAGTTGAGAAGTCCCGTAAAAATAAGAATTGGAAAATCTCGAAAGATATAAAGAGGTAACGTCGTTATTTATTTCGTTTTGAAGCTTTGCGTAATTATTTTTAAGAGCTTCGTATTTTTCTTTGGTCTCGGAAATGTCTTTTTTTAATTGTTCTATCAATAAATTTATTTTTTTCTTTTTTTCCGTTATATTTTTTTCGTTGCTTCTGAGTTTTTTGACTTCCATTATAAGTTTTTCATATTTTTCGTTATACTCCTCAAGCTCCAAGTTTTTTTTCTCAAGCTCCATCCTAATTGCTTCCAATTTGGATTTGTTTTCGTTATACATCTTTTGAGGATATAAACCGCAAACGAAAAGGAAAAAAAAGGAAATAAATATCAGTTTCTTTTCCATTGATACAAAACCCATCCCATAAGCCCGCCGAATAAAAGCGTGATAATATGCCAAGGCGCGGACGGCCATTCCCATAAAGGGCTTATATATTTGATAGGATAAATTAATATATATATGAAAACGACGGCTATTAAAGACCCGAACATTCCGTTCAAAAACCACTTTATGGATTCCATTATCGAAGCAAAAAAATTGGAAAAACCGACATGAAGCACGGCCGAAAAAACGGTTATGCCTATTATAACTATAGTCGCGCCTATTATCAGAAAAAGGAATTTAGAATAAAACAAAGTGTGCATTATCGCGACCAGCTCGTCCGGTTTATATCTTATGTCCATTACCCCTTCCGAATCGGATATTTTTTGGACTATGACGTCAATGTTTCCCATAAAAATCGGATCTACCGATATTTCCAGTATATCCGGCACCGGATTTAAAGCCATGGATTTTATCGAAAGATAAAGCTCGTTGTCTTCGTTTTGTATCCTTTTCAAACTCTCTTCGCTTTTGACGAAATTTACCGATGTTATTCCGTTTATCAAAGATATTTTCTTAACGGTATCTTCCACGGAGGCTTGTTTTTTTAAAGCCGCAACTATTCTAAAATCGTTTATAAGCATTTTTGAAATCTTGGAAGTTTGAAAATAAAAAAAAGATACCGCTTCAAAATATATTCCGAATATTAAAGTGGCGAGAAACACTATTCTATATCCTTTTTTAGCGTAATTGCTCATAAAATCCTTAAACTATATTTTACCACTTTTAAACCGATAATTTTCGGGTAAAACTAATACCCCAACTTAGCGCATAATCTCCGGTATGTCTTTATCTCGGATATCAATCTTTCTTTTATTTCTTCTATCTTTTTTTCCAAATTTTGTGGGTTTTCGGACATTAAAACCGCGATTTCTTCTTTAGACAATTCCTTTTTTTTCTCTTTATACATCTCTATCATTTTGTCGATTATATAAATATCCTCCTCCATATATCTTATTCTACATATCGGAGACAACCCGAAACGATCGAGCTCAACCTCCGCTCTCTTTTCTATTCTTTCCAGAGTCTTAATATCCCTTTTTTCAAAAGCCAGGTTTATTTCTCCCATTCTAAAATCGTAAAACTCTTTTTCTTCTTCGTCTAAATATTCGAAATTATCGGGGTGATAGAGTCTTGCGAGTTTTCTATATTTTTTCTTAATCTCCGATTCTTCGATTTGGAGATTTTCTTTTTTATCTTCTTTTACTTCAGTCTTTTTCTCTTCGATGCCCAAAACTTTATTTTTAAGGTTTTCGAGCAAAACTATATAATCACCTAACTTTTTTAGGTAATAATTTTTATAAAAATTTTTTACCGAAGTTTCCATAGCCAAATATTCCATAACCGTTTTTTCAAGCTCCAATTCCTTCTTAAATAGCTTTTTTTTGATATTTTTTATCTTTAAAGAATATTCTTTTTCTTTGGGAATCAAAGACTTTGTTTTTTCCATATCATTTTTTAGAAATGGCGTAAAGCTTTATCAAACTTTCCACTTTCTCTATATCCTGAGGTTTTAAAACGTAATCGAAGGCGCCTTCTTTAACCGCTTTTTGAGCGATATCTACGGTTGAAAGATCGGAAAGAACTATAACGCATACGTCTTTATTTTTAGCTCTTGCGATATGATTGACTTCTATCGCCGTAATGCCGTACAAGAAAGAGTCGGTTATTACCATATCCCATTTCCAGAGCTCCAATTTTTCTCTCGCTTTTTTATAATCCGACACCGTCTCAACGCTTAAAAAATCGAATTTTTCGCAAATTTTTTTTATTCTTTCTATCGCATAAACATCGTCTTCTATCAAAAGAAGTTTCTTTACCAGTCTATCCACAGCCATAACACCTCTTCCTCTCTATAAAGATCCGGATTAGCCGAAAACATATCTTTATATCGCACCCATGTGTCTATCGAAGTAAGAGGATAATCGGTAAGGTCCAATATAAAAGGTGAAACTTTATCGAAATCGGGTCCGGCTATTACTTTAACTACGGGTCTTGTTGGCTTTTTTGGGTTTATTATTATCGGTTTACATATCTCTCCGGTAGAAAGTCTGACTATGCTTTGAGGAGGATATACGGATAGAACCGAAATCAGCCCCTTTACCGCCCTTTGATTAAAACTTTTTTTAAAATCCTGCATGAATTTATAAATAATAGAAGGCTGTTCGTAAGGATCTCTGTAAGTCCTTCTATGAGTCATCGCTTCATAAACATCCGAAACGGCGATTATCTGGCTTTTTTCGGTTATTTTATCGGAGGACAAACCGAAATACCCCGAACCGTCCGCTCTTTCATGAGAAAGATAGGTTATTTCTGATACCGTATCTTTAAGCTCGGGCTCGAAAGAAAATATCTTTTCTACAATTTTAACTCCGTCTTCTACATGATTTTTTACGGCGTTTAATTCTTCTTTGTTTAAAGCTCTTTCAACCGAGTAAAAATTTTTATGCTTTAACATTCCCAGATCGTAACACAAAGAAGATATCACGACCTCTCTAATTTCTTTTTCGGCATATCCCAACTCGGCGGAAATTAACCCGGACAAAATAGAGACGTTTAATGTGTGGGAATATAAGTAATTTTGCGGGGTCAGATATTTTAAAAGATTAAGTATATAATTATCGGAAAAAATATTTTTTAAAATATAATCCGACATTAACATTACGGTATCGTAAGCTTTCAAATAATTTTGATTATCCGCGCAAGCGTAAGCTTCCCTATTCATCGTTACAAGCTCGTCGTAAAATCTTTTAGATCTGGCATAAAGAAAATCTTCGTCTATTTCTTCTTTTATCTCGGATTCGTTTTGCGCAAAATCGTCTTTCTTTATTTTTATGTTTTGGGAATACGAATCGTTTCTTTTAATGGAAAATCTTACATCTTTTACCATTCCCTCTTCTTCTTTTTCGGTTTTTAAATTTTCAAAAGATTCTTTGATTTCCGATTTTTGTTTTAAAATCTCTTTTTTGGGGTCTTTAGATTCTATTTCTTCTTTATTAATCGGGCCAATTTGAACCTTTTCTTTGGCGATTTTGGAAGTATCGTTTAATTTCGGCTTATTTAAATCTGAAAATTTCATAAGTATATTATAATAATAAAATGTTAAATTTTCTTTTCATTTTTTTGTCTATTTAAAACTTTCTTTCGTAATGACAGATATAACCGCCGGGGTTTTTTATAAGATACTTCTGATGATATTCTTCCGCGTCCCAAAATTTTTCAAATTTTACCACTTCCGTAACTATCTTTTTTTTCCAATGAACCTCGGCTCTTTTAACGGCGCTCAAAGCCTCGGATTTTTGTTCCTCGTCCATATAAAATATTACGCTTCTATATTGAGAGCCTATGTCGTTAATCTGCCTGTTAGGAGTGGTCGGATCGTGTATTTTAAAAAAATAATCGAGAATTTCTGAGTATTTTATTTTTTCCTCGTCAAATTCGATTAAAACCGATTCGGCATGCCCCGTCATACCTTTTTTTACTTCCTCGTATTTCGGATTTTCCGTTTTTCCTCCGCAATATCCGACTCTGGTTTTAACTACCCCGTTAAGTTTTGAAAAAAGATACTCCACTCCCCAAAAACATCCCCCGGCCAAAACCGCCGTTTTCAAAATCATATAAGATCCTTCCTGTAAATTCTATACTTTTTATAAATCTTTCCGCCGAATTTCTCTATTGTTCTGTTTATTTTTATATTATCCTCCAGTGTCCAGGAAAGCTCTCCCCAGTTCCATCCTAAATCTTTGGCTATCTCTATCGCTTTTAAAATCATTAAAACCTCTATGCCTCTCCCCCTATATTCCTTATTGACGCCCAAAGCAAGCATCCTTCCCGATTTAATTTTAAAAAGATAATTGTAAATAAAAGGTATTATATTAAAAGCCGAAAAACTTCCGTTTAGAGCTTTTAAAGCTATGTTAAAGTCGGGAAGCAGCAAACAAAAAGCGACCGGCAAATCTCCGTGTTTTGCAAAAAATATATATTCTTTTTTAATTAAAGGTTTTAATTCCGAAGCCATCTTCTCTATTTCTCTCTCGCTCATCGGAACAAATCCCCAGTTATTTTCCCACGCTTTATTATAAACCGCCTTAAAATCCTCAAAGACGGTGTTAATATTTTTCACATCGGCGAATACTATCGAAATTTCGGAATTTTCTTTTTTAATCCTTTCCACTACGGATAAAAAATTGCCCGCGATATTTTCATCGTAAACCCACTTAAAAGCGTATAGATCTTTTTCTTTTTTATATCCGCTTGATTCAACCAAACTCGCATAATATTCGGGATTATAAGGCATCATCACGACGTTAGGTTCTTTAAAATTCTCCACTAACATTCCCCAGGTATAATTGCTCGACGGGTTTGCCGGACCTCTTATTAAATCGCAATTTTTAGACCTCGCCCAATTTTCAACCGCTTCAAAAAGAAGTTTCGCCGCATTAATATCGTTTTCGCAATCGAAAAAGCCGAAAAAAGCGGCTTTTTCTTTATGGAACTCGTTATAAGAACGATTTATTATTCCGCAAATCCTTCCCAATATTTCGCCTTTTTCCTCTACTACGAAAAGTTTTTTTTCCGCATTATCCCAGAAAGGATGAGAATCCGAAATCAAAGATAAAGAAGATTTTATCAAATCTCCCACCCAGTTCGGATCTTTCTTTATAAAATTATAAGGAAATTTTACGAATTCAAGAGGGTCTTTAGGTTCTCTTACGTACATCAGATGGATGTCTTGCTTTTTGCGCTTCCCATTACGGCCTTATAACATTTTTCAAATATATCCAGAGCCCTATCAAGCTGTTCTCTGGTATGAGTGGCGGTTACCACGACTCTTAAAAGGGTCCTTTTAGGAGGAACGGCCGGACTTATAACCGGGTTTGAAAAAACGCCGTTATCGAATAACATTCTCCACAGCATAAAGGTTTTTTCGTTATTACCGATAAGTATCGGTATTATCGGAGTTTGAGTAGGCCCGATATTACATCCCATCTCTTTAAATCTTTTCAAAAGATACTCGGAATTTTCCCAGAGCTTTTTGCGTCTCTGCGGCTCGGATTCTATTATATCTATAGCTTTGGATATGGAAGCGACGCAAGCCGGAGGAAGGGCCGCGGAAAATATCATGGACCTTGAAATATGTTGAATATAATCTATAACCTTCGCGTCGCCGACTACAAATCCTCCTACCGAAGCAAAGCTCTTTGAACAGGTTCCAACTACCAGATCAACCTCTCCGTTTTCCAGTCCGAAATGCTCGCAGGTTCCCTTTCCATGCTCGCCAAGCACCCCGGTCGCATGAGCGTCGTCCACTATTATTCTGGCTTTATACTTTTTACAAACCTTCACTATATCCGGCAACGGCGCTATGTCTCCTTCCATTGAAAAAACCCCGTCAACTATTACAAGCTTTCCTCTTTTTTTATCTATGGATTTTAAAACCTTCTCAAGATCGGCGACATCGTTATGCTTAAATCTCTTTATCTCCGCCCCGCTCATTCTGCATCCGTCTAAGATACTCGCATGGTCCAATTTATCCACTATGACCACATCTCCCTGACCGGCAAGCGCCGAAACGACTCCGACATTCATTTGATAGCCCGTCGCGTATATCAAAGCCCTTTCTCTGTTTTTAAATCTGGCGAGTTTTCTTTCAAGCTCTTCGTGCAAAACGGTATTTCCGTTTAAAAAACGAGAACCCGCCACCCCGGTGCCGAACCTTTCTATGGCTTCCACAGCGGCTTTTTTCATTCTCGGATCGTTCGCAAGACCCAAATAATTATTGGAGCCGAACATTATAAATTTTTTTCCGTTTATCACAACTTCAGGCGCCTGTTCCGATTCTAAAGCTTTAAAATAAGGATATATCCCTTTTTCCTTTAATTCGTCGACTATCTTAAATTCCCATATCTTTTCAAATAAATCTTTGTCCATATAAAATAAATTGTATTATTTATTTAAAACTTTTTCAATTATTTTTGTCGTGGATCTCCCCTTTAAAAGACTCACTATGACCACTTTTCCGGCAAATTCTCTGCCCACCACATCCTCTTCTTTATAATCTCCCCCTTTTACCAGATAATCCGGTTTTATCTTTTTTATAAGGTTATAAGGGGTTTGCTCGGAAAAAGGAATCACGTAATCCACATACCTTACAGCAGACAAAACCTCAATCCTATCTTTTAACTTATTTACCGGCCTTTTAGGCCCTTTGAGTTTTTTAACCGAACCGTCCGAGTTTAATCCGACGACCACTATGTCTCCCAATCTGGAACATTCCTTTAAAACCTTTATATGGCCGGAATGCAGTATATCGAAACAACCGTTTGTAAAAACCACTTTTTTACCGGTTTTTTTGAGTTTTAAAATCTTAGATAAAATCTCTTTTTTGTTCATTTTTTTTCGGAAAGCACTCTGGGAATAAATTCTTCCAGATATTTGGTATAAACATCGCCTTTCTGGAAATTATAATCGGACAAAATATGTTTATGGAGGCCTATGGTGGTTTTTACCCCTTTTATATCCAATTCTTCCAAAGCCCTCAAAGACCTTTTTATCGCCTCGTTTCTCGTCGGCGCCCATACTATGAGCTTTGCTATCATACTGTCGTAAAAACTCGGTATTTTATACTTAGGATATATGTGAGTATCTATTCTTATTCCGGGACCCATCGGAAAAGATACGTCTTCTATGGTGGAAACCGAAGGTCTGAAGCCGTTTTCCCAATCCTCCGCGTTAATTCTATGCTCTATGGAATGACCTCTGAAATTGTTAACATAACTTTGACTTACGCTAATTTCTCGGCCTTGGGCTATTAAAATCTGTTCTTTTACGAGGTCCACTCCGCATATCGATTCGGTTACCGGATGTTCCACCTGAAGCCTCGTGTTTACTTCCATAAAATAAAAATCCCTGTTGGCATCCATTAAAAACTCCACGGTTCCCACGCCATGGTAATTTGCGCTATCGGCCAGTTTTTCCACTACTTTTTGCAACTTTTTTCTTACTTCTTCGGTAACGAAAGGGGAAGGAGTTTCTTCAACAAGTTTTTGATGTCTCCTTTGTAGAGTGCAATCTCTTTCCGGAAATGCGACGACATTCCCTTTAAGGTCTCTGGCAAACTGAATTTCTACGTGTCTCGGTTTTTCTATGTATTTTTCAAAAAATACGTCGTCGTTTCCAAACGCCGCTTTAGCTTCGCTTTTCGCAAGTTCCACCTCTTTATTCAGATCTTCCTCGTTTAAAACTATTCTCATCCCCTTACCGCCTCCTCCCGCCGCGGCTTTTATCATTATCGGAAAACCTATTTTTTTTGCGATTTTAATATAATCTTTTTTAACGCAACCGTCGCTTCCGGGGGTTATCGGCACTCCCGATTTTTTAGCAAGGTCTCTCGCTACGGATTTGTGGCCCAAAAGCCTTATGGAATCGGGATTCGGGCCTATAAAAACTATATCGTTTTTAGAACAAAGCTTTGAAAACTCGGAATTTTCGGATAGAAAACCGTAACCCGGGTGAACGGCGTCGGCTTTGCTTAAAACAGCGGCGGACAATATTTTATCCATATCCAGATAGCTTAATTTAGCAGGTCCTTCTCCTATGCAATAAGATTCGTCCGCCATTTGAACGTGAAGAGAATTTTTGTCCGCGGTCGAGTAAACCGCTACGGATTTTATCCCCATCTCTCTAAGAGTTCTAATTACTCTTACGGCTATCTCTCCTCTGTTTGCGACAAGAACCTTTTTAAATTCTTTTTTCACTTTTCCTCCTTCGAGTTTAACTCTAAAGTTCTATCCCAGAGATTTACTCTGCCGGAGTAATTTTTAACTACTTCCGGGGTTTTTGAAATCTTTTTTATCTCCGCAAAAACCTCGTATTCGGGACCGATGGCATGTTTACAGGAAAACGAGATATCGTATTTGAATTTAGGATTTTGAAGTTTTATATTTTTTAAAACGGAGTTAATAAATTCTTCAAATCGCGCATTTTCATATTTATAATTTTTAAAAAATTTCAAAGCTTCTTCGCACATAACGCCGTTCATCATCGCTATTCTTTTTTCCGCATCGGTTTTTTCCACACCTTCTCCGCATATCGAAACCGCGCTTGAAAGGTCTTTCAAAGAATTCTCATAATTTTTAATTCTGGCATAGGCGTCGGCCCTCGATAAAAAAACCGAGCATTTGCTTTTAAACGGCGCGTCGACTGCTTGCAATAATTCCCCGAAAACCTTTACGGCTTCTTCGTTTTTACCCAAAAATTTCAGGCTGTCCGCATAATTAAAACGATACCAGAAGATGTCTTCGTCGGTATAGTATTTTATCGGATATATCGAAGAAATTTCAATGGTTCTTTTGCAACTCTCCATGGATTTATCGTAAAGCCTCATAAAATATTCGCTCCAGCAAAGATAACCGGAGGAACGAGGGTCCAAGGGGTCTATAAGGTAGAGTTTTTGAGACAAAAACAAAGCTTTTGAAAAATCTTTTAAATTAAAAGCCTCGTCTATCTGTTCGAATAGATTCCAGACATAAGGCCTTGTCCATATATCGTGTTCCTTTATAAAATTAAGATAATCGTCTTTCCATTCGTTTCCTTCTTTTATTTTATATTTTACGACGCTTTGATTATTATCGAAATAATAAATCTTTAAATCTTTGAAATCCCAGCTTCCGACCCGAGAATAATAATCCTCGCTCGTTTTGACATAATCGGTAAACGATATTATGGTCTTTGAGTTATTGGATAAATAGGAATAAGCCTTTTCATAATCTCTGTTTTTTAAAGCGGAAAGATATTTGTTTGCGGTAAATAGCAGATTGTATCTTGAAAGACTTTTCCTTATAAAAAGAAAATAAGATAGCAAAAGAGAAACGACAACCGACGAAACGATTACGATTAAAAATCTTTTGTTTTTAAAACTGGATTTTTCCTTGCACTCCTTCGGCTCTTCTTTTTGTTCCGATTTTTTTGGAATTTGACCCACATATTCGCTAAGGGCTTTCTTCTCTTTTTCGGTTTTTTTTACGTCTTCTGATACCGGATTTGAATTAAATTCAACTTTCGGTCTGTTATAATTTTTCTTTTCCGAATCTTCTCGAGACATCGTTTCGGTGATGGGCTCAAACTCTATTTTTATTTTTTTGTTTTCCGGTTTCGTTTCTTCTTTTTCCTTTTCGATATCTATCTTTTTTTGAGGGGTTAAAGCGAGAAGAGCGTCGCACTTATCGCATCTTACTTTTTCTACGCCGTTTGGGTGTCCGCAGTTTCCGCATATCTTTACTATTTCTCCGCCGCATTTAATACAAACATCGCTCAATATATTAGGTTCATATCCGCAGCTTTTACAAACTATTTTGCTGGGTTTTATATC
This sequence comes from Elusimicrobium minutum, assembly GCA_020723765.1. GTDB lineage: Bacteria > Elusimicrobiota > Elusimicrobia > Elusimicrobiales > UBA9959 > JAAYVG01. The sequence goes on from DYIF01000004.1 coordinate 76,142, forward strand.
CGACATACTATTCCAATATGAAAAGAAGTTGAGCGTACTCTACGACATCTCCTTCGTTAACGCATATGACTTTTATTTTTCCGTCTATCGGAGAAACCACTTCCGTTTCCTTATTCATAATCTTCACATAACCCAAAACATCTCCTTTTTTCACGGAGCTTCCCTCTTTAACGGTAACGGATTTCCCTTTTTTGGTAAAATTAAAAACGCCTATCTCTGGAGAAACGACGCTTGTAAGGTTGGAAGATATTTTCGTGCTTCCCCTATTTTCCCCTTCTTTTACGAGAGATATTTTGTAATTTCCTCTTTTAAATTCAAGTTCCACAAGCTCGGATTCCTTAAACCATTTGTTTATATCGTTCATTTCTTGCATTTTCATAACACCTCCGAAAAATTACAGGCCGGCTTTTTGAGGATCAAAAGGTTTATAAAGAAGCTTTGAAACTTTTATGACGTTAATTTTTTCCTTGTTTTTTTCTATCGGGTGATAGTCGACGCAGATAATGTTTGAATTTTTATCCGCAAACTCCAGTATTACCTGCCGGCAAGCCCCGCACGGGGTAGCGGATTTTGCTACTACGCAAACGTCTTTTATTTGTTTTTCACCGTTGGATATCGCTTTAAATATGGCCACTCTCTCCGCGCATATTGAAAGGCCGAAGGAAGCGTTTTCTATGTTGGTTCCCGTATAAATCTTTCCGCTTGAGCCCACTACGCTTGCTCCGACGGGATAGCGAGAATAAGGAGAATAGGAGTTTTTTTGAGCTTTTTTAGCAAGCTCTATAAGTTTTTTCATTGTTTTTTTATCCATAACGATTAGCCTATTATAAGCTTTAATCTGGAAAGAGCTTGTTTAGATATTTTATCTCTGGACGTCAAAAGAGAAGTCTTCATAACATTCTCGCAATGACATTTGGGTTTGATTTTTGAAATTTCCGGGATAACCAAAACCAAAAGTTTCTTTATGTTTTCGACATTTTTATGCAAAGTTTCCAAAACTTTATCCTGGCTTACCTCGTCTTCTTCTTTCCAGCAATCGTAATCGGTAACCAGAGAAACAGGAGTATAATGGAGTCCCGCCTCTTTGGCGACCTTGCACTCGGTAGCTACGGTCATGCCTATTACCGAATACCCCTGTCTCCTATGATACTCGCTTTCCGCTTTGGTCGAAAACTGAGGACCCTCCATACATACGTAAACCCCGCCAAAATGAGATTTTATTCCCAATTTTTTCGCTTTATCGTACATAAACTTAGAATAATCCATGCAGAAAGGATGAGCCATAGGCACATGAGCTACGGCGCCTTCTCCAAAAAAAGTGGATTTTCTTAACTTTGTCTCGTCTACAAACTGATCCGGAAAAACGAAATGAGACGGAGCAAGCTCCTCTTTAAGCGAACCGACGGCGCTTACCGATATGACAGTTTTAACGCCTAAAGATTTCAAAGCCCACATATTGGCCTGGTGAGGTATCTCGGTAGGAAGTATGGTGTGAGCCCTGCCGTGCCTTGGAACGAAAATAACGGAAACTCCGGATATCTCGCCGTACATAAGCTTATCGCTTGTTTTACCAAAAGGCGTTTTTATATTCAGTTCTTTTTTATTTTTCAATTCTTCTATATTATAAAGGCCGCTCCCGCCTATTACGCCTATTTCGGCTTTTAATTTCATAAATCCTCCGTCATTAATACTAAAAAAGCGTTAAAGTATATTTTATAAAAAATTTAGGTATTATAATCATTATTTTCAAACGACCGTTCTTTTAATCTTATAAACGCAGGAACGTTTGTTTTATTAAAAGATTTTTATATCACTCGTATCTTAAAGCCTCTATCGGCTCAAGAGCGCTCGCTTTCTTGGCCGGCCAGAACCCGAACACGATTCCGACGATAGCGGAAAACGAAAAAGACATTATAACCGCGATAGGCGGGATATATACGCTCCAGCCGGTAAATTTCCCCAATATTAAAGCTATACCGCTACCTATGCCTATTCCTATCACTCCGCCGAAAACCGAAACTATTACGGCTTCTATTAAAAACTGCCATAAAACCGCTCTGTTTGTGGCTCCTATCGCCTTTCTCAAACCTATCTCCTTCGTTCTTTCAACTACGCTAACCAGCATTATATTCATTATTCCTATACCGCCGACTATAAGCGATATCCCCGCTATGATACCTAAAAGCAAACTAAAAGTTTTAGTGGTCTGAGTAAGCATATTCTTTATATCCGAAAGGTTAAAAACGCTAACCGGATCTTCCTTAAAAGAAGGAACGTTCATTATGTCTCTCATTGTCTTCGGAATATCTTCCATAGCCTTGTCCACATAATCCGAACTTTCGACTTCAACCCATATCTGGTCCACATAATCCTTACCGAAAATAACCTTCATCGCCGTATTTACGGGAACGATTATGACATCGTCCTGGTCTCTCATTCCCGCCGCGCCTTTCATAGGAAGAACTCCTATGACCGTAAAATTTTTTCTGTTTATTTTTATTTGTTTTCCTACCGGATCTTCATCTCCGAATAAATCGTTTACCACGGTCTGACCGATGACGCAAACCTTTTTTAATTCTTTATTTTCCTCCTCGGTGAAAAATCTTCCGTAATAAGGGAAAGCGTTTCTCATAGCAGGATAGTTAACCGTGGTTCCCGTAACCGAGGTCCTCGTATTTTTTTCTCTATAAACCGCCTGAACGTTTCCGACTACGTTTAAATCGTAATTCGTTATGTAAGGAAGTCTGGCCTTTAGCGTTTTGGCATACTCGGGTCTTAGCCTGGAAACATCCCCTCTGCCCGAACTTATGCCTCCGCTTGTCATCTGGCCCGGGAATATCATTAAAAGATTCGCTCCTAAAGAAGACATACTTTGCTGTATAACTTTTTGAGCCCCGTAACCTACCGCCAACATCGCGATTAGAGACGCTACGCCTATTATTATGCCTAACATCGTAAGAAAAGATCTTACCTTATTGGATATTATGGATTTAAAAGAAGATTTGATATTTTCAAAAAACTCCTGTATATTGAATTTGGAGTTTCCTAAATCGACATCGGAACAATCCTTAGCCTCGTTCTTTTTCTCTTTAGAGTTATCTATATCTTCGTAAATTTTACCGTCTTTTATTTTTATTATTCTTTTTGCGTATGAAGCTATATCCGGCTCGTGAGTCACTATTATTACGGTTTTGCCTTCCTCGTTAAGCTTGGTAAAAATATTCATTATTTCTTCGGACTGGTCGCTTGCAAGATTTCCCGTAGGCTCGTCCGCCAAAACAACGAGAGGATCGTTTACCAGGGCTCTTGCTATGGCGACCCTTTGCTGTTGTCCTCCGGATAGCTGATTGGGCTTATGATGCATTCTATCGCCAAGCCCGACCTTTTCCAGAAGCCTCTTCCCCTTTTCGTAATCCACATCTTTCAAATAAATTTGAGGAAGACACACGTTTTCAAGAGCCGTCATTTTGGAAAGCAGGTTAAACTGCTGAAAAACAAACCCAATTACTCTCGACCTTAAATACGCCAATTCGCTATCCCCCAAATCAGTAACATCTTTGCCGCATATAAAATATCTTCCGGTAGTGGGTCTATCGAGAAAACCTATTATATGCATAAGAGTGGATTTTCCCGATCCCGAAGGCCCCATTATCGCCACAAACTCACCCTGTTTTATACTTAAATCCACTCCTTTTAAAACTTCCAGGTCCTCGCCCATCTTATAAACTTTTCTAATTTTAGATAACTCTATCATTTAATCTCCCTTACTTGCTTTTCGATTAATCTTCGGTTTTACAGTCTTCTCATTACCTGCCTTTGTTGTTGAGGACGTCTCTGAGGCATGAAAGGATTAGCTCCCTGGTCCATAGACTGCTTTGAGTATTTTTTCATTTTAACATAAACTTTTTCACCTTCTTCCAATCCTTTTCTTATCTCAACCAGATTATCGTAATCCTTTCCTACCGAAACCTCTTTTTTTACCGGCGTTTTTTTAGAGTCAAACCCGGTTATGACATAAACTTTACCATCCTTTGAGTATTCTAAAGCCGTTAAAGGAAGAGCTAAAATTCTTCTTCTGGCTATCATTATTTTAATATTGGAAGTCATTTGAGATTTTAAAAAAGACGGAATATTTTCAAGCTTTATTTTTACTTTATATATTATAACGTTACTTACATTTTTGCCTTCGTCCAATATTTGAAATATTTTGCCTTTTATTAAAGTTTCCGGGTAAGAATCCAGGGTTATAAAAGCGCTCTGTCCGACTTTGACTTTTCCTATATCGGATTCGTCTACGCTTGCGACCGCAATAAGAGTATCCGACATAGCGAATAAAACGGTGGAACCTCCAACGGTCTGGCCTTCCACGATGTTTCTGAGAATTATTCTTCCGGTTATCGGAGCTAAAACCTTTATGGGCTTATAGCTATCTTCCCATTTCTTATACTCCTCCTCGCTAATCGACCTTGCGGCGTCCATTATTGCGACTCTATCCGAAGAGGACATAAGACACAAAACATCTCCGGCCTTAACCACCGCTCCTTCTTCTACGAATATCTTTTCTATTCTCCCGCTTGAAGGCGGAAGTATTTCGACTCTATTAAGCGGCTCGATCTGTCCGGTAACCTCGACATAATCGTTTATATCGCTCATTTTGACTTCTATCTGTTTATATGTAAATTCTTCTTTGGAGTCTTTCTTTCTGGTAAAATAATAAACTCCCGCGGCTACGATCAATATTAATGCGGCTATTATCGTCTTTTTCATTTTTCCTCCGATAAATAAGTATTTTTTGAAAGCGGTTTAGACATCAAAGCTTCCAGATTCACTTTTTTAATATAAACGTTTTTTATGTATTCTGTATAATTTTGTCTTGAATCTATAAGATTTTGTTCCATATTTTCAAGGTCTATATAACTCATTTTTCCGGCCATATATTTAACAACCGCCTCGTTATACCTTTCTTCGTTAGCTTCCAGAAGTATTTTATAAGTTTTAGCGCTATCTACGGCGTTTTGATAATCTTTATACGCGTTTAATATGTCAGATTCCAGCGATATAAGAAAAGAATTAAACTTTTCTTTCGTCGAATTAAGAGCTTCTTTTAGCATAGCTACGTTATTTTTTCTGTAAGTAACGCCGGAAGAAAAAATAGGAAGGCTTAAGTTAAGCCCAAAAGACCAGCTTTTTCTATCCGGAAACTCTCTGTCTCCGCTGAGTCCAGCGGAGGCGGAAAAAGTAAGCTTCGGAAGCCAATCGTACTCGCCGTTTTTTAACTTTTCTTCGGCTAAAAGAACGGTCTTCTCGTAATTTTTGTACTGAGGATTCGATTTTATATAATCGGCTATCTTATTTTCGTCAAAACCGAAAACGGGCATAGAAATATCGGCTTTTGCGTATACGATTTCTTTAGTGTTTATGCCTATAACCGACTTTAAGGAGTTGGAAGCGATTTCAAGTTGGCGCTTTGATTTTTCGAGATTAAGCTTCGACATTTCATACTGAGCCTTTGCGTAAAGCATGTTTCCCTTGGACTCAAACCCGCTTTGGTATTTAAGATTTATAAGGTCGGAGTTTGATTTTCTTATCTGAACTATTTTTTCGTTTACCTTTAAGCTCTCCTGAGCGAAAAGCAGGTTATAAAAAGCGTTATATAAAGATTTTCTCAAATCCACGAGATAACTTTGATAATTTATCTCGGCTATTTCGTAATTTATTTTTGAACTTCTTATTGAATATATGGAGCCGTAATCGAATAGATTCTGGCTTAAGCTTGCGGAAGCCGAAAAACTATTGGAAGGGGTTTTATTGTCTCCGCCGGACCTTGAAAAACCGTGAGAAAGGTTTATTTTTGGAAGGTATGTGTTAATGGAAGAGTAATAAGAATATCTGGCCGATTCCAGATCGTTTAATTTGGATTTAAGAGTAGGATTGTTTTCAAAAGCGAGTTTTACGCAATCATCAAGAGTAAAATCGGCAGAAATTAAAAAAATCGGAATAAAAACCGAAAAAAGAAATATCGTTATTTTCTTATTCATATATTCTCCCTTATCTCGTCTATCGCCATACTTCCAATATTATTAACGAAAAATTCTCAATTTTATTGCATCAAATAACTTACCTACCGGTAAGTAAATTATATAATATCCTAACCCGAAAAACAAGAAACCCCGTTAGTTTTGATGAGTAGATGTATGGAAGTATAGCTCTATAGACGATTGGAAGATTGGACGAAATTAGATGTATAGAGGTATAGAGGCGTAGATGTGTAGATGCGTGGATGCGTAGAGAATTGGAGTAATTAGATGTATAGAGGCATAGATGTGTGGATGTGTGGAAGATTAGATTAATGGGTGACTGGATGATTGGTAAATCTAAATCAACTTAAAACTTTGAATTTCAAACATAGAACTCATATCCTTTGTTTGCTATTCCCTATTCTCTAACCCCTCCTCTCTATTCTCTAACCCCTATTCTCTGTAATATGACCTTAAACTTTGAACTTTTTATTCCTGTCGTGCAACTTTAAACTTTAAACATGTAACTTATAGTCTCTATCCCCTATTCTCTCCTCTCTATTCTCTTTCTTATGACTTTGAACTTGTAACTTTAAACATTAAACTTTGAACATTGAACATTGAACATTAAACTGTTTTCAGGCTGAAAGGTTGGTATAATATAAATATATGAATATAAAATATATTTTTTTCGATTACGGCGGAACGATAGATTCCAACGGAAGGCACTGGAGAGAAAGATTCTACGATATATACAAAAAAAACGGCATAGAAATATCATACGAGGATTTTTCAAAGGCCTTTTTCGACTCGGACGATAACCTTCCTTTAAGACATAACCTTAAAGATAAAGGGTTTGAGGAAACGGTTATTCTTCAGGTAAAAGACGTTTTTAATTATCTTAAAATAAACGACGAAAAAAAGATTTCCGAAATAGCCCAAACTTTTATAAACGAATCTAAAAAACAAATAAACGAAAACATAAAAGTGTTTAACGAACTTAAGAAAAAAGGAATAAAACTCGCAATAATTTCCAATTTTTACGGAAATCTCAACTCCGTCCTTTATTCGCTCGGCATATTAAATTATTTCGACTCGGTGGCAGACTCCGGAGTAATCGGACACATAAAACCCGAAAAAGAAATATTCGATTGGGCCTTAAAAAGCCTAAACGCAAAGACGGAGTCGTCGGCTATGGTCGGAGATGCGGCTCACAGAGACATAAAAGGCGCTCACGACATCGGCATGATACATTTTTATTTGACCTCCAAAAAAGAAAACGAGATAAAAAAATGTTGCGAAAAACTGATAATAATAAAAGAATTGAAGGATTTAATTGGTTATGTCTGATATAATAGCGGGAATATTCGCCGCCGGAAAAGGCGAAAGATTAAAAAAAGACTTTCCCGATACCCCAAAACCCTTAATCAAAGTCGGCGAAAAAACTTTAATAGAATACGCCTTGGACAATCTCTTAAAACTAAGTCCTAAAGAATTTGGAATACTTCTAAATCCGGAAAGCGGACCGGAAATAATCAAATATCTGAAAGAAAAAAAATATTCTTTTAAATATGTTATGTTCGACTCCAAAACCTCTTTCGAAAGTTTCTATACATTATCCAACTTTTTAAAAGAAAAGGACAAAACGGTTATATTATCCACGGTGGATACGATATTAAATCATAAAGACCTGAAGGAACTTATCGAAACTCATATAAAAAACAAATCTTATATGACCCTCGGCATAACCGAGGAAATAAACGACGAAAAACCATTACTTGTGGAAATAGATGAAAACAACAAAACGATAAAATCCATAGGCAAATCGGGAGATTGCGCCACAAATGGAATATACGTTTTAAGCTATCGGGCCGTAAACGATATAAAACCTCAGAAATTTAAAGCCTTAAGGGAATTTCTTTCTTCCATAGATTTTGAGAAACTGAAGGTAACCTACCATATAATTAAAGAAAGCTTAGACATAGACGACATATCCGATATAGAGCTTGCTTTTAAAAAAATAGACAAATTTTAATTACAACATTTCGGCGGCTTTTGAGATAACGCTATCGCAATTTATAACATAAGTCAAACCCATTTTAGAATAATCGTAGTTTGATTGGTAGTCCGGAGTTATTCCATCGTCTAAATCTTTTCCGGAGGGCGGATATAATTTCGCTATTGTTAAAACGGCGGATGTATCGTTTCCGACTTTAAAAAGCCTTGTTATATAAACTTCTCCCTTTGTTTTTTCGCCTACAACCAAAGCTCCGGTTTCTTTTAAAGACGCCGCTATTACTTCGCCTAAAAGAGCGGTGTTTTTATTGACAAGAACCGCCAATTTCATATCGGCGAAAGGATTTTCTTCTATTTTAAAATCTTTAGAATATCCCTTTTTTGACGATTTTATATAATAGGTCTTTTTATCTTTTGAAAAATATCCTATTATCTTTGCGGCCTCTTCATAATTGCCGCTTGAAACGTCTCTAAAATCCAATATTAGTTTTTTAATCCCTCTTTTTTTAAGGTTTGTTATATTATTTTTAAAATAATTTGCGGAATTTGCGCTTAAGCTTAAGATATTTACATAAGCCGCATTATCGTTTAAAACGACGCTCCAGACAAAAGGAAAAGCCGAAATTTCTTTTTTTACGTTTATGGACCAGTCTCCTTTGCCGTCGTTAAACGAAAGAGAAACTTCGCCCAAATCTTTTATTTCTTTTTCCAGTTTGCAAGGTTCGTAGCCGGATATATCTTTGTTATTTACCGATTTTAAAATCCCCGGTTTTAAACCCGCCTCGTACGCTATTGAATAATCGAAAACTTTTAATATCAAATAAGAATTATTGTCTTTTTTCAATATAAAAGGATAGTAGAATTCCTTGTTCGGCTTAGAATCTTTCTTTCTAACCCTTTTGCCTTTAATGGACAAAATCTCAAATTTTTTATCTATTTTTTTTAATTCCTCGGGTCCTTTTTTTAAATGCTCTTTAATATCTTTTTCGGAGTACTCGTTATAAGAATGATTGACAAAAGCTTTTATAAGTTCCTGTTCGTTATATTCTTTTTTATGGCAGGAAGAAAAAAAAGAAGATATAAAAACCAAAAATATAAAATATCTCATATCTAAATTATAACAAATACTTAGTATTAGAAAAATCTAACTAAACGAAATAAACGTCGCTCGGGCATCCGTCGTTGCCGGGCAGAGTACACATCCCCGCATCCGGTATCTCGCAGCCCAATATCTTTCCGCTATCCGGATCGAAAATTTGTATCGTTCCGTCGCTTCCAGTGACTCTTATATAACCGTATTCGTCGGTGGTGACATTGCTTATTCCGCTTCCCAAATCCGGCTCCGAAGATGGAGACTGAACCACCTTGCCGTCCGGGCTTGTGGCGGTTTTGGGATTTGAAGCGCTTACGCTATAAGATTTTTGATCTATTTCTTCGTCGGTCTCTTCGCCTTTCATATTAAAATTAAACATGGGATTTAAAGAAGCCATACTGTTTTGATCTTTTTTTTCTTCCTTTTCAAAATCGCTTTTAAATTTATCTATGTCTATATCCATTCCTTTCTTATCCTCATCGGAAGAAAGGCCGGGTACGTCGGAAGGTTTCAACGATTTTATGCTTTCCATATCAAGATTAGGGTCTTTTAAAAACGCGGGTATAGAATTGGGGTTTATTCTATCCAATTTGGCCCTTAATTTTTCGTCATATTCTATGGTATCCTTTACCTCTGGATTTAAATCGAAAGCTTTTGCCGTCCAGGACCTGGCCGTATCGTTTGAAGCGTCCCTGGCGGCGAATATAGTAGCTTTGTAAGTGCTTTTTAAAAGGTCCATTGCGGAGGTATTGTTTTTAGCTCTTGCGGTTGCTGAAACCACTTTGGAAGCGGTAGAGCCCAATCTGACATTGGCTTTAGAGCCGGTATCGAAAGCGGAAACCGAAGTTTGAGACTGACCGCCCGATGCATAAGATCCCGGCGAAGAAAGTTCCGGTTTAAAAGATTCGGTATTCGTTTTTTGACCGCTTTGATAAAAGGAAACTCCCTCGTTTTGAGAAGAAGAGGAAGAAGACGAACCGCTCCCCGAAGATTTTGAAGAGCCGTCCAAAGCTTTTCCCTCGGACAAACCTTCATCTTCAATATCTTTTTTATTCTCATCCAATTCGGTATTTTTGGCTTCCGTTATTTCTTTATTTTCGTTTGAGAAGAAATACTTTATTTTTTCTATAAGAGTATATCTGGGCGAAGCGGAATTGGAAGACAATTCGTTATATCTGGAACCGCCTATCAACTTGGAGGCCTGGTCGGATAAAAGAAAAAAAGAAGAAACTCCTATTAAAAGCAAAAATACTACCAGCATCAAAAGATTATATCTGAAAACTTTCCTGAAAGAAAAATTTTCAAAAGCCGAAAATCTATTATTTTCTTTTTTATTATCCTCGGACATAAGCCCTCCGATTTAAACACATAAAAACCTCCGGCATATTCAAACCGAAACCGGTTGTAATGCCTTAATTATGTTATAGCAGAAATTTAATAAAAATCAACCCCCGAATTATCTCAACAAGAAAATTTATTTATTGGAGAAAATGGATGCCTTTATCATCTCGTCCCAATAAGTATCTTTAGCAAAACTCAAAAACTCATATTTTTTATTATAGTTCAAATAATAAAAAGGAAAATGTATAGAAACTCCGTAAGCGTCTTTCGATTTGTATCCTTTTGCGGCGTTTAATATTACGAATTTTTCGGCTAAAAAGACCATTAAATTTTTCGCCGCAACTCTGGTCTTATCGTTTTTTGAGTTTTCATAATACATAAGAGCGACCTGATAAAGATCTCTCGCATCTTCGTCTTCAAAGCTTCTAAGAGAAAATCTTTTATCGTTATATAATTTAATATCGGAATCTTTTCCGAGAACCTCGATCGCAAGCCGGTTTATTTTGTCCGAAAGCTCTTCTATAAATTGAATGTTTACAGCAGAAACAGTTATGGAACGTTGTTTTTGCTCGAAATGAGTATAAACGTAACTTTTTATTATGGAACTTATCAAATCGTTATCGTTGTTGGAAGACGAAGCGATTTTTGAGAAAGTGACGGAATAATCGTATCCTTCCCCCGGAGTGGACTCTTGAGAAGCTATTACATATTTCGCTACTCCTTTAAGTTCGTATAAAAATTCTACGGTCTGCATAAGACACGCGTCAAAAACGACTATATCCGCCCCGCCCGATTCTTTTAAAGCTTTCGCAAACTCTTCGGGAGAAATATGATTTTTAGACAAATCGTCGTAAGCTATGCCCTTATTGGACGGCTCTTTAACTCCTCTCCATCCCGAACCGTGCCCCCCGACTATAAGGATATATTTTTTAGCCGGGAAATTTTTTTTGCTCCATTTTATAAAATCCATAAGACGAGTCCAATTACCCATATCGGCGTTTTCGTCGTATGAAAGAACTTCGGAGTTAACCTTTTCTTTGTCCGAATCCTTTTTTATCAATATTCTCCTCGAACCGGTCCAATCGTTTTGAGGAGGAAGAGGAGGAGGATTTCCGAAAGGATTAAAAACATTCTCGCCTTTTATTCTTCCAAGCTCCGCTACAAAATTTACCCTATCGTCCGAACCCACGGTTTCCATTTCGTTTATATCGTTTAAAGCCTCAAGAGCCAGATTATTCCTTGCGGATATGTAAACCATAACCGTCAAATCCTTCTTAAACTCAGCGAAAGAAAATTCTGAAATAAAACATAAAAGAAACGAAACGATAAGTTTCATAATTAAAGTTTATAACATTATCGGATTTTTTATAAGTGAAAAAGGACCCATCCTTTAGGGGAACGATATTCCCACTAAAGTTTAAACTTCTTTTTTAAGTTCGTTTAATATGTTTAGAGCTTCTATGGGAGTAAGATTATTTACGTCTATCATTCTTATTTTATCTATTACGGGATTTGAAGAAAAAATGGGGAGCATATCGGAAGACGATTTAATATCTATGTTTCTTGTTTCAAGCTCGTTGAGTATCTCCTTCGCCCTTTTTACGCATTCCTCGGGAATTCCCGCAATCTGAGCCACATGAACCCCGTAAGATTTATCCGCCGAGCCCTCGACCACTTTATGAAGAAACGAAATTTCGGTTTTGCCCTTGGAATTTACCCATTCTTTGACGGATATGTTGAAGTTTTTAATTCCGGGATATTTTTCGGCAAGTTCGGTTATTTCAAAAAAATGAGTAGCGAACAAAACCTTGGCGCCTATTTTTTTATGTATGTATTCCAAAACGGCGTAAGCTATGGATATTCCGTCGAATGTGGAGGTTCCTCTTCCGACCTCGTCCAAAAGTATCAGACTCTTACTTGTGGCCAGCTTTAGAATATTGCTCGTTTCTTTCATCTCCACCATAAATGTGGATTCCCCTTTTACAAGCCTATCGTGAGCGCCTATTCTCGTCATTATTCTATCCACAAGTCCTATTTTGGCCTTGTCGCAGGGAACAAAAGACCCCAAATGGGCCATTATTACTATCAAAGCGTTTTGTCTCAAATAAACGCTTTTACCGCTCATATTGGGACCGGTCAATATTATGCTTCTTGTTTTTTCGTTGAGGCTTATATCGTTTGGAACAAAAGAGCCGGGGGTCAAAAATTTTTCTACCACGGGATGCCTTGCGTTTTCCAGCTCCAACACATCCTCGCTTACTATCTCGGGCTTTACATAATTATTGACCCTTGCTGCTTCTGCCAAAGATGCTATGGCGTCAATATAAGCGACGGACCACGCAAATCCGTTTATATCTTCAAGATAAGAAGCCACTTCTTTTTTTATTTCGGCAAAAAGATATGTTTCCAATTTTTTTATCTTTTCGCTGGCTCCCAGAATTTTTTCCTCGATTTCTTTTAACTTAGGGGTTATAAATCTTTCGGAAGAGGTAAGCGTTTGTTTTCTTATGTAATGGGAAGGAACTTTAGATATATGAGTTTTTGTTACTTCTATGAAATAACCGAAGTTTGAGTTATATCCTATCTTGAGCGAAGGAATCTGGGTCGCCTCTTTTTCTTCGGCTTCCATATTCAAAATAACGCTTTGAGAATCGTCTATCAAATTTTTTAATTCGTCGTATTCGGCGTTGTATCCCTTTTTAAAAAGGTCGCCATCTCCGGCTTTAAGCGAAGAATTTTCGTCTATGCTTTTATTTAAAAGCTCTTCCAATTTTTTTAATTTATCCAAAGAATTTATTTTTCTTACAACCTCCGGAATAACAGAGACGAAATCCGCTTCGGCCAATATTTTTTTTATCGAGTCTATGTTTGTTATCGCGTTTTTAATCCCTACGGCGTCCGCCGGGGTAATCGTAAAATTTATTATCCTTCCGCAGGCTCTTTCTATATCCGGAATTTTTTCTATAACTTTCCACAATTTATTCGCTATTTCCTCGTTTTTATAAAAATATTCCACCGCGTTTAAGCGATTGTTTATCAAAAACAAATCGCATAAAGGATTTAATATCCACTTCTTTATAAGCCTTGAGCCCATGGAGGTTTTCGAAAGGTCTAAAACGTTGAAAAGAGAATATCCGCCTTCGTAATCCGATTCCACAAGCTCCAGCGTTTTTATGGCGCTATCGTCCAATTTAAGAGTAAGATTATCGTCGTAATAAACCGGTTTAATCTCCGCGGTCATATCCGGCTGAACCGATTTTAAATAAGAAAGAGCCAGAACCGAAGCCTTTAAAGCCAGTTTGTTGTTTTGCCATACTCTCTCCGAGCTCCACACAGGCTCGTTTTTAAACTCGAAATCGTAAACCGAAAGCTTATCGCCGAAAAAATTTATTTTATTCTCGTTTAGATATTTGAAAGTTTTCAAATCCGTAACGAATTCGGAAGGAGATATCCTTGAAATCAAAGAAAGAAAATGATTAAGGTTCTTATCGTCCAATTTATTTATGGCGTAAAACTCTCCCGTCGATACGTCTATCCAGCTGACCCCCCAACCGACTATATCCATCAAAAAAGCGCATAAGTAATTGGAAGATTTTGAGTTAAGCAAATTTTCTTCTATTACCGTGCCCGGAGTTATAACTCTTACGACTTTTCTTTTAAACAATTTTGTTTTTTTATCCTCGTCTCCGACCTGTTCGCATATCGCGACTTTAAAACCCGATTTTATAAGTTTGGATATGTAATTTACCGAAGAATGGTAAGGAACCCCGCACATCGGAACATTATGCCTTTTGGTAAGCATAAGCCCCAAAACCCTCGAAGCGACTCTGGCATCTTCGTCGAACATCTCGTAAAAATCTCCCAACCTAAAAAAAAGTATGGAGTCTTTATATTCCGATTTGATGCTTCTGTATTGATTCATCAAAGGAGTGTCCGCATCGGGTATCGTTTTGTTTATCATAATAATATTATACTAAAGTATACATAACGGTAAAGGAGAAGTATAGATGTGTGGATGTATAGATGTATAGAGGTATAGATACGTAGATGTATTGAAGTTTGGAGGAGTGGATGATTGGAAGAATAGATGATTGGCTGTTTAAATAAACTTAAAACTTCCAACTTTAAACATTAAACATTGAACTTTGAACTTTCAACATTAAACTTTAAGAGCTTGTAACTTTTATCAGTCGCATTTTCCAAGGACCTTTAAAGCTTCTGGAAAATCTTTGTTTCTGGCTATATCGCATGCGGTAAAACCTTCTACGTTTTTAAGCCTTTTATCGGCCCCGTATGAAAGAATTATTTGTATGGTAGTTTTATGACCATGCCAGGCGGCGAGTATCAAAGGAGTGTTTTTATCTATGTCTCTCACGTTTACATTCGCCCCGTTTTCAAGCAAAATCTTTACTATCTCGTCTCTTCCTCTCAAAGACGCCCACATAAGCGGGGTCCAGCTAAGCCAGTCCCTCGCCTCCAAAAACGCTCCGTTTTTAATCAAATATTCTACCACTTCCTTTTTTCCCCACCTCGAAGCTATATGAAGAGGGGTTTGACCTTTATAATTTCTTTTGTTTATATCCGCCCCTTTTTTTAAAAGTATTTCGGTAAGCTCAACGTTAGTTCTTAAAACGGATATCATAATCGGAGTCCAGTGTTTGTTCTCGGGATTTAAGTCGATACCGCTATCGACTATCTCGCTTACCTTTTTGGCGTCGTTTCTTCTTATGGCGTCGTAAAGCTCGTCATAAGGGTCTTTCGGAATATTGCAAGACAAAAAAACAAAAAATATTAAACCTAAAATCCCCTTCATAATAAAGATTATATAAAATTAATTGTCTGCTATTTATAACAAATGTCTTTAAATTCGCAGTTTTGACAACTCAATTTTTCCGCGGGCTCAAAAAAATCTTTTTCTATCATTTCCAATATTATTTCTTGTATGGCTAATTCCGCTTTTTTTTGATATTTTTTAAAATCGTATTTATCATAACAAAAAACTTCCGATATTTCTTTTAAACCGAGGACTATTATAGAGGCGTTCGAAACCGAATAAATATCGCTAAAAATTTTTATATAGAAAGGTAGTTGCACGGAGTTTATTTCTTTATATTCCTCCAAATCCAATTTTTTAAATCTGGGTATGTAATCCTCTGCGGAGGAAGAGGTTTTAAAATCTACGACGAAATATCGGCCTTCTTTTTCGGTTATCATATCGGCTTTGGCCGTTATTTTGATTTTATGTTTTCCGCCAACCATCCAGATTCCGTTTATCTTTTTCTCGCAGGATATTATTTTATGTTCGTATTTGTTTTTCAAGAAATAACCATAAATATCTTTCAATCTTTTTTTTATCTGCCTTTTTATAAAATGGAAATCGTAAGATTTCTCGTCTAAATATTTTTTAACGGCCGTATCGGCGGAGTTTTCTATTAACAATTCATCATTTCGTATCGCGTTAATTTTTTTACCAAGCCAGTTATTAAAAAAAATCTCTATGGCCGAATGCGCCATGCTTCCGTAATCGGCATAACAAAGCCCCTCTTCCAGAGTTTCGGGTTTGGAAAGCCCCAAAACATATCTATAATAAAACTCCAGCTCGCACCGCAAATAAGTTTCTACGGAAGATGAGGAATGAGTCATATCCTTTATAAGATTCTTAATCTCCGTTTTTTTGGGTATTTTTTGAGGATAATAAGGCTTAAAAGAAATTTCGAGATTATCCTCCATTTTATCGTCTATTTTTATTTTGTTTTTCTCGCAAAACCAGACTATTCTCTCGACTAACGGGCTTCTTGAATTTTTGTCGTTATCTGTATGGAAAATCCATACGTTTGAAGCCGAAAAAACGAGATTTTCGAAATAATATCTATAGATATCGTTATCGAAAGCGCCGGCCGGTATGCCCAAATTTTTCCTTAAATAATCCGATAAAAAACTGACTTGTTTTTCTTTTGAGGGAATTATCCCATCGTTTACATCTATGAAATACAAATTTTTAAATTTAAGCCCTCTGGATTCCAAAAAACCTATGCACTGAAGCCCTTCTATCGGGGTTCCTATAAAAGGAGCTCTGGTTTTATCTAAAACAAAATCCAGAAAATTAAAATAATATTTTTTTTCTTTGAATTTTAAACCGGCTATTTTCTTTTTAGCCATATTTTCTATCTCGCCGATTCCGGTTTCAAAAACGTTTTTCCAGTAAGGATGGGAAGACAAAGAGGATTTTCTTATAATATAACCCAAAGCCGCCGATATTTTTTTAAGAAAATCTTCTATGTTTTTTATCTCTTCGAAAGGTTTTAAAACGGTTTCGTTAAAAACTTTAATATCCCCGGATTTTTCCTCTATTTCCGATAGTTTTATAAATCCCAAAAAGCTTTCGGAATATCTTTTTTTAACTTCCGATATTTCATTTTTAATATCGCCTATGGATTTTATATAAGGATGGGATACGAGTTTTATATAAGAAGAGTAAAGATATAGAAACCGATTGTCTTCGACAATAGCGCCGTCTACGGTTTCTTTCAATAATTCCACTACCGAGTAAATCGGCGAATATTTAAAAGGAAAACCGGCGGAGATGTTAAATTTTTTAACGTCGTATAATATGATTTCTATAAGAGGAACAATCATGGAAGAATCCGGAGTTATGACGGCCGTATCGCTATCGAATTCAAGCCGGTCTTTGGAAAGAGAAGAATTTTTAAGATTATTTTTAAGCGAAAAAATTTCATGATGTCTGTTTAAAGTTCTTCTTATTTTAAGATTTGGAATCTTTATCTCGTTTTTTATTTCAATATTCGAATCCAGAAAGGAAATTTTATCCTTTAGCAAAGGATGTTCGGTAAAAACAAAACTCGTTTTGTTCATCTTGTAAAAAGATGAAAAAATATTTTTCTCCGTTCTATTAAAAGCGAAAAAGCCGGCGAATATTATCTTATCCCACTCAAATTCCATATCGTAAACGACTTTGGAAAATCTTTCGTAAGAAAGGGCTCTTGAATATTTTTTTCCTTTTAAAAGATATTCGTAAAATTCGCCGTATAATTTTGAAAATCTTTCATATTCTTTTAAAGATCCGGCTTTTTTTAAGTTTATACCGTCTTTTATTAAAAAATCGTAAATTTTAATATCGCCAGGCAAAACCCCGTTTATTTTAAGCTCTTCGAAATCTTTTATGATTATTTTCCCCCACCCCCAGAACTCGTCGAAATCCATATCCTTTAAAAAGAACTCGTCTATTTCTTTTTTGAAATTGGAATAAAGCAGATATAACATATCCGTATCGTCTACGCTTTCAAAAATTTCGCGGTCCAGAAGTTTTTTGGCGATAAAATCGTCTATGCTTAAAACGTCGCAGACCTCCGATTCTTTTCCCTTTAATTCGAATATTCTTTTTTTAAGGTAATAACCCGGCCTGATATTAGGAAAAACGACGAGGATTTGGGAAAGATTTTCCAAATTATAAATATCTTTAGCTATAAAATCTATAAGGGAATTTTCTCTTTCTATTATCTCAATTTTTTTCATAAACCTTTTCAATTAATCCTTTATCTATATAGCATAAATAACCGATAGTTTTTTTAAAATAAATATTTCGTACCGTGTCGACATATTTTTTAATTTGATTTAAGTAACTCTCGTCTTTTTCTCCGGTTTTAAAATCTATTAGATGTATATACTCGTCCATTACTATCCTATCCGGTCTCAATATCTCTCCGTTTTTCGATACGAATTCTTTTTCTATTAATATTTCCCTTCCCGGCTTTTTTTGGAAAAATACCATAATCTCCCGGTTTTTAAACAAATCGGTTATTTTAAGCTTTATTTCTTTCAAAAAATTTTCATCGGCAAAAACCGATTCCAAAGAACAGGCCTTTAAAACTATGTTATCGAGATTATTTAATTCATCGGAATATGTTATCATAGAAATAACTTTATGATATACCCTTCCCCTGATCTCAACCTCATTTTCCAAATCGGGCTTTTTTAAGAAAGGATAAATGGGATGGCGCAACCTTGGCAGGGATATAACCATATGTTCCGGCTTAAATTCCTCGGTTTTAATCTCTCCGCTAACCCCTCCCTCCGACTCTTCGAATACCGAGAGAATATCTTTATCTTTCGGTTCTACCACTATGTTAAAAAGCTCGGTTTTAGCTCTTGTCAAAGCCACGTAAACCGCGTTTATTTCGGCTATATTTTCTTTTATCTTATTTTCGGCATAAACCTTATTTATAGGATTGTTTTTCGCTTCCGACGAAGCCTCTCCTAAATTCTTATTTATTTTTAATACGTTAACTCCATCTCCGTCTTTTAAAAAATACATATTATCCGAAACCGTTTTTCTTCCTTTCCAGAAAAGGTTTATGACACCCTCAAACTGAAGCCCTTTGGCTTTATGAAAGGTCATTATGTTTACCGCGTTTAAATGCTGGCTTATCTCTATCGAAAAACTTTCGTCTTCGCTTTCCGATGAAACATCCGAAATAAAATTAGAAAGGGAATAAGATTTTTCCGACAATGTTTTTTCAAATACAGCTTCCAAAAACTTTAGAAGAAAAGCTCCGTGTTCTCTAAATCTTTCAAAAAGCCCGAGTCTTCTATATATGAGATTTACGATTTCATAAACCCCTAAATATCCGTAAGCCGACATAAAGATTTCCAGGTTTTCTTTATAAACTAAAGGTTTAATTTCTTTTAAAACCGACCAGGCGGGTTTTTTCTCAATCTTCGATTTTACAAAAATGTTTTCTATCTCTTGGTCTGATACTTCTGTTAAAACTCCGCAATTCAAAAACTCATACAACGAAAGATTATCCTCGTTGTTTTCCAAAAACTTTAACAAACCTATCACTCCCTTTACTATCTTGTTTTTTCTCGAGTCAAGCGAACTGTAAGAGGCTAATGGATAGCCGAGCTCGTTTACCCAGCCCGCTATTTTTTCAACCGTATCGTTTTTATAAGACAGAACCGCCACATTGGAATATCCGTATCTTAAAACCATATCCTTTAAAGCTTTTATAAAAACGGATTTTACTTTTTCTTCTATATCTTCTTCCCCTCTTTTTTCTATTATTAAAGTCTTAAAACGGCCGGAAGTTTTTCGGTAAGCTTTATGTTTTACTTTATAGTTTTTATAAAATTCTTTAAGCCCGTTTTCTTCGCAAAAAAACTTAAATTTTTCGGAATTTAAAACTTTATTTACGTAATCGAGAATCTCCTTTGAGCTTCTGTAATTTATGTCTATGTCGAACCTCTCTATCCCATTTTCAAGCGAAGATAATTCCATATAGGAATTATCGGACTTCGGTTTTTTTATAAACTCGTTTATTATTCTATAATCCGCGTCTCTAAACATATATATGGCCTGTTTTATGTCGCCTATAAAAAAACCGCTTCCCTGGGCCGATACCGCCTCCTCTATCAAAGGCCTTATCACGGACCACTGAGAATATGAGGTATCCTGAAACTCGTCTATTAAAAAATGTCTCAAAAAGCTCGATAGTTTTATGTATATGTCTATTATCTTTTCTTCGCTTAAATCTTTTAAATACTCCCCGACTTCTCTGGTTAATCCCGAAAGAACCGCGGAGGATGAGTTTTTTTTCATATATATTTTGAAATCGTCTCTAAATCTGCGGTATATTTTAACATAAGGATGATAAAAGCTTAAAGATTCCAGTATTAGATATTTCGCGCAAAGCTTAAAAATTTTATCCGATTTTAAAGCGATTTCTTCGTCTATATTCTCGTCTTTTTTTTTCAAAATCTTACCCTTTTCAAATATTTTATCCGCCATTAGGGATATGTTTTTTTGTTTATACCCCTCGATTATGTCCGTATAAACATCCTTATGCTCCACCTTGGACAACAAATCTTTAGCCAATGCCCATATCTCCTCTCTTAATCTCATTTTTTCGTTAAATATTTTATTATCCGCATCGGATATTTCGGAAAGCAACAAATCTTCTTTTTTTATAAATTTTTCAAAGTTTTCTTTTATCTTTTCGATCGGATTTATAAAAAATCTTTTTTCGGTAATATCCATAAAATCTATAGCCGACTCTATTTCGCTCATCAAATAAGGATCTTTTAAAACTTTATGCATAAAATAAGAAAAAGATTCGTCCATCAAATCGGAATATTCGAAACTTAAATCGAATTCGCAGGGATAATTTAATTTTTTTAACGAGGCTTCGAATATTTTTAAAACGAAAGAATCTATCGTGGATATATTAAAAAAATTATAATTATCGAGTATCTCTTCTATTTTTTCCTCGGATTTTTTGGTTAAATATTTACTCGAACCGCCTATATATTTTTCTATTCTTTTTAAAGTTTCTTCGTCTTCCAAAGCCAATTTTTTTAAAATATTTATTATTCTGTTTTTCATTTCTTTGGCGGAGTTCTCGGTAAAAGTTACCGCCAAAAGGTTGGATATGGAGTTTTTGGGGATTTTATCGGAAAGTATAAATTGTATGTACCTGTAAGCTAAATTTTCCGTTTTACCCGAGCCCGCCGAAGAGTGTATTAAAAAGATATGAGGAAACTTTAACTCCGAATCCTTTAACGGCCATCTTTTTACCATAAAAAGCGACTATTGAATCTGTTTGAGTTCTATTTTATCGTATCCCTTTGGAATTTTTATGACGGAATAAAAATTTCTTTGAGAATCCGGGTTGTCCTCGGCTATTTCTAAAACGTTTACTCTATATTTTACGATTATATTTTTTTCCTTTTTTTCGAAAGAATCTATATTAAAAATACCCGGCGACAATTCGGATTTGGATACTATTATCAAGATATTTTCTTTTTTGAAATCGGTATCGGGTTTATCCTTTACTTTGTTATGAGCCAGAAAAGCGTTCCACTCAGACGAGCTTTTAAATACCTTGTAATCGCAAGGGGCGTAGACAGGCGTTAAGCTGGAAACCTCTTTTCCCATTTCGGGAACGACGATAGTATTTATTTTTTCGCTTTTTTTGATATTATCGTATAAATTTATTTTTTTGTTAAGATCTTTTTCGCTAAGATTGACATAAACTTTATTCTTGCTTCTGGCAAGCTCCGCTAACTGAGTCATCGGATCCACCGGCTTTTCGCTTACTTCCACGAAGTTTTTATTTTTTACAAGTTTTATCGCTTGAGTTTCATAAACCTCTACGGTATCGGTATCGACTTTGGGAATATCGGGCTTAACGCTGGACATGGCTTCTTGAGCCTGTTTCAAAGCCACTGCCGCATAGTCTTTATCCAGAGGCTCGACTACGGTTTTGGACGAATATTTATTTTCAATGAAATAATAAACTCCGATTATCAAAACAAATAAAACAAGCGATATTAGATATATCTTTTTATATTTCATAACTTATTTTATTTTATAACATTTTTAATCTTTTTTATTATCGGTCTTTAAAACGTTTATAAAAGCTTCCTGCGGTATCTCCACATTTCCCACAAGCTTCATTCTTCTTTTCCCCTCTTTTTGTTTTTCCAAAAGTTTTCTTTTTCTCGTTATATCTCCGCCGTAACATTTAGCCAAAACGTCTTTTCTCAAAGCGCTTATGCTTTCTCTCGCTATTACTCTTCCGTCGACTCTGGCCTGTATGGCCACTTCGAATAGGTGCCTGGGTATTATTTTTTTAAGCCTTTCGCATATCTCCCTTGACGCAAATTGCGCTTTTGACCTATGAACCATAAAAGACAAAGCATCTACAACCTCGCCGTGTATAAGTATCTCTACTTTTACTATGTCGCTGGATTTATACTCGCTATATTCGTAATCGAAAGAAGCATAACCTTTGGAAGAAGATTTTAATTTGTCGTAAAAATCCATTATTATTTCGCTCAAAGGAAGTTCGTATTCTAAAACTACTCTTTTTGAAGATATGTAATCTATTTTTTTATGTATTCCTCTCTTATCCTTTAAAAGTATTATTACGCTCTCCATAAACTCAAGCGGTGTTATTATCCTTGCGTTTACATAAGGCTCGAAAACTTCCAGCACTTCTCCATAATGAGGAAATTCCGAAGGATTTCTTACCTCGACTAATTTAGTTTCTTTCGAGTTAAGATTAACTTTGGATTTTACTTTATATATGACGTTCGGGTTAGTGACTATAAGAGGAACATTAAATTCTCTTTCTATCCTCTGTCTTATTATGTCCAGATGCAAAAGCCCCATAAATCCTACTCTAAATCCAAATCCCAAAGCTTTTGAGACCTCACCCTGATAAGTAAAAGATGAGTCCGTGAGATTTAATTTTTCTATGGCCGCTTTTAGCTGATTATAATCGGATGTGTTAACCGGAAATATTCCGGCAAAAACTACCGGCTTTACGTCTTTAAAACCTTCAAGCGGAGTTATGTTTTTGTCTTTATGAAAAATGGTATCGCCTATTTTTATGTCGTGTATATCCTTTATCCCGGCTATTATATAGCCGACTTCTCCGGCATAAAGTGAGTCGGATTGTTTCATATCCGGAGTAAGATACCCAATTTCTTCGACTTTATAATTTTTAGATGTGGAATAAAGAGTTATAATATCTCCCTTTTTTATTTTTCCGTCAAACATTCTCACATAAACTATTACTCCCTTATAAGAATCGTATACAGAATCAAAAACCAATGCTCTTAACTCGTTATTTACCCCGCCCTGCGGGTGAGGAATTTCTTTTACTATTCTTTCTAGTAGTTCGTCCACATTTTTGCCGGTTTTAGCGCTTACCAGAGTACAATCGACGGGATTTTTAAGAATCTCCCAGATCTGTTCCTGAGTAGTTTCTACATCGGAGTGTTCCAGATCCACTTTATTTATTACAGGTATTATTTTAAGGCCCAAAGAAATGGCTAAATGAGCATGTGCAAGCGTCTGAGCTTCTACTCCTTGAGTTGCATCTACCAACAATATAACTCCTTCACAGGCGTAAAGAGCCCTTGAAACTTCATAGGAAAAATCAACATGTCCGGGGGTATCTATCAGATTAAAAAGATATTCGGTTCCGTTTTTAGCTTTATACCCCATTCTAACCGCTTTTGCCTTTATAGTTATCCCTCTTTCTCTTTCAAGCTCCATGGCATCTAAAAACTGTTCTTTCATTTCTCTTTGAGGAATAGCTTTTGTTATTTCTATAACACGGTCTGCAAGAGTTGATTTTCCGTGGTCTATATGAGCTATAATCGAAAAATTTCTTATTTTTTTAATTTCCATGATGCGTTATCTCGCTTTGAAGAATCTCTATTATGGTGGAAGAGTTATCGGAATTAAGTATTTTTGTTGAAAGATTCAAAAGCCTTTCATAATTTAAATTTCTTATATGTTGCTTCGTTTTTAAAAACATTTTTATAGGAACGGAAAGGCTGTCAACCACCAAAGAAATCAAAACCATCGCTCCCAAGGGATCTGAGGCCATTTCTCCACAAACCGATACTTTTTTGCCTTTTTTATGTGCGGTTTGAAATATGAGATTTAGAATTCTTAAAACGGCCGGATGAAAAGGATCGTACATATTACTCACATACTGATTAACTCTGTCTACGGCAAGAAGATACTGTATTAAATCATTGGTTCCAACAGATATAAAATCGACATGATCGAGTATATGATCTATGATTATCGCGCTTGAAGGAACCTCTACCATAACTCCTAATGGAATATTCGGATTAAAATCAATGTTTTTTTGAGACAATTCTCTTTTAATATCTTCAACTATACTTCTAACCTGAATTATTTCATCTAACGAAGTTACCATCGGTATCATTATGCTTGCGTTTGCTTGGAAAGAGGCTCTGTATATGGCTTTAATCTGACTCTTTAAAAGGTCCGGATATCTTAAAAAAAGTCTTATTCCTCTAAAACCCATAAAAGGATTGGTTTCATTCCCTATATCTTTTATTCCGACATTTGAAACCTTATCTGCTCCTATATCCGCGGTTCTTATCACAACTGGAAGATTAGGCGTAGAGTTAAGGACCTTTTTATATACCTCAACTTGTTCGTCTTCTCCGGGGATATTATCCCGGTTTAGATATAAAAACTCGGTTCTAAAAAGACCTATGCCGTCCGAATTTATCGAAACGTATTCTTCAAGGCTGTCGTGGCTATCTAAATTTATCATTAAATTTATTTTTTTATTATCTCTTGTAATTGTCGGAAGTTTTTTTATCTTGGAAAGATAAATTTCGTTTTTATGAAGCTGCTCTTTTCTTTTTTTATAGGTATCTATCATCTCGGGAGTTGGTGAAATTATAACACTACCCTCTTCGCCGTTAACTATTATATTATCGTTTTCCTTTACTATTTTGGTTATATCCCCAAGGCCTACAACTGCTGGTATCCCCATATTTTGAGCAAATATCGCAGTGTGACTTGTTTTTGATCCCAAATTTGTACAAAAAGCCAGTATATTCGGAGATTTTCTTATATTTAAAAGATCGGAGGGATAAATGTTATTTGCGACTATTATAATCGGTTCTTTGGTTTCTTTTAAAAAACTTCTGGATATGTTTGTAAGGTTAAATATTATCCTTCTTGAAACGTCTATTATTTCGTTTTTTCTTTCCACAAAAAACGTATCGTTTATCTTATCAAATTTTTTTATTGTTTCTTCTATCTTTACTGAAAGCGCATACTCCGCGTTATATTTTTCATTTATTATAAGATTTATTACATCCTTGTTTATAAGAGGATCTTTTAATATCATCGAATGAGCGTCTATTAGTTTGGCATGCTGTTTTCCAAGAGCCGCCAGTATCTGAGTTTTTATTACCTCTATCTCATCTCTGGTTTTAGATAAAGCGTTTTTGTATCTTAAAACCTCTTCTTTTACTTTATCTTTGGGTAAAATCTTTTTTTCTATAACCACGTTTTCGTCTCTTACCACATAAGCCTTACCTATGGCTATTCCTATGTTTACCCCTATTCCTCTCTTGATTATCATATCATTCCTCGTCGAATTTGGACTCAAAAAGCTTTTCTATTTCCTCCACCGCCTTTTCCTCGTCCCTACCGACCGCTATTAGAGTTATCTTCGAACCTTTTGAAGCGGCCAGAGTCAACAAACCCATAACACTTTTTGCGTTAACCTCGTAACCCTCTTTTATTATCTTTATCTCGCTTTCAAATCTCATAGCGGTATTTGAAAGCATGCCGCAGGGCCTTGCGTGAAGCCCCTGTTCGTTTTTTACGGTTATTTCTTTTTTTATCATAAAAAAAGCCCCATAACAATTGAAATTAAAACCATTGCGGATATTGGATAAAAGATATTTTTTTTATCCCTTCTAAAATACCTCTGAATATAAAAAGCGATCGGCAAAATCAGAATGTAAATCAAAACCTCTTTTTTGGAACCGTAGTCTATATAAAAAAATCCGTAAAGGAATATGGTCATTACGAAAAGTATTATGGTCAAGAAAAACGAAACCCGGCTCATCATCCTGATCATTTTATTCCAATTAAAACTATCTAAGGCGCAGTTTCTCGTTCCTCCGCATTTCCACGAATAATCCAAACCTACGTATCTAATATATACGGTATAAAAAGAATAAAATATCGTAGGGACAAAAATAGCCACCATTACGCTCTCTACGGTACCGGTTTTATAACAACACAAATGCAATATTACGAATATGAAAAAAGTAAACTCTCCGACTATAACTCTAAGTCGAGACCAGAATATTCTGTCTCCAATGGAAGCGTACGCGCAGGCTAAAGCTTGCTTTATGTTTTTTATCTCTTTTTCGTCCTTTTTTTCCGATTCCATTTTAAGAACGTTTCCGGCTACAAACCCCACCATATAGGGTTGAGTATTAAATATCTCCAAGTGTCTTTTGACCGATTTTTTCAAAGACTCGTTATCTTTGAATATCTTTTTTAAAAAAGGCATAATGGTAAAAACAAAACCTATGTTTTGAAAACTTTGATAATTGAAAACCGACTGAAGAAAGAAACTTCTAAATACCAGAATAATTTTATCTTTAAAACTAATCATTTTTACCGACCTGAGTTTTAAATTTAAAATAAAGCGAAGTAAGCGTTATAAAAACCGTTCCTATCAAAGCCATTTGGGATACTTTAAAAACATAATCGGTATTTAATTTAATAGCGAAAAAAGAAAGAATATAAACCGAAATAAGGGAATATAAGGAAAAAACAATAACATCCAAAATCATTGATAAAGCTATTATCTTCCATAAATTAAAATCGTATCTCTCTATCATATTTTCGCATATCGAATTAAATCGGTTTCTAAAACCTCTCAAATATTTTTCCACATAAGAATAACCCTCTCCGGCTATAAGCCCCAAAAAGAAGGCCAGATAAGGATTGGTTTTAGGAAGAAGCAGAACCGAGACTATAACCGCCACCGTTCCATTCGGTATAGTGACCCCGCCGACCGGAGTAAAATCCAATATCACAAGCTCCAAAAGCATTCCGATTAAAAAGCCCTGAACGGGATATCCCGAAAGATATCCTATTACCGCCCCCGCAAAAGACGGCCTTGAAACTAAAAACTGAAATGCGCTTACGTTATCTAAATTCAAAAGACCGGCCAGTATTACGAGAAAGATTTCTTTCATACGATTTCCAGATCTATTAAAAACTCAAACTCTTCCTTGGCTTCGAATTTTTTATCTATCTTAACTCCGACTACCGAACCCTGATAAGTTTTTTCAATTCCGCTTTCCGAGTTGGAAACTGTTTCTAAAGGAATAATCCATAATTTTATCGGTATTGAAAAGGAAAGCTTAATTTTTCCTCTTACTGGATCGTTAAAAATATATTCTCTTACATCCTTTTCTTCTTTAAAAGGCGCCAAAGCTAAGGAAGAAAAGAAAAAAGGAAATTCCGAAACAAAATTTACAAATCCCTCCGTCTCGGATTCGTTTTTTATTAAATATTTAACGGATAAACCGTCTTTTTCTTTATCTATTAAAACTTTTTTAAAAATAGAAAAATTAAGTTTTCTATTAACGTCCCAAACAACTCCGGACCTTTTAAAACCCAACTCCGCTTCTGAATCGGAAAACTTTAAATCGTAATAATAATGTTGGGGAATAAAATCTCCTTGTTCCCCATATCTCGCTTTTGAAAAATCGGCCAACGAGTTTGAAGGATGAACAAAATGATCCAAAAGCATAACCCTATTATGCCAATCATAAAAATAATCAAAGTTTTTATTAATATCGTTTCCGTTTATATCCTTCGGGGGTTTTAAATGATAAGATTCTTCTTTCCTTTCCATAACGCAAGAATAATTGACAAATTTATTTTTGGATGAAAATTCCGTTATTGAACCTCCGTAAGAAGGAGAAAAAATAAAAAAGTTATTTTTGGTTTCAATCATTATTTCCTCGTTTCCGTCTAAGTCTATATCAGATATATCTATTTTTATATTATCCGAGGATTTATCAAAAACTATTTTTTGAGCTTTTAATAGATTTTCATATATGGCAGCTCTTATATGGGGAAGATATACCCCGCCGAAAACCCCGTGCCACCATCCACAGTTGCACTGAGCCATATGCAAGAAGTTTTCAGCGCAAGAATCGTAACTTTTAGCCACCAACTCGCTTACTAAATAACTTCTTTTGTGTATTAAATTGGATTGTCTGTATTTTGTAAAAAAATTTTCGAAAAAACCACCTCTTATAAATTTTTTTAAATCAGTCGGAGCGTTTTTTCTGAACTCTTCTATTTTGTTCCCATCATTGGGACTCAAAGACCACTGAGAAAGCTCGAAATAAGAAGTATTTGGCACATAAACGAGTTTTTTGGGCCTTCTATCCAAAACATCCATGAATCTAACCATATCTATATCGGAGTTTTTGATAGTTTCAAAAAAATTATAAAGCCATTTTTCATCATAGACCAATTTATAGCTCTGGGGCCAAAGCCCAAACTTCTCACCATCATCGGCCATAACGAATATCCCTTCTTTAAAAGAATTTATATATTCTACTGTTTTGTAAGGCTCTTTATAAGGAATTAAGTATCTTAAATTATGGTTTATCGTAAAAATCTTAATTTTTTTGCTCTCATATTCAGTAACAAAACAATCGTTAACCTCCGATTCATCAACTCCAGAGGTTAAAAGATGAGTATCGTCTATAACCAGATATTTCATACCGCAATCGTATAAGGTTTTCGGGATAGTCGGGTTAAAAACTCTTTCGGTAAGCCATATCCCCTTGGGTGAAAAATTAAATTTTTTATTTATATAGTCGTTTAGCTTTTTTATCTGGGAAATTCTATCCCGTTCCGGGATAACGCCAAGGATCGGCTCGTAATATCCTCCAGAAAGTATTTCTATTTGATTTCTAAAAACCATTTCCTTAATCTTATCTAAATAATATGGTTCGTTTTTTTCAAGCCAATCGTAGAGTATTCCAGAAAAATGAAAACAAACTTTGGGATATTTCAAATCAAAAACAAGATCTATAAAAGGTTTATAACTTTTTTCAAAAGCTTCTCTTATGACATAATCAAAATTGCCTACAGGCTGATGATTATGAACAGTAAAAATTATTTTTTTCATATATCCGTGCCAACTTTTACCCCATCTTCCTGTGGTATGGCTTGCATATAAATATCTATACCTCTGGAAACAAGTTCTCTTAGAACGGCGCACTCGCTATCGCTTAGAAATATAGCCTTGCCTAAAGAAAAATTTCTACCTTTTGCATAATGGATACCACCCAAATTTAATTTTTCTATTTTTAAACCAGATTTTACGGCGCTCAAAACATCTTCAAGAGTTTCAAAAAGAACAATGTAGTTTTTATCCTCGTTAAAAATAAAATTTGAAATACTAGAAACGTCTAAGAAATCAAGTTCTATATTTTCCGGAGTAGAAAACCTCATAATGTTCCTTCTAAGCTCATCTTTTTTTACTCCATCATTTACTACCAAAATATGTTTTATGTTAAACGTTCCTAACCAGTTTTCTACAACCTGGCCGTGAATAAGTCTGTCATCGACTCTGAAAATAATCATAACAAATCAGTCTCTTTTAGAAAGTATAGATTTAACCTCACATATGGATTTTTTGCCGTCTATTATTATTTTTTCCAAAAGAGGGTCAAAATCCATAATATCCTTAAGGTTTAAAGCGGATATCAGCATAGACATATTAACCCCGCATATAACCGCGGATTTTTCTATATCTTTTGCGAAAGGCAAAACAACATTCATCGGAGTTCCGCCCGGGATATCTACGAAATAAATCACGCTATCGCATTTGGTTCTGATATCGTCGGTAACTCTTTTGACGTTGGATTTTATGTCGTCTATGGACATTCTTGCGTTTATTGAAATAGAAACTACGTTTTCTTTTTGACCTACAACATGCTCTGAGGCTTCTATCAAATAAGCCCCGAAATCGCTATGCGTGACCACTATTATACCTATCATTATTTCCTCATATCCCTATGAAATTTGCTTACATCATACCCCGAACTCAAAAGCGCCGCGGATATTTCTTCCGAAACTGCCACACTTCTATGCTTTCCCCCAGTACATCCTACTGCTATTGTCAAATAGGATTTTCCCTCTTTTATATAAAGCGGTATAAGTTTTTTAATCTGATTAAACCACTCATTTATAAACCTTTTATATATCTTTTGTCTGGCCAGATATTTTTTAACCTCAAAATCTGTTCCAGTCTTGTTTTTTAAAGATTTAACATAGAAAGGATTTGGAAGGAATCTTACATCCATAACAATGTCGGCATCTAATGGTATACCGTATTTATAACCGAAAGAAAGCATATTTATTTTAAAATCCCTTACGCTTTTAAGATTTACGAAAGAAGATAATATTTCTTTCAGCTCCCCCAGCGTAAGCTTTGTCGTATCTATGGTTTTATCCGCCTTTTCTTTAAGAGGATCCAAAATTTTTCTTTCCTTTTTTATGGCAACAGACAAATTTTCACCTAAAGGATGGCGGTGTCTGGTTTCAGAAAACCTCTGAAAAAGAACCTTATCTTCGCAATCGAGAAAAAGTATTTTATATTGTAAATTAAATTCATTAAAACAAGAAAGATAATCGCTAAAATTTTTAGAAAACTTCGCTTCTCTTATATCTATACCCAAAGCAACATTTTTTAAGTACTCCTCTTTTTTTATAAGGCCGGCAAGATATGGAAGAAGTTTTACCGGAATATTGTCTATGCAATGGAAACCGAAATCCTCGAAACATTTAAGAGCCTGACTTTTCCCGGAACCGCTTGTACCTGTTATTATAAATACTTTTCTGCTCATTTGTTTTTTTTCATCTCTTTTATAACCATATCGTTAAGTTTTTTCGCCGCAAAATATCCCGTATTTTTTAACCTTTGATTTAAAGAAGCTATTTCGATTAAAACGGCTAAATTTCTTCCCGGAGTAACTGGTATGTTTAAAGAAGGGATATCCACGTCCAAAATCTTTACTGTCTTGTCTATAAGTCCGGTTCTATCATATCTTGTTAGATCCAGTCCCTGAGCAGATTGCAAATAAACCACAAGTTCTATTACTGAGCTTGGGAGTATGGCGCCAACACCAAAAAGCATCTCCACATCTACTATCCCTATTCCCCTTACTTCCATAAAATTTTTTATGGTTTTCGGAGAGGACCCCACGAGTATATGCCCTATTCTTCTCTTTACCTCTATAACATCGTCGCTTATCAATATATGACCTCTTTTTAAAAGCTCTATAGCGCATTCGGATTTTCCTATGCCAGGGTCTCCTTGTATTAAAACTCCAAGTCCGTACACGTTAACCAGAACTCCGTGAAGAGTAATGGAAGGAGAAAGTTTGTCATCTAAATACATGGTTAATTCTCTTACAAGATCCGCCGAGTCTAATGGTGTGGATATTAAAGGGATATTATTGTTTTGAGCGGCCTGAATTATGGGTTTGGTTGGTTTAAATCCGCCGGTTATTATAACGCAAGGGATATCCTTGTTTGAAAACATTTTGTTAAGGTTTGAAAATATTTTATTGTAAGGTCTCGTGGTACAATAGAAATATTCTCCTCTACCTATTATCTGTATTCTTTCGGACCTGAACTGGTCCAAAAAACCCGTAACGGCTAACCCCGGTCTATTTACTTCGCTTACAATTATCTTCCTATCCAGAAATTCTCTACCGAAAACAACTTTTAACTTAAAATCAGCAGATTTTTCTTTCAGAAGCTGCTTTACGGTAATCTGTTTATTCATTTAAAATTATTTCTTTACCGGCATAAGTATTCCGTATGTGGAATCCAACCTTTTAAAAACGACCTGGGTTTGTTTAGAGTCTTTATCTACAAATAACCAAAAATTAAAACCCAGTTTTTCCATTTCTATGACAGCTTCTTCTCTCGTCATAGGTTTTACCGGAACGTTCTTTATGACCGAAAATCTTATATCTGAAACTATAACAGGAGATGTAAAATCAACTTCCCCGGATTCTTTTCTCATATCTTCATTTTTCTCTTTATATTTTTTGGCTTGTTTTTCTATTTTATCCAAAACAAGATCTACAGCGGAATAAAGGTCGTCCGATATGCCAGTGGCTTTCAAGGTTTGATGGCCGACATGGGCAACTATCTCTGCAAAATGTTGTTTTTTATCTACACCAACCACAACCTGAACCCATACTATGTTATGAATATAACCTAAAACATTGGTTACTTTTTCTTCTATGAAATTTTTTATGGGATCCGTTAATTTTATTTTTCTTCCTACTATGTTTATTTTCATATTTTCCTCCAAAAAACAAATAAGAAAAACGATATTAACAATATCGTAGTTTCCTATAAATAATTATACAATAATTTAATAATAAAAATCTAAATATTACCGTAATCTACAACCCTGTTTCTCCCAGATTCTTTGGCCATGTAAAGAGCCTTGTCGGCTTTTTCTATTAATTCGCTTTTATTTAAAGCATCCTGAGGGTAATAAGATATTCCGATAGATATGGTCACTCTTATGTCCACAAGACCTATTTTAAACTTTTCCTTCTCTACGCTTTCCCTGATAAAATTCGCCTTTCTAAAGCTTCCATCCCTTTCGGCTCTTGGCATTATTACGACAAACTCCTCTCCGCCGTATCTTGCGACAAAGTCTGTCTCATAAACGCAACTTCTTATAACCCTGGCAACCCCTTTAAGTATCTCGTCTCCCGCCTGATGGCCGTACGTATCGTTTATGTGCTTAAAATGGTCTATGTCTATCATCATAAGTCCGAGAGTATGTTTAAAGTTTCTGGCTCTAACTATTTCTTCGTCTATTTTTTCGTTAAATATACCTCGTCTATAAAGACCCGTAAGACCGTCTTTCAAAGACAAAGAATCTATTTTATTAAACAAATATATTCTTTTTATCAACGGAGATATTTCAAAAATTATATCCGTAGCTTCGCTTTTTATTTTTGGATCTACCGAGTCTATTATAAAATAACAATAAACCTCTCCGTCGGAAACGGGGATTACCGTTTTCCCATCTTTTTCTTTTACCTCTTTTACCCCGAAATCCTCGAATTTAAAACCGTAAATAGGCAAAAAACCTTCTTCGGATTTTATATATAAAGAAGTTTTTGCGCCCAACGACTCGTTTAAATATTTTTCTATCGATTTAAGAGAGGAAAGATCCACGGCCTGAGAAAGTATGTTAAAAATGGAATATATGTTTTGGTTTTTTTTGTCGTAGTTTAAAAGGACCTCGGTTTCCTTTTTTAATTCGTTTAGAACCTTTTCGAGTTTTGCCTTTTCTTCCAGAGCTTCGGAAATCTTATCTTTCTTATTTTTATCGTTTTTATCCGAAAAAATGATAATTAAAGCGGAAGAGAGTACTGCGTAAGCTCCCACATAAACTTCTACGCCTTTTAAAAAGAAAAAAACGACGGACAGCAAAGCCGAAATTAAACCCAAATAATAATTAAGCCTCTTTAAAAAATAAACTATAAAAAAATAAAACATTCCCAAAATATTAATCTCATTCATATATTATTCTATCCCTTCCGTCTTTTTTTGCCTTATAAAGCCTTTCGTCGCTTACTCTTATTATCTGATTTTTACTCGTGGCTTCCATGGGAAATTCTCCGACTCCCATACTTAAGGTTATGCCAAATCTTTGGTTGCCCGAATAAAACTCCATAGATCTGACTTTGTTTCTTATATCGTTAAGTATATTCAGCGCGTCTTTTTTGGAAATTTGGGGCATAATAACTGCAAACTCTTCGCCGCCGTATCTTGCAACGAAATCCACCTCTCTTACGTTTATCGAAATAACCTCAGCCAATTTTTTAAGGACATCATCCCCAGACTGATGACCGTAATTGTCGTTTATTTTTTTGAAATGATCTATATCCAGTATGGCCAGAGAAAGCGGTTTTTTGGTTCTAGCCGAGACCAATATTTCTTCATCCAATTTATCCTGAAAACTTCTGTGAGTAAAAAGTCCGGTAAGAGGATCTTTTCTGGCAAGCTCTTCCGTCGTCATATAAAGAGAAAGATTCTCCATGGCTATAGAGGCTGTCGTAGCAAAAATCTCAAGAACTCTAAAATCCTCTACGGAAAAATAATCTTCTTTATCTGAATAAACCTTAACTACGGCCAAGCATCTGGAAAAAGCGGAGATAGGAAGATAAACCGAGGAGCGCTCTTCGGTGGAAAAATCAGAATAATTATATCTCGTTTCTTTGGAAACTGAAGGAACATATATAGAAGTCAGAGTTTTAAAAACATCTTCAACTATTTTCGAATGTTTTGGCGAGATAATAAATTCGGATTTCGAACCGGGAAAAAGAAGAAGAATTGATTTCATTAAATTTGAAGCTATCTCATCGTTTGAAAGAGATGTTTGTATTTCTTTAAGACAGGATATAACCTTTTGTTTAGAACTCAAGTTTATGGTAACTTTTTCTCTATATTTTTTATAAAAATCTATCTTTGATTTAATATCATCGGTTTCTTTTTTTATTTCAATTAATTTCAATTTGCTTTTCTCTTTTTCTTCCATATCTTTCTTATCCCGAAAACTTTTTAAAACAGAAAAAGAAAAAACCGAGATGAAAGCTATTAAATTATAAACGAAAAACTCGGCTTTTTCGGTATGGAAAACTTTATTTACGACGAAGGAGAGAAAAAAAACGAAGGATAACAAAAAAAATCTCAATTCAAAGTCCTTATATTCAAGCAACGAAAGAGGAATGACAAAAAAAGGAATTATTAAATAAGAGATATTATGTTTGATTATCACAAGGTAAGAAATCAATATGAAAACAAAAGAAAATAGCAAAACCCTGTATCTTGAGATCGATATCATATACTACATTTTATATTTTTGAAATCTTTTTTCATAATCGAATATGTAAAAAATTATTTTAAAAATGCTAAACTTTATTTATGAAATACTTAAAAATAATAATATGCGGTCTTACTATATTTTCTTTTTCCTGTCAGAATAAACAACAGAAATCCAAGATTCTGGCAAAAGTCGGCAATACCTACATAACCGAAGATTATATGAACGAAAAGATAATGGAGATAGGAGAATTCGATTATCTAAAAACTAAAATAGGTAAAAAACAGTTTTTAGACATACTCATAAACGAAAGGCTGGTAAAGATAGCTTCGGAAAATAGCGAACTTAAAAATTCCAAAGAATACAAAGAGAATCTGGATAAAATAGAAAAAGAACTAAAAAAAAGACTGGAAGAATATAAAGAAGTGATGCTAACAAAAATGTGGATAGAAAAAGTTAGAGAAAATGAGCTTAAAACAACCGAAGATGAAATATCCAAATATATCAGAGAAAATAATTCTACCGTTTCATTCGATCAGGTCATAACCACCGATTATGAAACTGCTCAGAGCATAATATCCGAACTGAAAAAGGGCGTGAGCGTCGAAAAAATCTCTCAGAAATATAAGGACAGTGAAAATGTGGTAATCAACAAAATACCGCCGGTAATGAAAGGAGAACTTATGCCGGAGTTGGAGGATATGATTTTTAAAATGAAAATAGGGGAGATTGGCGGAATAATAAAAACAAAATTGGGCTATCATATCATAAAGAAAAACTCTCAAAATCTCATAGATCCCAACAACATTCAGATAAAAGAAAGAGCGAAAAGAATTTTAGAAAAAAAGAAATTCGATTCGTATATGGAGAAACTGCAATCTAAATACAAGGTGGAGGTGTTAGATGAGGAGTTTAAGTAAGATATTAACCGTTTTGGTTTTGGGGTGTTTATGCTCTTATTCCCAAACCAAAGAGGATGTGGTCGCAAAAATAAACGGAGAAGCGATACTAAGGTCGGAATTGGATAAAGCCGAATCGGCCATAGTCGAACAATACTCCGAATTGTCTCCGGATTTTCTAACAAATTCGGATTCTAAAAAACAGATAAAGAAAATGGCATTCGACAAAATAGAAAGCGAAACATTGATAAAACAAGAGGCCGCTAAGTTAAACATAAAGGTTAGCGAAAGAGAAATTGACAACGGAATATCGGAAATAAAATCGAGATTTTCCATAGACTCGAAAGGAAACAGACTTAACGAACAGCAAACAGAAAAATATTTTATGGAAGAATTAAAAAGGCAAAACATAAGCTTCGACGAGTTTAGAGCCAGAATAAGAAAAGACCTTATGGCGAGAAAGTTGATAGATCAGACCATTAAGCCGAAGATAAATCCGCCAAATCATGAGGAGCTTAAAAAATTCTACGACAATTTAATGCTTGTGGTAAACGGAGATACTCAGTCTTTAAAAGCAAGCAAAGAAGAAATGGAAGATTACTTAAATATAGCCAATAAACTAAAGGAGATGTTTTCGGAAAGGATAAGATTAAGGCATATACTTATAAAACCTCAATCTCAGGATTTAGCCTCAAAAACAAAAGCATTTGAAAAAGCTAAAAACATAAGACAAAAGCTTTTAAAAGGAGAGGATTTTGAGGAAATCGCTCAAAAAGAGTCGGAGGATAAGGAAAGCGCCAAAAGAGGCGGAGATATCGGATATGCCATTAAAGGAATGCTTCCGGAGCAGATGGAAAAAACGGCTTTTTCGATAAACCCGGGAGAAATATCGGACATAATCGAAACCCCTTTCGGCTATCACATAATCCAGGTAACCGAGAAAAAGATAGCGCAAAAAATCAAATTCGAGCTGGTAAAAGACGACATATCCAACATAATGATGCAACAGAAATTTGCGGATGAACTTCAAAAGTACGTAGAGGAATTAAAAAAGAAAGCAAAGATAGAAATATTCGATCCTTCGCTTAAATGAAAGTTTTAATAACTCAAGGAGACCCCAAGGGGATAGGTCCGGAAGTAATAGTAAAAGCTTTAAAAAGATTACCCACGAATAAAAGAAGAAAAATAATACTCGTCGGCGACAAAAAAACCTTCGAAAGATTCGGTTGGGATTCTAACCTCTGTCCATTGATAGCGATATCTTATTTAAACCCTTATAAAAAACAAGCAATAAGCTTTAAAGAGGCCGGAGAAATATCATTTAAAGCCTTAGAGTTATCCATAAAGCTTATAGAAAAAAACAAGAAATTGGCTCTTGTAACGGCTCCTATATCCAAAAAATCCTGGAATATTGCCGGCATTAAATACCTTGGACACACCGATTATTTCAGAAAAAGATTCAAAAAAGAACTTTTAATGTGTTTTTCAAAACAAAATATAAATACAGCTCTTATAACCGAACATATCCCTTTAAAAGAGGTTCATAAACATATCAAGAAAAGAAATATCCTATCCAAGTCGTTGATTTTTTTAGATATGATAAAAAAAGAAAAAAGAAAGCCCAAGATTTTGTTTGCCGGATTAAATCCTCATTGCGGAGAGACCGGGTTACTTGGAAAAGAAGAAATAAGCGAACTAATACCGGCCATTAATTTTTTAAAAAAGAAAGGAATAAAAGCCAAAGGCCCTTTTAATCCCGAAGATATATTTTCAATTTATAACAAAGAAAAAGCGGCCGGAGCGATTTTTATGTACCACGATCAGCTTATACCTTTAATTAAAACGATTAACAAAATAAACGATATAGTTCATATAACCTGGGGATTAGGGTTTATAAGAACATCTCCGACACACGGAACCGCTTTCGATATATCCGGCAGAAATATCGCCGACGAAACATCGATGTTAAACGCGATAGAAAAAGCTATTAGTTTGTCTAAAGATTAACTGTTCGCTTCTATAACAAAGGGATATTTTAAAAGCAGACTTGTTTTATCGATAGGAATTAATCCGTTTATTTTAAGGACGGTAAATCTGTATTTTTTATCGTTAGATATTATCTCAAGATCGTTTTTAACAAAACCGTACTCAGAAAGTTTTGAAACGAACTTATCGGAAAAAACCACTATGTCCCTGTTATTTGGAACTCTGACAAAAAGCGTAACCGGAGAAAGCGGAGCGGTTATTTCCCTTTTGGAAAGAGATATTTTATCTAAGTTTTTTATCTTGGAAACTTCGTTGAAATATTTTTCCTCAACCCAGCCGAATATCGTCAACGTATCTTTGGATTTATCTATAAAGTTTTCCTCTCCGGCATAAATGAAACCGTATTTAGATAAAGAAGAAATAACGGAAGAATAAACTTTTTTGGAAATAGTTATATCTAATAAAATATAAGATTTAACCTTATTTTGAGATTCCGAAGGTTTTAATACATAAGACGAAATGGACCCGGAAGTATTTTGTTTTTTTATATCGTAATGAAGAGGCAAAGCCGTATAATCCGCCTGATGCAAAAGAGTATAGGTTATCAAAGAGTTTTTGGACGAAAACTCTGTTTTAATGTCAGTAGAAACCGTAGAAACGGGGCTGTTTCTAAAATCGTTTTGTTTCATATACCCGTACTGAGTTTCAAAATATCTCTGAATCTCTGGATCTACAGCCTTAGCCTGAGAAAACAATAAAGAATTTACGAAAAACAAAACCGCATATAATACTAACATAACTTTTTCTTCCTTGCTAAAAATCATCTAAATAAATTTTAATAAGAAATTTTAAAAATAAAAAGGGACTTTGGTTTAATTTTATAAAAGTTTTTAGCCCTATTTTTTTTTGGGACCTAAGGGAATTTAAAATTATGACCTATGTCATTTGTTTTTTAAAATTGAAAGAATATAATATTAAATATGGTTAGTCGGAATAAAAAAATAAACCCCGATTCGGTATTGAAAAATACGGTTACCAAGTTGAAAATAATATCTTTCATATTAAAAAAACAAAAAAACAAAAAAGCTAAAAAAATAGAATATATAGCGAAAAAATTGGAAGAAGAATTAAAGCCGTAATGTAACCTTTTAAACATTGACAAAAATCAGTTTTTCTGTTAAATAATTATAAAGGGGCATAAATAAAGATTAGAGTTTAAAACTCTTAATCTCAAAGAAGGCGGTTTTGTGGTTAAAAACATACTTATAATAGAAGACGAAGAAGAGCTTTTAGGTCTGTTGCAATACTCTTTTGAAATTTTAGGCTATTCCGTTAAAACCGCAAAAAACATAAATGAAGCCAAAAACATATTAAAAGACAAAAAAACCGATTTGATAATATCCGACATATTCATATCCGACAAAAACATTATGGAAGAAATAGTAAAAATAAGAGAAATAAACCCTAAGATAAAATTCATAATAACCACGGCTTTCGATGAGGTTGAAAGCGAGATTAAGAAAAACAAATTCGATTATTTTATTAAACCCTATAAAATAGAAAAAATAGTTTCAAAAATAAAATCATTCTCCGATAATTAAATACTCTTCCTCTTTTTCATCGTTATCGGCATTTTTCTCTTGCGGTTTTTCCGTTTTCAAATTCCCATCTTCTTTAGACGCTTGATTTGAAACGGAAGTGTTTTTTTGCGGTTGTTTTGAGGCAATTTTTTGAGTTCGCTTCGGCTTATCGATTTTAGAATCTCCGCTCATCATCATTTTAAGAGTATTTACCGAAAGTGTATTGAGAGGTTTTAAAATTCGAGTTTTTGGTTCGTACTCGAATTTAAATAAAATTTCTTTATTTTGAGCGGTTCCCTTTACGGTAATAGAATAACCTGATTGGGTTTCTTCGCAAAACCAGGAAACAGAGCCCGGATTCCCTTTTCTCGATTTTATTATATCGGAAATGGTATTTTCAAGGTTTTTATCAGTATTTATTTTATATTCCCTGACCTCGTCTATTATGAAATCATATCTATTTTGTGGATGATTTGGTAAGGAAACAGAAATAGTACTTTGTTGAATAGTATTTTCAGCTATAGGCGGATTTGTGGAAGGCTGGAC
Source organism: Elusimicrobium minutum (assembly GCA_020723765.1). Taxonomy (GTDB): domain Bacteria; phylum Elusimicrobiota; class Elusimicrobia; order Elusimicrobiales; family UBA9959; genus JAAYVG01. The sequence continues at coordinate 115,901 of DYIF01000004.1, forward strand.
GGAAGGCTCAACCGGGGTTTGAGTAGAAACAACGGCATTTAAATCGACGGGACCTTTTGGAGGCTTGGAAATTTCGGGTTTAGGAAAATCCTCTTTTTTAGATATGAATTTTGTAAAATCGAATATACCGAATTGCTTTAAAGCAAAACCAACGCTTATAACAACAAGGATTAAAAGTATCAAATAAACTATTGGTTTTAAAAATTTGCCTATATCCAAAGATTTTTTTTCTTTTACGGGTTCCTCTTTTTTTATAACCACCGTTTTGTCCGGAGCAGGTTTTACATCCGATATTTTATCTTTATTCGGCTCAATGTTTTCTTTTTCCAAAACCTGTTCCTTTATCTTGTTCATATCAGAAATATTTTTTTCCATTATTTCAAGTCTCGCCTTAAGATCCCTCACCTCTATATCCAAATGATTTACCACTTCCAAATTGGATACGGCCGGCAAAGAATCCAATCTTTCCGAAACATATTTCTTTATCTCTTCTCTAAAAACATCGAATTCTTCTTTGGAAACGGCGTTTTGTGTTAGCGAGGAAATCTTTTTGTCCAAATCTTTTATTAAATCTTCTTTTAAAACCGAGAGATCCGGCTGTAGAGATTCTTTTTGAAAAACTTCTTTTTTTTCGTTTTCTTCCGTATTTTTAAAATCTTTGTCGGACGGCTTAGTTTGGGCTACTTCTTCTTTAAACTCCTCGACTACCGGTTTAGCTTCGACAGTCTCGCTTTTAAATTCTTCTACCTCCGCTTTAAATTCTTTGGGCTCTTCTTTTATTTCTGGTATATCGTAAGATTTCAAAAAATCTCCGGTTTCAGATTGTTTTTCTCGATTTTGAGACCCCAATATCGAGTCGGTATCGGGGAGATCGATGTTAAAGGGGTTATCGTTAGGATTTATATCTGCCGAAACCGGCTCATCGTTTTTGGGTGGTATTGGATTTGAGTTTTCCACATTTTCTTCTTTATCGTCTGAAGCATTCGATTGATTCGAAGATTCCGGAATTATTCTTTGACTTACAACTTCTTCTCTTCTTCTTATCTGGGAAAGCGAAAGCGGGTCGGTGCTTGAAAACTTTGATTCCCCCGTATCGACGCTCGGCGTAAAAAGATTATTAACGCTAAATCTTTCTATCATTATATCTTCTTTTTTTAAAGAAACGTCCAAAGATAAAGCCTCCGGGGCATCTTTTGATGAAGAAGGGGTATCGTTTTGAATCGCAAGCTCCGGGAAATTGGACGCTTCCTTCCATTCTTTGGTCTCCTCTTCAACCGGAGATTGAGGACAAACAAGGGTGGAGTTATTAAAACCTTCTATTTTTAAAAGTTCTTCTTTTTCGAAAGGCCCTTTGATTTCGTTATTTATATATGCCCAGTACTTCATAAAACCTCTTAAGAAAATATTTTCTTAAGTTATTTTAACAAAAGCTTGTTACAAAAATAATACAAATAAATTACGTTTATTTTATCTTGCCTATGGAGCTTAAAAACACTTTGGCGTCGCTTATTATATTGGATATATAACACCACTCGTTCGGCTGATGAGCGGATTCGTTAAGTTTAGAATAAACCACCGTAGGAAGATTTAACCTTCTAAAAAAAGCGGCCACCGTTCCTCCACCTATGCCGTAGACCTTCGGTTTTACTCCTAAAACTTCTTTTATCGATTTTTTTAAAGCTATCACTATATCGCTTTGGGGATCGGTAGGCGGGGCGGCCTGAGACTTTTGAAGATACTCGAAAGATATCTTAACGTTATATTTTTTTTCGACCTCATCGGCCATTTTTCTAAGCTCTTCTTCTACTTCTTCTAACTTATAAACCGGCATTACCCTCATGTCTATATAAAAAACATCCTCGCCGGGAATCGTGTTTACGTTTGGAACGTTGGCTTCCTTCTTGGTGGGCTCGAAAGTGGAAATAGGCGGCTCATAAAGCCTATCCTTATGTTTAAAAATTTTATAAAGCTTTTCAACCTTACAAACCAATTCGCTTGCGGCTTTAAAAGCGTTTATTCCTATCTGAGGTCTTGAGGCGTGACACTGCTTACCCACTGTTTTTACTTTAAGCCATAATATAGATTTTTCGGCTATCTCTATCATCGAACCGTCCTCTACCCCGCTATCCGGAACAAAAAACATATCCTTAGGTCCGAACAAATCTTTTCGCTTCTCCACAACCCAATCGGCCCCGAAACCCGATCCGGTTTCCTCGTCGGCGCAAAACAATAGCCCCAAATTATAATCTGGCCTAATATTATTATCCATCAAAACTTTCGCCACAATAAGCGAAGACACTATTGCTTGTTGATTATCCTCTACGCCTCTTCCTATTAACTTATCTCCCTCGACCACAAGCTCGTATGGATTCGATTTCCACATACTCATTTCGCCCGGTGGAACTATATCTAAATGAGACATAATCCATACTGTTTTATCTGTATTTAATCCATTGTATATCGCAACTATATTGGGTCTTACTCCGTTTTTAGCTTTTGGGTCGTCCGCGTTTACTTCTTCAATTCTGTCAAATTTATATTTTTTTAACTCTTCTTTAAGCCACATCGCTTTATCATACTCTCCTTCTCCTCCGCTTAAAGGAGAAATAGCCGGTCTTTTTGTTAACTCTCTTTGAAGATAAATGATATAATCTTTATAACCGTCAATTAAAGGCAAAAGTTTTTTAATATTCATAATTCCTCCTTAATAAATTATACATAAATAATAAACGAGCAAACCAAAACGCCCAAACACTATTGACAGCGCAAGTGCCATAAAATCTATCGGTCAATAGTAGATATTTACTTGAAGTTTAACAATCAAAAAAATAAAATATAATACAACGTTATTTTTCGAGGAGGAAAAGATGAAGTTATTGACGATGATGTTGATTATCGGATTGTCAATTAACGCGAAAGCGTTTGATTTCGACAATCCCAAAACCGACATAAAAAACGAAATAAAGGATATTGAGGTAAGCGTAAAAAACATATTCCCTAAAACTACCCCGGTTATGCCTCAGTATAGCATAAAAGAGGGTCTTGATAAGATAGTGGGCGGAGTAACCGCGACCGAAGGCGAATTTCCGTTTATAGTATCTCTGCAGGCGAAAAGCTGGTATTCGGCGAATTTCAGCCATTTCTGCGGCGGCTCTTTAATAAAAGAAGACTGGGTTTTAACCGCGGCTCATTGCGTTGATGGGGGATACTTAAACGGCGGAAGAATAGTAGCCGGGCTTTATCAACTAAAAAACGACTCAAACGCGGAAAAATTTACTCCGGTTAAGATAATAAAACATCCCAACTGGAACTCAAGCACCATGGATTACGACTACGCTTTAGTCAAACTGGACAAAAAATCCTCATATACTCCGATAAAGCTTAATACCATTCCTTCTACCACCGAAAAGGAAGGAGTAACCTACACGGTAGCGGGATGGGGAACCACATCCGAAAACGGATCCATTTCAAACACGCTTATGAAAGTGGATGTTCCTTTTGTAAACAAAGAAACCTGCAAAGCGGCTTATGCCGAGGACAAAATAGACATAACCGACAGAATGTTATGCGCTGGTTTTGAACAGGGCGGAAAAGACTCCTGTCAGGGAGATAGCGGAGGACCGCTTGTTTATAAAACAAAATCCTCAGGGAATTATTATCTCGTAGGCGTGGTAAGCTGGGGAATAGGTTGCGCAAGACCTCACAAATACGGGGTATATTCCAAAGTAAGCGAAATGCTTAAATGGATAGACGATACCATAAAAGCAAATCAATAAATAATCGATATAAAATTAAAACCCGTCGCGTTTTAACGCGGCGGGTTTTTTATTTTCCGGATAAATTTATCAGGGCCTGGCTCAAAGCGTTTGAAAAACTTTTACCTTCGGTTAATTCTATGTTTGTTTTATAATCCGATTTTACGCAATCAAACAAATGCTTATCTTTGGGATCGGTTATTACCGCTACCGGGAAAGAAAAACTCGTTATTTTATCGTTTATTTTGATATTTTTGCTTTTAATATATTTTTTAATAAAAAATTCCGGTAAAAAAGGTATTGAAAATTTTTGGGAAACCGATTTAATAAAATAATAATAATCCGTAACCGGTTTAAAAAGCACGACCCCGTCTATTTTTTCCATACCATTATTCAGTTTTGATACCGTAATACTCGAAAATGAAGGGGCGTAGACGAATATTTTTTTTGAAAATTCTTCTCTAAATTTCTTTAAAAACTCAACCGCCCCTAAAACATCTTTCGTTTCATATATTCCGAAAGACGAAATATTACCTTTGCTTTCCCCATAAGCTCTAAAATCGAAATAAAAAAGATTAAAATTATCCGATAAAAAAATCGTGTCTTTTAGCATATCCGATTTGTTTTGATTAAACTCATGACATATTATAACGGTATTTTCGCAAAAGTTTTTAGAAGGGACAAACCACCCGCTAAGGTCAAGCCCGTCTTCCGATTTAAAAAAAATAGGCTCATAAACAAGCTTATAATCCTCCGGAGTCGCTCCCGTTCCCTTTTTTGCGGATAAAAACAAAATCGATATTTTGGAGTCGAGCCATTTGTAGAAAAGATATAAAACTATCGCCAATCCCGATAAAACATAAATAAAAATCATATTTTCCTCCAATCTATCGAACTTATTTTAACGGCCGCTTTTTTAATAATTTCTTCTTTTTCGGTAGTAGAAATCCTAACATACCCTTCGCCGTATTTTCCAAAACCCGAGCCTGGCGCCAATAGAACTCCGGTTTTATTAAGAATATAATCGCACGCCTTTATGGAATCCATATCTACGGGAGGTTTTGCCCATATAAAACATGTGCCATCGGGTCTTTTAAACCTCCAGCCAGATTTTGAAAGAGCTAAAGAAAAAGTATCTGCTCTTTTTTTAAAAGTCTCTCTTATTTTAGGAACTATTTTCTCGTGATTATCTAAAGCATATGCACATGCGTTTTGAATGGCGTTAAACTGACCGGAGTCTATGTTTTCCTTTACGGTATTTAAAGCGCAAACCGCATCGCTATTTCCGCAAACCCACCCGGCGCGCCACCCGGCCATGGAATAAGTTTTGGATACCGAATAAAACTCAACAGCTATATCTTTTGCTCCGTCTATTTCAAATATGGAACTCGTCGGTTTGTCGAAATACATCTCAGCGTATGCGCAGTCCAAAGCCAAAAATACATTTCTTTTTCTCGCCCATTTTACAAGCTCTTTCATATAATACTTATCCATATAAGCGCCCGTAGGGTTATTTGGATAGTTTAAAAAGAAAAGTTTAGTTTTCTTTATAATTTTTTCCGGTATTTTGGAAAGATCCGGCAGGAAGTTGTTTTTTTCCATAAGAGGTACATAATGTATTTTGCCGCCTACCATCCAAACTCCGGTTCTATAAGTCGGGTATGTGGGATCGGGTATTAAACAATAATCCCCCTCGTTCATTAAAACAAGCGGAAGATGAGCTATTCCTTCTTTAGAACCTATAAGTATGCTAATCTCCTTATCGTAGTCCAGATTTATGCCGTGTCTTCTTTTATGCCAGTATGAAACGGCTTTCCTGAAGACCTCGTTTCCTTTGGTATTGGGGTATCTGTGATTTGCCGGATTTTTAATTTCTTCTACGGCTTTTTTTACTATCCCCGAGTCGGTCGGAATATCCGGGTCTCCAATTGCGAGATTAATAACGTCCACTCCTTTCTTTCTAAAATAACCCGCTTTTCTATAAAGCTCTTCAAAGAGATAAGGCTTAAAAAGTTTCATAAAATTGGAAAGTTTCATCTGTTCTCCTTTAAAAATTTAACATATCCTTAAAATTATAAAATCCGCTCTTTTTTTTCAAAACCCATTTCGCTGCTTCTATCGCGCCTTCGGCGAATATTTCTCTGGAATAGGCCGTGTGAGATATTACTATCTTCTCTCCGTTAAGAGCGAAGGTTATATCGTGCTCGCCGGTTATATCCCCGACTCTGGAACTTGTAACGCTTACCTTACCGCCGTTTTCCTCTATTATTTTTTTAAACATAACGGCGGTTCCGCTCGGCGTGTCTTTTTTGGCAGTATGATGAGTTTCGTGTATGTGTATATCTTTTTTTATTTTTTTAGAAATCATATCCACCAGATAAAAACAAATGTTTACGCCGAGGCTCATATTCGGAGAATAAAAAACGGGAATTTCTTTGGAATATTTTTTCATTAAACTCAAAATTTCCTCTCCTAAACCTGTGGTACCTATGACTATCGGCATTTTTTTGTTATAAGCGAAATCTAACGCCTCTTTGGTTCCTTCGGAAGAAGAGAAATCTATTACCGCATCCGCCCTAACCTCTTCTATTTCTTTAAACGAATGACAATCTTCGGATTTTAACAGATCCACCTTTATTAAATTTATATCCTTATATTTCTTTTCGCATAAATTAGATATACTTTTACCCATCTTACCCATCGCGCCATTAAGTATTATATTCATAAAAACTCCGATTCTAAATTCTATAAAACTCGCTTGTGGTTTTAGCTATTTTGGCTATAAATTCTTTACCGCTTCTGTAACTCGGAACATCGTCCAATAAAATGGCGAGTATATAATCGCCTTTGGGAGAAAACACTATTCCGACATCGCTGCAGCTTTTTCTCAAAAGCCCGGTTTTATGTCCGACCTCCCAGGAGATAGGCACCCCTTTTCTTATTCGAGAATGGCTTTTGTTTCTTTTTAATATATCGAGCATCATATCGCTCATACTCTTTGAAACGGCCTCTTTTCTATATATTTTCTCAAGCAAAAAACCCATCTCCCTCGGGGTGGTGTAATTTTCTTTTGAAACTCTGCCCGAAGTAAGATTCATGCCCTCGGGCGTTATGCCCGTGTAAGCGAGTCCTATCTGTCTAAAATAACTTTTAAAATATTCCATGCCGAAATAATCTATCAAAAGTTTGGTCGCGGTATTGTCGCTTTCGGTTATCATCCTGTAAACTATTTCCAAAACGCTTAATCTTGTTCCGTCTCTCGCCCATTTCAAAGAACCGGAACCGTCCATCCTGTCTCTGCCGGTTATTACAAGCTCCGTATCCAAAGAAATCCTTTTTTTCTCTACCGCATCCATAACCGCTATCATTATGGGAAGCTTAACGAGGCTTGCCGACCTGAAAAGCCTGTCCGCGTTGTACTCCCATGTTTTTGATGTTTTTAAATCTTTTAAATAAATACCGACGCCCGATTTATAATTATCGGACATTATCCTTAATTTTTCGCAAAGTTCGGACCATTTGTAATCGTCTATGTAATACCCCGTTATCTGGGGCTCACTTGAACGAGCTATTTTGGATATTCCCATATCTTCGTCTTTTATAAATCTATGCAAATAATAAGCCAAAACGGCTATAAAAACGAACAAAAAAAAGGGAAAGTATCTTTTCATCCGATACATTTTAGAACAACCGAAGTCGGTTATATAAATACGGTCCCGAATCGGCAAATAACTTATTTAAGCGATATATCCAGCTTATCGCCTTCCGAATAATCTAATTTTATTTTAGCGCCGTCTTTAACTTTATTTACCAGCATAAACTCGGAAAGCGGATCCTCGATATACTTCTGTATCGTTCTAAGTAAGGGTCTGGCTCCGTAATTGGGGTCAAAACCCTTAGTGGCTATGAATTCCTTAGCTTTGGACGACATTTCAAGTTTTATATTTCTATCCGATACCTTCTTTTGGACTTTGGCGAAGTTTATATCCAGTATCTTATACATATCGTCCTGAGTCAAAGGCCTGAAAACGACTATCTCGTCTATTCTGTTAATAAACTCCGGATTAAAAACTCTTCTGACCTCATCCATAACCGTATCTTTCATTTCTCTGTAATCCCTTTCCTTATCTTCGGAAGGAACAAATCCCAATGTTTTTCCTTTTGTTATAAGCCTGGCTCCGATATTGGACGTCATTATAAGTATGGTGTTTTTAAAACTTACTTTGTGACCGAGGCTGTCGGTAAGTATTCCGTCGTCCATGACCTGCAAAAGTATGTTATAAACGTCGGGATGCGCTTTTTCCATTTCGTCTAAAACCACAACCGAGTAAGGTTTTCTTCTTACTGCTTCGGTCAATTTTCCACCTTCTTCGTAACCGACATATCCCGGAGGAGCGCCTATAAGTCTTGAAACCGCAAACTTTTCCATATACTCGGACATATCTATTCTAACCATGGCGTCTTCGTTTCCAAACAAATACTCGGCTACGGCTCTGGCAAGCTCGGTTTTACCTACGCCGGTTGGACCCAAAAACAAAAAGTTTCCTATCGGTTTTTTGGGGTCTTTCATTCCGGTTCTCGAGCGTTTTATCGACTTGGCTATTATCTTAACCGCCTCGTCCTGACCGATAATTCTTTTGTGAAGTTCGTCTTCCATATGCAAAAGTTTTTCGGCTTCCGACTGGGTAAGTCTGGTAACGGGAATACCGGTCCATTTGGAAGCTATTATCGCTATGTCTTCTTCGGTTACGGTAGGTTTTTTCTTTTCCCTTTCCTCTCTCCATTTCTTCTTCATATCCTCAAATTCTTTTTTCAGCTGTTTTCTTTTTTCCACAAGCTCGGCTTTCTTTTCAAGGTCGTTTTTTTCTTCGGCTTCTTTTTCTTTATCTTTTATTTCTTCTATTTCTCTTTCTTTATCCTTGAATTCCGGCGGATAGACGGACATTTTAAGTCTTGCGCTCGAACCCGCTTCGTCCATAAGATCTATGGCTTTGTCGGGAAGGGCTCTATCGGTTATATATTTATCGGAAAGTACCACCGCGGCTTCTATGGCCTTATCGGTATATACGCACATATGATGAGACTCGTATTTATCTTTAAGTCCTTTTAAAATTTCTATCGTTTCATCTACTGTCGGAGGATCGACCACAACGGGTTGAAATCTTCTCTCAAGCGCGGGATCGTGTTCTATGTGTTTTCTATATTCGTCGAATGTCGTAGCTCCAATACACTGAAGCTCTCCTCTGGCCAAAGCCGGTTTTAAAATGTTAGCCGCATCGATGGCTCCTTCGGCGGCTCCGGCGCCTATGACCGTATGAAGCTCGTCTATAAAAATTATTATGGAATTCTTCGCTTTTCTAATCTCGTCTATTATCGTTTTAAGCCTCTGCTCGAATTCCCCTCTATATTTCGTTCCGGCCACTATCGAAGCCAAATCCAGACTGACAAGCCTTTTGCCGTTTAAAGTCTCGGGAACGTCTCCGCTTACTATTCTCTGAGCAAGCCCTTCGACTATGGCGGTTTTACCTACCCCCGGCTCTCCGACAAGAACCGGATTATTTTTTGTTCTTCTTCCCAAAACCTGTATCACTCTATCCATTTCGTTTTCTCTTCCTATCACAGGGTCTAATTGCCCGTTTTTCGCCAGATCGGTAAGATCTCTTCCAAACTCGTCCAACGTTTGGGTTTTTACCCTTATCGGTTTATAAGAAGAAGAATGTTTAGATTCTTTTTCTCTATAAAGAGGCCTTTGAGGCTTTTCATCTTCCTCCTCTTCATATTCTTCCTCTTCATCCTCTCTTCTCATAGCTCCGGCCTCTCCCAAAATCTTCATTATTTCCTGTTTCAAATTGGAAAATCTTACTCCCATTGTATTCAATATCCTCGCTCCTATCCCTTCCTCGTCTTTGACAAGCGCTAAAATAACGTGTTCGCTGCCTATATAATTATGGCCGAATTTCTGGGCCTCTTCCACGGCGTACTCTATTATTTTTTTAGCCTGAATGCTAAGCGGAAGTTCGCCTAAAAGCATCATAGATTGTCCCACTCCTATAGCGTCTTCTATGTTCATCCTTAACTTTTTAAGATCCACATTTAAATTTTTTAACGCTATGGCCGCAACGCTATCCTCCACATCGGTTATGGCTAAAAGTATATGTTCGCTTCCCAAATAATCGTGATTCAACCTTTTCGCATGCTCCTGAGCGACCATAAATATTCTCTGAAAATGAGGACTAAATCTTCCCTGCATATACTACCTCCGTTAATTAACCTTTTTAACCTTCACCGTAAAACCTTCTATCGAAACCACCTCTACCTCTTTATTAGCTTCTATCTCGCCTTCTACGCTTTCGGCGTCCCACCACTCCCCTTCTATCAATATCTTGCCTTTGGGAGACAAAGCGTATCTGGTAAAATATCTCTTGCCTATCATAGCCTCTTTGCCGGTCTCGACTTTTCTCAAATGAGATCTAAGAACCACAAAGCCGAGTATAAAAACCACCGCTATAAGACCGATAAGATTTATAGTTAAAAATCCCATATCCACTCCTATTCCGCTTATATTCGGAGAGCCTTTGAAAAGCATGGTCGCGCCCAAAAACATTGAAACCACCGCGGCAAAAGTCAAAAGTCCGTAACTCATAACTTTTATTTCGACTATCAAAAACAATATTCCCAAAAGTATCAAAACTATCCCGGCAAAATTCGCGCTTAATGTTTGGAAAGCGTAAAGACCGACTACTAAAGACATAGCCCCAACCACTCCGGGAAGTATTAACCCGGGATTATAAAGCTCTATAAAAATACCTATAGCGCCTATACTCATTAAAAGCATTGCTATGTTAGGATCGGTTATAGTAGACAAAAAAGATTGTCTTTTCGTTCTTTCGAAATAAACCGTTTCTCTTACGGTATCCGTTTTTATTACCCCGAATTTGTCCAGATTAAAATTATGAATTTGTTTAAGCAAATCTTTTTCGTCTTCGGCCACAAATTCTATCACTTTATATTTCAAAGCCTCGTTTGCGGTAACGGAGTCGCTTTTGGTAACCGCGTTTACCGCCCAATCCACATTTCTGTTTTTATACTGACATATTGATTTGATGTAAGCCTTTGCGTCGTTTAAAACCTTTTCTTCCATCGCCGAAGATTGTTTTTTGTCTTTATCCTTGTCTTTCTTATTATCAAGATCTATCCCTCCCCCTCCAATCATAACCGGATGGGCCGCTCCTATATTGGTGGAAGGGCTCATAGCCGCTATATGAGAAGCCACCGTTATAAAAACGCCTGCCGAAGCGGCTCTCGCTCCTTTTGGATAAACATATACGACTATCGGTTTTTTGGAATCTAACATCTTTTTTATTATCTCTCTCATCGAAGCGTCAAGCCCCCCGGGGGTGTCGAGCCTTAAAATCATCATATCGAAATCTTCAGAGTTCAATCTATCTATCGCCGAGTTTATATACTCGCTTGCCACCGGTATTATTACGCCGGAGTAAGTGGCTATTAAAACTTTCCTTACGGCATAATCGGAAACTTTCGTATTATCTTTTTTAGCATCCGCCGAAAAGCCGGGCGAAACGCATAATAAATATAAAGACAAAATGATTAGTTTTATAAACATAAAATCTCCCGCGCAAATTACGCGTAATACTTCTCTATTATAAATTATACATTTTTAAAAATTTATATGAAAATAAAAAAGGAGCGAAACTTAAAAGAATCGCTCCTTTCAATTACGATTTAGTCCCGAATTATTTCGTATGTTTTTTTACGTATACGGCTATTTCAAACATGCTTATCTGTTTTTTGCCGCCGAATACTTTTCCCAATTTCTCATCGGGGTTTATCATTCTTTTATTTTTCTTGTCCTGTAATCCGTTTTTCTTTATGTAGTCCCATATTTTTTTGGTTATCTGAGTTCTCGGAATCGGTTTGGAACCGACTATTTCGGCAAGAACCTCATCGGGTGTTACAGGGGCCATGAACTTTGCGTTGGGTGTTCTTTTGGTTTTTGATGCCATCTTTCCTCCTAATAATTTAAATGCATAATATAATAATAGTAATTCCCAATGAATTTGTCAATAGTTTTTTTGATTTTTTCTAAAAAGATACGGCAATTTTTTTATATAGCCTTAACTATCCTGTTGCTTTTTATGCAGGTTGTGCATACGTAACAGGTAGTAGTTTTGCCATCCAGAACAATCTTCTGCTTCTGAAGATTGGGTTTAAATTTTCTTATAGAAGCTTTATTGGAGTGGCTGTAGCTTTTGCCGCTCTTAGCAGATTTTCCACATATTTTACATTTATATGCCATAATAAATTAATTATAACATATTTTTAAATATCGTCAAAACAAAGAAAGTTCAATGTCTAAAGTTTAATGTTCAAAGTCTAAAGTCGCACGATTGGAAGAAAAAGTTGTACGATTTGAATTTACCAATCCTCCAGTCCTCCATTCATCCAATCCTCCACGCTCCCACGCATCTACACATCTACGCCTCTATACCTCTAATTTCTTCCACCCCTTCCATATCTTCTAAATCTCCAAAATCGTGCCCGAAGGTCCCTTGAAAAACAAGCCTATTTTTATTAATATTTATTTGTGAAGCCGATAATTTGTTACATTTTATCCTGTTTTTTAAACGCTCAAAACTTAGACACGAAAAATTTTAATAACGAAATTCCAAAAGTTTACCCCAAGTTTGAAACCAAATCGTCCTGTCCTAAAAGTTTTTCCGACCTAAGATTAAATATAGAATACTTAGACATAGAAAATCCGGTTAAAGACGTGTCTCTTGGCAGCTGGACATCTTTGAGCGATATGGACGACGACCTGGATAGAAAAAGCCTTTTAGATTCCATTAAAATAAATATAGAATACTGGAAATCCAAACCATCCTCTTTCTCGGTCAAATTCGGAAAAGATTCGTATACTAAAGACCAGATGCTCAAATCTTCGGAAAGATTATATGAAATATTCTCATCCACGCTTTCTTATAAAAACATATTTGAAATATTAAAAAAGGAATTTAAGATATACAAAGCGGTTGCGGACGATACGAAGGACGTCACAATAACCGGTTATTATGAAAGCGAGATAGCCGTAAAAAAAGAAAAAGACGAAGATTACAAATACGCAATTCATTTCAGACCCCCGGATCTTATCAAGGTAGTCGGACAGGATTTCGACTACGGCAGATACGACGAAAACGGAAATCTTGTTAAATACTACTCTACCGAAGAGATAAGAAAAGGAGCCATAGACAAACATAATCTTGAAATAGTCTACTCAAATCACCCCTCGCATATAATGCTGGCTCAGATACAGGGCTCTTCCATAATAAGATACCCCGACGGTTCATACGACAGAATCGGGTTTGACGGAGCAAACGGATGGAAATTTCAAAGCGTTCAGAAAATACTTATGGATTGCGGAGAAATTCCGTCTATGAATTTCAAAGATTTCATAAAATACCTTTCCTCTCAACCCCAGGATAGAGAAGAAAGGCTTGTAAATCTAAACCCTCGATATATATTTTTTAATCTTAAAGACAAAGAAACTCAAGCGGTCGGCGCCATAGGCAAAGAACTTATACCCCAAAGATCGGTAGCCATAGACCCGGCCTATATACCGTACGGGATCTTGGCTTATATAATATCCACAAAACCGGTAAGCGACGAAAACGGTGAAAAGATAATAGAATTTAAAAAATTTTCAAGATTTATATCCTCTCACGATACCGGTAGCGCCATAAGAGGAGCGGGAAGAATAGATTTATTCTGGGGTAGCGGTAAAAAAGCCGAAACCGAAGCATCCTCCATGAAGGCTAAAGCGGAGTTTTATCTATTTGCTCCAAAAAACTGATATCCTTTTCTATGTCCGATAAATTTATATCGGTTTTATCCAGAACCTTTTTAACCGTAGAAATTCTTTCCTCGGCTTCTTTTATTATCGCATTCATTTTTTTCTCTATCTCGTTATTCAAAATATCCGCGACCGAAGAGCCTGCTCTCGTAAGATTCTTTTCCACATCGAAAGCTATTCCTTTTAGAATATGATTTATTACAATTTTCTTTATAAACTTTATTCTTAAAGGTATCAAAAACCATAAAAGCTCTATATGGACGTCAAAAGCCTGGGTGACGCTTGTTTTTGAAAGTTTTATTTCGATATCGCTTTGTTCTATCGGTATAAAAGGGATATCGGTCTTTAAAACTTTATTAGATTCTTCTATAAAAGTTTTTATAAAATTGTTGGTCATATCCCCGAACTTTCGTATTATTTTATCCCCCATATTTTTGATTTTCGGAACTTCCGTTTCGCTTAATTCATAAATTTTTTCCGTTAGAACTTCGGCTAAAATATCTTCGTAACTTTTTGAAATTTCCATAAGATTTTCTTCTCTTTCGGATAATTTTTTGTTTATCGTATTTACGCAATACTCCGATATCTCGTACTGTTTTTTCAGAAATAACTTTATCGTTTTATCTTTGTTTTTGGAAAATTCGTTTATCTTAAGCACCTGCAAATCTTTTTTTAATTCGTTTATTTTTTCAATATTGTCATATATTTCTTTTTTAAGTTTTTTTATCTCGTCGTCCTTTTTGCAGACCGTATTATAAGCCGCTTTTAAAAAAGAAATAAGATATTTTCTTATATTTTCGGTTTTATAACCGATAATCTCTTCTTTAACTATTTCCATTTTTTCGTTTAAAGGTTCTATTATATCGTTTAAAATTTTATTTCTTAAACCCGTGTCTTTAACTGAATATTTCATCACATCAAACTCCCCCAATCTTTTTCTAACAAATTCCAAAACCTTCTCCCCGTCCTCTTCCGATATAAGGTCCGTTTTGGTTATCAGTATCAATACCTTGGGGGTATGTTTCTTTAAAATATTTATAAATTCCGCTTCATTTTCGGAGAGTGGCGAATCGAAACTAATCGCCACTATGGCAAGCTGGAGACTCGGGAAAAGAGAGAATGTGGCGTCCGAGTGAGTTTTGGAATAATAAAGCCCGGGAGTATCTATAAACCTTATTTTTTTAAAATCTTCTGAAATCTTTAATTTTAAATCGACAAGCCTTACTTTAAGAATATTGCCGGGATTTCTCTCTTCGCTTACATAATTTACGACCTCGTTTATATCGCATATCTTTTTGCTTCCGTCAAAAAAAACTATCTCCGCCGAGTCTTTTTCCGCGTAAGAAACTACGGTTATAACCCCGGTTACCGGCAGTATTCCGCAGGGAAGAACGTCTCTTGAAATAATGGAATTAATAAAACTGCTTTTACCCGATTTAAATCTGCCGACGATGGCGACATCTATCGTTTTATTTTCTTGTACTATCGAATATAAATTATCTATGAGGCTTAAGACGTCTTTAAAATCGTACTTTAACGCCAAAGACCCCAGTTCTTTTATCTTATTCTTCGATAAGTTCATCCTTTGTCTCTGTCATATGTTTTTTAGCCGGTATGAGATGCTTTGGCTCAAAGAATAACGTGGCTATCGCCGTCGGTATTACAGCGCTTGCTATTACGACCATAACAATCAACGAATACTGGGTCTGATCGATTATGCCGTGAGTATATCCAAAAAGCGCGGATATGGTGCCGAATGTAAGACCGGTCGACATTAAAAGAGTGTAATACATTCTCTCATTCTTTTCTTTTCTAAACATGGAAATAAACGGATAAAGCCCGAATATTTTTGACAAAACCTTCGATAGAAAAAGAAAAATAAATATAAGAGGCGCGGATATTAAGCTTTTAAAAGAAACGAAGCTTCCCGCTCTTAAGAAATAAAAAGGGGTTAAAAAACCTATGGTAAGAGTTCTCATTCTTAAAATCCAGTTTTTATTTCTAATGCTAAACTCCGCCAAAACCATGCCGGCTATATATGCGGGAAGAACAGGCTCCACATCGGACCTTACGGCTACAAAACCTAAAAACAAAAGAACCAGCATTACAAACTTCGCTCTTATAGCGGCGGTCCTGTTGCCGTATATGTTGGTGAGATAATCCGTGGCTTTGGGAAATATAAAAATTACGACGGCTGAAACCAAAATAAAAACTACGGTTTTAAGATTAAAAGGAGAAAAAACAAAACCTAAAGCCAAAACCGTTCCTATATCGTTTAAAAAACAGGAGGCCAGAATCCCTTTTCCAAATTCCGTGGAATTGAGTCCAGTTTCTATCATAACGGCATAAACTACCGCCATGGAAGTTGTAGAAAGCGCTATTCCGACCAGAAGAGAAGCGTCGCGGCTCCATCCGACCAGGTATTTGGATACCAGATACCCCCCGATAAAAGGAGCTAAAAAACCTATTGTTCCTATTATTAAGGATTCTTTTCTTTTATCTTTGAGGGTTTTAGGGTCGAGCTCTGTACCCGCTAAAAACGTCAAAAGAATCGCCGCAAACGAAGCGAGAACTTTTATCCATTCGGTATTCGGCTCTAAAATATTTATTCCCGCATATTTTAAAGCGATATTCGCCACTATGGCGCCGACGGTTATTTCTATCAAGGCTATCGATATTTTTAGATGATAGGCTATTATTGCGCTTGTTACCGCCAGAGCTATGTATATTGTGGCAAGCTGATATATGTGTTCCATAAGATACCTCCTTTTATTTTAGCTCAGGAGTTATCAGCCGCCAGGGCGGTTTTAAGGAGAACTCCATCTCCCAAATATATTTTATCAAATTATAACCGAAATTAACAGGTAATCTATTTACAAACAGAGTGGGTACATTTTTCGAATAAGCCCTCTAAATTACTCTTCTAATTTTACCTCTATTTCGTTTCTATAAGGGCACTCGGGTATATAATCCCTTTTAGTTTTTTTATATAAACTCACGCATAAACCTATAATATAATTTTTTTTCTCATCTTCGGATTGCATAGTAGATTTTTTATACTCAGACAAATCTTTTATTGCCTGTTCAAATTTATCAAGTTTTAAATAAACTTTTGCGCGGTCATAATATGAAATGCTTGGCTTTGATGTGTCTGCATTTATAGCTTTTGTAAAATAAAATAATCCTTTATTAAAGTCATTTATATCGGTTTCTGAATAACTGTAAATACGCCCTAACATTTCATAAATACTCCATCTAAAAGGCAACCCATCTATAGTTGTCTCAGTATCGTTTTTTACATATTTTAAAGATTCATTAAGGTCTTTAATAGCATTTTCACATGCTTTTTTATCTACTTTTGTAAAACATCCTTTTAAATAAACCCCGGCTCTTTCGTAATATGCATATGGATTAGTTTTATTAATCCCTATTTCTTTAGAAAACAATTTAATAGCAAGTTCCGGCTGATTTTCTTTAAGCTCTAAAAGAAAATTGGTTGTTTCAAATTTTTCATGAGGATACATATCTTTTTTAATTTTTTTAGGTAAAAGTTCAAACACATAATCTCTAAGTTTTTTATTCTGGCTCTTATCCATTTTTAACTTATTTTCTGCTTCTCTTAAAATGTCATCAAACTCCTTCGCATCTATATATTCTTTGTTTTTAACATCAACCACCGGCCGAACTTTTACCTGCTCCACCGACAATACGCTTTGAGTTGATACATTATCCTGAGCGTTGAGAACAGGCATTACACCAATCCAAACTAAAAAGAATAATTTTATCTTCATTTACCCTCCTAAGTTATTTTATAAAAAAAAATATCTGTCAAGCGTAATATCTATGTAAACATGTGGGTCACAACAGATTTTAAAGCAACAAAATGATAAAATCGGTTCTGAACAGCGTTTTTAAAGCAAATTATTAATTACAAATAGCGTTAGTACATTTTTCTATTATTGTAACAACTTTTGTTTTTTCATAAGGACAAACTCTTCTAATGCAAGGAGCGTTAAGTTGGGCACTCGCAAACTCAACACATGGCTTATTAGCAACCATACATTCTTTTGGCTCATCCGTAGTATTTGTCCTTTCCCAGTTTTTGCATTCTTTGAGATTGCAACTTTCTTTGCAATCATTGGTTTCCTTAGTGTCCTTTGCAGTTACCACATCCCATTTATAACAATTGCCATTAGCACTTGCCTTACATATAGTGTCTGTAACTTTTGTATAAGTTATATATTGAATTACTCTGTTTAAACATTCGCTATACAAAAAAGAGAAAAAAAGGAAAAACATAATTACAAAAAATATCTTTTTACCATTATTCATAACAACCTCACTTATCATATCTATTTTAATAAACCTGCTGATTTTAAAAATTTATCAAACTCATCCGAATTTTCCAGCAATTTTTTTTCAGCGCATCCAGCAATTACCTCTCCAGTTTTTCTATAAATCCTTCTACATAAATCGTAAGTCTCACTCATTCTTGTTGCCTCTGATGTAAAATCTCTTTTGAGATATGTTTCTAAATCTTTTTTAGCCTTTTCATAATTGTTTATATCGCAATAAGCTCTGGCTCTGTTTAAATATTCCTGACTTGGCTGAAATACATCCGATTTTATGGCTTTATTGTAATTGTCAATTGCTTTTTGTAAATCTTTATATATAAACCTATAAATATCACCTTTAGAGCTATATATTTTCATTCTGAAGGGAACCCCATAAATATCTAATTCCTTATCGCTTTTAATGTATTTTAAAGCATTATCCGCATCAACAATATATTTCTCACAATAAGTTTTATCAAAATTCTTATTATTACTGTTTTTTTCAAATTCTTTCATACACAAAGAATAATATACACTTGCTCTTTCGTAATAAGCGTTTGGATTTGAAGGATTTAACTCTATTTCTTTATCATAAATTTTAATAGCCAATAATGGATATTTTTCTATAAACTCATTCATATCCAAAGCCAGTTTCATTTTTTCTTCACCACTCATTTTGTTCTTTATCGGAAGAATTTCAAACACATAATCTCTAAGTTTTTTATTCTGGCTCTTATCCATTTTTAACTTATTTTCTGCTTCTCTTAAAATGTCATCAAACTCCTTCGCATCTATATATTCTTTGTTTTTAACATCAACCACCGGCCGAACTTTTACCTGCTCCACCGACAATACGCTTTGAGTTGATACATTATCCTGAGCGTTGAGAACAGGCATTACACCAATCCAAACTAAAAAGAATAATTTTATCTTCATTTACCCTCCTAAGTTATTTTATAAAAAAAAAAAATATCTGTCAAGCGTAATAAAGTTTAATGTTCAATGTTTTATGTTCAATGTCTAAAGTCTAATGACAGAGAATAGAGAACAGGGGTTAGAGAATAAAAATTGAGTTTAATGTTTGAAGTTCAAAGTTAAACGACTGGAACGAAATGCTTAAAGTTTTTCAATATTTCTACACATCTATTCATCTAATTCCAATGCATCCACACATCTACACTTCTACGCATCTATACATCCAATTTCCTCTAACGCTCCAATCCTTTAAGCTTTCTAATATGATAAAATTATTTTAGTAATATGTTTGAAGAACTTGTCAAAAAAAGAAAAAGCATAAGGAAATTCAAAGAAAACCCGATAGAAAGAGAAAAAATAGAGAAAATACTTCAATGCGCAAGGCTTTCTCCATCGGCCTGCAACTCCCAGCCATACAAATTTATAGTTATGAGCGGAGAATATAAAAATAAATTTTGCGACTCCGTTTTTACGGGAATGTTTTCCTCCTGCTCTTTCGTTAAAAAAGCTCCGTTAATAATAGCCATGATAAGAACAAAAACAAGTTTGAAAATGAAAATAGGCAATATGGTATGCGATACCGATTTTTCTTTAATAGACTTAGGTATAGCCGGAGAACATATGGTTTTAGCGGCGACCGATATGGGATTAGGCAGTTTGTGGGTCGGTTGGTTTGACAGAAAAAAGGCTTTTGAGTTTTTAAATCTAAAAAAAGGCGAAAATATCGAAATAATTATAGCGATAGGAGAAAAGGATGAGGAACCTAACGAAAGGAAAAAGAAATCTTTCGAAGATATTGTCGAGTTTAGGAGTTAGTTTTTTATTATTGAGTTTTTTTTCTGGTTTAATTAACGCCCAATGCGGCCCCCAGAAAGATAGCTGCTCGTCTAAAAATTTGACATTAAGCGAACTTCTTGAAAAAAAACCTATAGAACAGAAAAAAATCTCAGAGCGAAAGAATCACATAATAGCAAAACAAGAGGAGATAATATCCGTCGAAAAAGATTCGGATAAAATTATAGACAACACCCGACAAAGCGAAAAAAAATTGGAAAACCCCGGGGTGCTTATCGTAGTAATGGCGGGATTTATCGGAATGTATTTTTATTTTAACGATAAGAAAAAGAAAAAAAAGAAATGATATTATTAAAAAACGCATTTCTCATAAAAGGCGAAAAATTAGAAAAAAAAGACATACTAATCTCGCAAAACCGAATCGAAAAAATATCGGATAAAATAAATAACAAAAAAACAAAAATCGTAAACGCAAAAGGGCTTATAGCTATTCCCTCTTTAATAGATATCCATGTTCATTCTCGAGTTCCGGGCAAAGAAGATGCCGAAGATTTTTTCACGCTTACAAAAGCGGCTTTAAGCGGAGGAGTCGGAACAGTAGTTCTTATGCCCAATACCGAACCGGCTACCGACAACCCCCAAATATTAAAAACGCTTATAAAAAAATCTAAAAAAGAATCCTGCCTGAATATTCTCTTTTCTTCCGCGGGCACAAAAAATAGAGAAGGGAAATATATTGTAAATGTGAAAGAAAATTCGAGATATTCGGTTTCGTTTACCGACGACGGAGCGTGGATAAAAGACTCCTGCGTTATGGAAAAACTTCTTGTACTTTCGGATAAATACGGGAAAAAAGTTTTTTCCCATCCTCAAACAAATTACGAAGGTTTTATAAACGAAGGAAAGATTTCTAAAAGATTAAACATACCCGGAATAAACAGAAAAACCGAATATATGGCGGTTCTAAGAGATTGCATTTTGTCGATAATAACAAACACGCCTTTGCATCTTCAACATATAAGCGTAAAAGAATCGGTCGAAATAATAAAGGAAGCCAAAAAACTAAACCCGAAAATTACCGCGGAAACCGCCCCTCATTATTTCTGCTTTACCGAAGATAAACTTAAAGATTTAAACGCCGATTTTAAAATGAATCCTCCGCTTAGAACCGAAGAAGACAGGTTGGCGGTAATAAAAGGCTTAAAAGACAGGACAATAGACGCCATAGCCACCGACCACGCTCCTCATACCGCGGCAGAAAAATCAAAGCCCATAGATACGGCGCCTTTCGGGGTAATAGGGCTTGAAACTATGCTTTCCGCTTCGATAACCGAACTTTTTATAAAAAACAAATTTTCCCTCTCTCTGGTGATATCGCTTATGACATCAAATCCGGCTAAAATTATAAATATAAAAGACAGAGGGATAATAAAAGAAGGGTATATAGCGGACATATCTTTGATAGACATTCGAAAAAAATGGAATGTAAAATCTTTTTATTCCAAATCAGAAAATTCTCCTTTTAAAAAAATGACTCTAACCGGAAAAAACATAACGAGCATAATAAACGGAAAAATAAGATATGAAAACGATAGATTTTTTATATAAAAAAATAGTAAGACCGATAGCTTTTAAAATAGACCCGGAAAAGGTTCACGATATGGCGATTTTGAAATTTAAAATCGCCTCAAATTTTAACTTTTTTAAAAAGATTGTTTCGAATTATTTTACGGTTAACTCGCCCATTTCTATCTCGGGACTAAATTTTAAAAATCCAATCGGGCTTTCCGCCGGATTTGATAAAAACGGAGAGGCGTACGATTTTTTAAAATGTTTGGGATTCGGTTTTATAGAAATCGGAAGCGTAACGCTTAAACCTCAAAAAGGAAATCCAAAGCCAAGACTATGGAGAATTCCGGAAGAAAAAGCTTTGGTAAATCACTTCGGCTTAAACAACATAGGGGCTTATGAGGTACTAAGAAATATAGAAAAAAAAGGAAAAGAAGAGATCGTTCTCGGCATCAATATATCGAAAAATAACGACACAGAATTTGAAATCGCTCATAAAAACATATCCGAATGTTTTAAAATTTTAAAAGACGCGGGAGATTTTTTTGTTATAAACATAAGCTGTCCCAATGTCAAAGGTTTTACCGAAAGTTTAAAAGATTATTCGAAAAAAATAATAGAAAGCGTAAAAGAAATAGACGATAAAAAAATCGTTTTTATAAAAATATCTCCGGACATTTTGGATGAGGATTTAAAAGACATATCCGAACTTTGCGAAAAAACGAAAACCGGAATAGTCGCCTCTAATACCACTAAAAGAAGAGATTTAATTAAAACGAGAAAATTCGATTCTATCGAAGGAGGATTGAGTGGAAAGCCTCTTAGTAAAATAAACATCGAAACGATAGAAAAAATAAGAAGCTTTGCGCCGAACATACCGGTAATAGCAAGCGGCGGGATATTCGATAAAAACGATATTCAATTAAGAAAGAAAGCCGGAGCGAATCTTTTCGAAATATATACTTCCTTTATATACGAAGGCCCTCTTCAGGTAAGAAATCTTTTGGGTCAATAAACTTTTTTGGGATAAAAAAGTATCAGTGTTCTATTAAGATCCGGGGTATCTCCTATATGTATGACCTTAACCGCTAAATTCTGGCCCTTAAATATAGTCTCGCCTTCTATAACTTCCCCCGGCATATCGAAGGCCTGACCCACAAGCCTTAAAAGATTTTGTTGCTGGCTTTCCACCACATCTAAAAGATGGACGGTCGTTCCTTCTATCCCTTTGAGTTCGAAATTTGCGTACAATACGTTATTATTCTCGTCTACGACTATTACGTACTCGTTTAAAGGAACTATTGTTTTAAGTATAGCCTTCCACCATTTTTCCTCTATTTCCCTGAAGTACTTGTCGCGCTTGGAATAATTCTCTATTTCATTTTTAAATTTTTTAAGAAGGTTATTTATGCTTTCCGCCACAAACCCTATCTCGTCGTTTTTTATGTTAAATCTGAGCTCAAACGTTTTAAAAGACGCAGCCTCTACCGCCTCTCCCAAAGCTTCCAAGGGATTTATCACATAACGATAGAAAAACACATAAAAAGGTATTCCGAGTAAAACCAAAACTCCTATCGCCCCTACCACATACTTGCTCATAGCCGAAGATACAAGCGTATCGGATGTGGCCTTTGAAACCATCAACAAAACGCTTCCCACTATCTCGTTGTTTACTGTCAAAGGAATGGCTATTTCGTAGTAAGGTTGTTTGGGAACAGGCCTGACCTTCGGCATCTTTGCGGTTATGGCCTGAGCTATGGCGTCGGTAAGAGGAGGAACCTGAGATATGTATTCGTCCCAGCTCATACCGATAAATCTCGGCTCTCTATGCCATCTTATTATCCCGGTTTTGTTTAGATATATTATAGAGGCGATTCTCTCGTCTTTGGAAAGAGTCTCCGCCATAAGATTAAATTCTTCGAAGGTTATGGCTTTCGGATTTTTCAAAAGCCCGTCCCTCATTGTGGGAGCGTAGATTTTAACCGTGTCTATTATATCGGCTTTAAGTTTTTCGTCGAAAGTCCATTTGAAAAGGTTATAATAAAAAACTCCGCCTAAAGCCATGACATATATGCCTATCGAAAGAAACCATAATGTCCATTTGGTAGTTATTCTCATAATTATATTTTAGCACTTTCGAAATTAAATAAATGTTACGTAAAAATTAAAAATCATTTATCTTTGCCGCAACATTTTTTATATTTCTTGCCGCTGCCGCAAGGGCAGGGGTCGTTTCTCCCGACTTTTACGGAAGAAACAGTAGGTTTGTTTTGATTTTCTTCCTTTTTATCCGATTTTTTTTCTTTTTCGACGTTCTCGTTTTTTTGATTTGAAAACTGAGGCCTTATTATTCTCGGCGGAAGCTGTATCTTGAAAAGATATTCTATGGTGTTATCCCTTACTCTGTCTAACATTCTTTCAAACAAAGCGTAAGATTCCTTTTGATATTCTATCAAAGGGTCCTTCTGGCCGTAAGCTCTTAAAACCACCCCTTTTCTCAAATGGTCCAATTCGTATAGATGGTTTTTCCAGTTATGGTCTATTATTTGCAAAAGAAGTATTCTTTCAAGTTCTTTAAAATTAACGCCTCTTTCGGAAAAATCCGCCTCTCTTTTTTTATAAAGTTCTTTGAGTTTTGTAATTATCTCGTCTTTCAAAGATTCGTAATTTAAAGAATCCGAGTTTTCAACGCTAAAACCGAAGCTCCTTTTAATCTGAATGTTCAAATTATCTAAATTCCAGGCGGAGGGATGCTCTTTCGCGTCTATATTGTTTTCTATCAAAGAATCAACCATCTCTTCCATCATCTTCTCTATTCTATCCGAAATAGACTCGCTTTCAAGTATTATGTTTCTAAGCTCGTAAACCGCCATCCTCTGCTTATTCATTACGTTATCGTAATCCAATACCTGTTTTCTTATATCGAAGTTCATCGCCTCGACTCTTCTTTGAGCGTTTTCTATCTGTTTGGATATGATTCTCGACTCTATTACCTCGCCTTCTTTCATCCCCAATCTTTCCATTATCGCCGATATCCTATCGGAACCGAAAAGCCTCATAAGCTCGTCTTCAAGCGATACGTAAAAAACCGAAACGCCGGGGTCTCCCTGTCTTGCGCATCTTCCCCTCAACTGATTGTCTATTCTTCTCGACTCGTGCCTCTCCGTGCCTATTACGCAAAGCCCTCCGGCCTCAACCACATACTTCTGATTTTCCAAATCAGGGGGGTTGCCACCCAGTATTATGTCGGTTCCCCTTCCGGCCATATTTGTGGCTATGGTAACCGAGCCTTTTCTTCCCGCCTGAGCTATTATCTGAGCTTCCATCTCGTGATACTTTGCGTTTAAAACCTGATGAGGAATTCCTTTTTTTCTAAGCAGTTGCGAAAGCATCTCGGATTTTTCTATAGACCTTGTCCCGACAAGCAAAGGCTGTCCCTTTTTCCATCTCTCCTCTACCTCCGCGACTATGGCGTTATATTTTTCTCTCTCGGTCCTGTAAACTCTATCCGGAAAATCGTATCTTATACATTTTTTGTTCGGCGGAATTTCCACCACATCAAGTTTATATATCTCCCAGAACTCCGCCGCCTCGGTCATAGCGGTACCCGTCATACCGGCTATTTTGTTATATAATTTGAAAAAATTCTGAAAGGTTATGGTGGCAAGAGTCTGATTTTCCTCTTTTATCTGAAGATGCTCCTTCGCTTCTATAGCCTGGTGAAGCCCGTCCGACCATCTTCTTCCCGGCATCAATCTTCCGGTAAACTCGTCAACTATCACTATCTCTCCGTCTTTTACCACATAATGAACGTCTTTTTTAAATAGATAATGAGCCCTTACCGCTTGATTTATATGATGAGCCCACTCGGCGTTTATATCGTTGTATATGTTATCGACTTTTAAAAGCCTTTCGGCTTTCTGAACGCCTTCCTCGGTAAGCATAACGCTATGATTTTTCTCGTCTATTATCGCGTCGAAACCCTTTCCTATATCCAGACCCTCTTTCTTGGCTTCAAACTCTTCTTTTTCGGTTATAAACTTTATCTTAAGATAAGGAATTATTCTGTCCACTATATAATATTTATCGGTGGATTGTTCGCTGGGCCCGGATATTATCAAAGGAGTTCTGGCCTCGTCTATCAATATGGAATCCACCTCGTCCACTATGGCGTAATTAAGGCCTCTAAGAACCCTCTCGTTTTTATCCATAACCATATTATCTCTCAGATAATCGAATCCTAATTCGTTGTTTGTAACATAGGTTATGTCGCACTCATACATCTTTTTTCTCTCGGCGTTATCCATATCGTGATTTATGTATCCGACACTAAGCCCTAAAAATTCATGAACAGGTCCCATCCAGTTTCTATCTCTCTTTGCTAAATAATCGTTTACGGTAACCACATGAACGCCTTTACCGGTCAAGGCGTTGAGATAAGCCGGCAAAGTCGCAACCAGAGTTTTTCCCTCGCCGGTCTTCATTTCGGCTATTTTGCCCTGATGTAAAACGGTTCCGCCTATAAGCTGGACGTCGTAATGTCTAAGCCCTATCGTTCTTTTAGATGCCTCTCTGACGGCGGCGTAGGCCATCGGAAGTATGTCGTCCAAAGACATACCGTCTTCGAGCATTTTTTTAAACTCGTTAGTTTTATTTTTTAATTCCTCGTCGCCAAGCTTAGAATATTCGTCCGAAAGAGAGTTTATTTCGTCTATTAAAGGCATTATTTTCTTAATATCTCTTTCGCTTTTGGTCCCGAAAACAGAATCTATTATTTTCTTTATCATATATAAATATTATAACAATAAAAAAGGCCCATATTTGAAAGGATTGAATCAATTTTTAATTCTTGATTTCAGGTAATCAGTAAAAATATCAGGATTTTCGGGCGATATGACAAACTTTTTTTTATCGGTCTCAATGAGAACAAGATCCGAAAAATTTGAAAAATAAGCTCTGTAATTGCCTATGGATTCATTTCGGAAAATGCCGTAAAAACCGAACAAACCGCCGTTACCGAATATTCTTATTGAAGATTTTATGTCTTGATAACCCAACCTGGATACCTTTTTTATTTCCTCGTATTTTATTTTAATCGGAAATATTTTTCTTTTTATCGATAACCCGTCGGACTCCAAAACATATTCTCCAACGCTAAACAACCAGGAAAAAATGGGAATAAAAATCAAAATAACCGATATTATTAAATTTGACGTTTTTATCTTCGAATGAACGATAAAGTCGTAGAACTGATAAACGGGAAAGCCTATAAGCAATATAAGAGACAAAACCGTAATAACCAGCACAAGCTTATTGTATTTGTTTTTAAAAATTTCCATATTAAAATTATATAATTTATTTAGGAAAGAAATGTTTAAAATTAAAAGCATAATCATTGAAAACAAAAAATTGTTATTTACTCTTTTAAGCTCTTTTTTGATTTTTCTCTCATACCCCAAAATCTCGCTCTCGCCGCTGGCTTTTTTATCTCTAATTCCTTTCATAATAGCTTTATTTGAATTTAAAACAAAAAAAGAAGCGATAAAATACGGTTTCATATACGGTTTTTCCACTTATTTGCTACTACTTTACTGGATATATCCGACATTGAGAGCGGGCGAGGTAAATCCGGTCGTTTCGTTACTCGGATTGTTATTTTTATCCGCCTTACTTTCAATAGAGTTTGTAGTTATTAGTTTTGTGGGATATATGTCTAAAACATGCAATATAAATATGACCGTATTTGTTTTGCCTTCGGTATGGGTATTGGTAGATTCCATAAAAACAAGCCTAACCAAATACGCGCCTTATTTCCCGTGGTTTCAGTTGGGTTATTCTCAGTGGAATAGTCCATATATTCTAAATCTTTCCCATTTAGGTCAGACCTATACGCTCACTTTTTTGATAGTTTCAATAAACGTTCTTTTAGCTTCGATAATAATAGAAAAAGAAAAAACTAAAAAAATAAAGAAATTTATAGCTGCCGTTTTAGTTCTTTTCATTTCTTTAACATTAGGCAAAATGAAATATGACGATATCGAGAAATTATTAAAATCAAGCGATAAAAAAATAAAAATCGCCGTAATACAGCCCTCGATAGATTTTTATATGAAATGGGACTGGTCTTATGTGGACGATATAAAATCCAAAATAGAAACCGTTTTAAAAAAAGCTACCGAAAACGACAAACCCGATATAATAATATGGCCGGAAAACGCGTTATACGGCTGGATAGACGACAACGATGTTTTTAACTGGCTATGCAAAAACATAAAGCAAACAAATACTTATCATATAGTGGGTTCCGTATCCAAGATTAACAGAAAACATGTTTCCGCTTATCTTATAAACCCTAAATGCGAAATAATCGCGGAGTACGATAAAAGAATACTCGTTCCTTTCGGAGAATATGTTCCTTTTAGAAGCGTAATAGGAAAATTCGCAAAGGTAGTAACGGCCTTAGGCGAGTTTGAAGAAGGAAACATAAATCAAAAACCTTTTGTTTTAAACGAATTAAAATTGGGCCAAACCATCTGCTATGAAACCATATTCGACTACCTCTTTTATCAAGAAGAAGATGTGGATTTGTTTATAAATATAACAAACGACGGGTGGTATCTAAACACATCGGCTCCATATCAGCATTTTGCCGTGTCCGTATCGCGGGCGGTTTCCAATTCAAGGCCGTTTATAAGAGCGGCAAACAACGGGATATCCGCTTTTATATATCCCAACGGTAAAATATTATCCGAACTTAAACTAAACGAATACGGGTACATAAAAAAAGAAATAAAATTAATCGATATTAAAAGACAAAACGAAATAGAAAAAAACATAGCCATTTATATAAGTTTGATGATAATAACGGCTTTTATGCTGGCGATGCTATTCAGATGAAAAATTTATTTATACTAAAAATAATACTCGTAGCCTTAATGATTTACTTTTACTCCAATTTCATAAAATACGACAATTATTTTTCTTTCTTAGATTACATAAATCTTTGTTTTCACGAAGCGGGTCATGTTTTTTTGGGTTTTTTGGGAGAAACGATAGGATTTATGGGCGGAACCATATCTCAGATATTCTGGCCCACTTTTATAACGATTTATTTTTATAAAACGGGACAAATTTTTTCTTCTAAAATATCGCTTTTTTGGGTCGGAGAAAATTTTTTAAACATAAGCATATATATAGCAGACGCGCAAAAACAGGAACTTCCGCTTGTCGGAGGAGGAGAACACGATTGGGCTTATCTTTTAAACAAATTCGGGGTAATAAAATATACGGACCATATATCTAAAGCGGTTTTTATTTTCGGAACCCTAATAATGTTTTACTCGATGTATCTTATAATTAAAAAAGACCAAACTCAATAAAAAAGCGGGCGGTAAAACGCCCGCTTTTTGTTATTTCGGCTTAAGAGAATTTCTTATTTTGTCTGAGGCGCCGTTTTTGTTTCGGTTTGTTTAGGTTGAGAAGGTTTATCGTCGGATTTTTTCATCTCTTTCTTTTCTTCCTTTTTTTCCATTTTTTCTTTCATCTCTTCGTTAATCTTCATCATCTTTTCTATCTTCGGATTTGTTATATCTCCCGAGTATTTTATTTTTATCCTATCCCCCGGTTTTAACGAAGAAGCGTCTATGGTATCTTTACCGTCTTTTAATTTTAAACCTTCATAACCGAAGGTCATAGTTTCGCCTTTCTTTTTTACGGAATCTACGGTAATCGTTTTCTTCTCGACATCTACGGATTTTACTACGCCCGTAAGGGTATGAAGTTTTTCCATAGACTTTTCTTTAACCTCTTCTTTTTTCGTTTCGATCCCGCCTTTTTTTATTTTTCCGGTATTATTGAGCTCCTGAGCGTATGTCTGAGCGCTTAGAAGCGAATAAGAAAACACGCAAGATAAAAGAATTAACGTTATTTTTTTCATTTTCCCTCCTAAATACATTATACATATTTAAAAGATGCGTAGATGAGTGAACGCGTAGAAGATTGGAAGAAATTAGATGTATAGAGACGTAGATGTGTGGATGTATAGAGGAAACTTTAGACATTTGGTTCCGCTCGTGCAACTTTAAACATTGAACATAGAACATTAAACTTTAGAGTTTGACGGTTTAAAAAATTGCTAAAATTTTCTTATGATAAAAATACTCGACGCCTCTACATACTCAAAAATAGCCGCGGGAGAAGTCATAGAAAGTCCCGTATCGGTTTTAAAAGAACTGATAGAAAATTCTCTGGACGCAAACGCAAACTCGATAAACATAACCGTAGAAAAAGCCGGCAAAAAAACGATAAGAGTAAACGACGACGGCGACGGAATGAGCTTAGAAGACTTAAAAATTGCGCTATACAGATACTCCACAAGCAAAATTAAAAACATAGAGGATATAAATTCTTTAATTACCTACGGTTTTAGAGGAGAGGCTTTATTTTCCATATTTTCGGTTTCCAAAATAACGATAAATTCATACGACGGCAAAGGTCAAACGGGACATACCTTAAAAGCCGAAGGCGGAGATTTTAACTCGATATCCATATTCCCATCCGCGCCTTTAAAAGGCACAACCGTCGAAGTAAAGGACCTATTTTACAATACGCCCGCAAGATTTAAATTTTTAAAATCCGACTCTTATATAAGAAGCTCCATAATAAAACTTATAGAAGAATTCGCTTTGATAAGGCCGGACAAAAGATTTGTTCTCAACATAGACGGGAAAGAAATATATAATCTTCCTCCGGACAAAGACAAACGATTTGTTTTAAGAGCGAAAAAAATATTGGGAGAAGATCTTACCAGAGACCTCATTTATTTCGAAGAAAACTTCGATAAAATAACAATAAAAGGATTCGTCTCAAGCTCCTCCAATTTAGTTTCCTCAAAAACATTCCAATACATATACGTAAATTCGAGAATAGTGGAATCGAAAACGGTATCCTCCGCGGTTTATAAGGCTTTTGAACATATAAGGCTAAACAAGCATCCTATTTTTTTGGTTTCCATAGAAGCCAAGCCGTCCAAAATAGATGTAAATGTTCACCCGCAAAAAAAAGAAGTAAAATTCGACGACGAGAATTTCGTTTATATGTCCGTTTATAAAACCGTAGAAAAAGCCGTAGAAAATAGATCTTCTCCCCAAAGGCTTTACGACTCCGAGCCAGACAATGAATTGGAAACGGTAAAAGAAAAAGATTTAACGCAAGAGCTCGAAAAACAAAACATCTCCTTTTCTCAATCGGATTTTATAACCCGAATGTATGAAAACGAAAAAAACACCCACTGGTACAAACCTCCCGTCACATTCGTAGGCCAGGCTTTTGCAAGCTTATTAATATACCAGACTCAAAACTCCATACTTATAATAGACCAGCATGCGGCGGCGGAAAGAATTACGTTCGAAAAATACGTAAACGAGTTTAACGAGAAAAAAATATCCGTTCAAAAACTTATTATTCCGATAGAATTAAAAATGCCGATAAGCGCGATATCCAAGATAATGGAAATGAAAGAATTTTTATCTGACGCGGGATTTGAGATAAATCAAATAGGCCCAAACTCCATCTCCGTTTACTCGGTTCCGTCCTTGTTTAACTTTACCCAAAAAGAAATCTCCGAGATATTTAATTATTTAAACGAAGTCATATCCAGACCTTCAAACATATCGGCCGAGCTTAAAAGAGATACCATAGCCACCATATCCTGTAAAAAATCGATAAAATTCAACGAAAAAATCGACTCTAAAGCCGCTTTAAATCTAATAGAAGAACTGAAAAATACTAAAGACCCTCTTCATTGTCCTCACGGAAGGCCGGTAATGGTGGAAATTTCAAGCGAAGAGCTTTTAAGAAAATTCGGAAGAGGCGGTTAAATGAAAACAAAGGATATATTAATAGCTTCGCTTGGAATAATAATAAGCTTTCTGTTGATATATCTGAGTTTCAAAAACGCGGATTTTTCAAAATTTTTATTAATATTAAAGAAATCGGACATATCTTTCATGTTTCTTTTTTTAATCTCCACATTTTTTGAGTTGGTGTTTAGAACTCTAAAATGGTATTTAATATTAAAGCCTAACGTAACAACAGATTTAAAGCAACTGTTTAAAATAGAGGTGATAAGTTTGGGAATAAATAACATACTGCCTTTTAGAATGGGCGAGATAACAAAAATATTTTTGGTTTCGCATTTTTACGCAATCCCAAAAACAACCGTTCTTTCGACAGTATTTATAGAAAGGCTTATGGATACTTTGATACTGTTCGCTCTTCTGCTTTTATATTCGAAGTTGGGAGGGATAAACATACTAATAAATAAAACTTCATTTTTTGTAATACTTAACTTTGCGATAATAGCGGTTATAATTCTTTTCATATTCTCCGATAAGATAATGATTCACCCTAAGGTTAAAAAATTTCAAAATTATCACCCAAAAATACACTCTTTTATAATAAAAATAAAAAACGGCGGGGTTTGTTTTAAAAGTTTGGGGCTGACATTTTTAATATTGGGCTCGGGAATAATACAATGGAATTTCGACGTTTTAAATAACTTTTTTATGGCAAAGGCTTTAAAAATACACGCAATAGACTTTTTTAAGGCCGCAATATCGGTATTTGCGGGGTCATTATCCGCAAGCGTTCCATCCATGCCCGGATATTTCGGAAATTACGAGTATGCGGTTTCAAGGGTATGTATGAGCTGGGGTATAGATAAAGAAACTTCTCTGCTTTTTGCCACATCGGTACATATTCTGGGCTACATAGTAATAACTCTTGCGGCGGTAATCTTCATATACTCCTTAGGTTTAAATTTTAGAAAAATACTATCCATGTCGAAAAATCAGAAGGAAAAATAGAATATGTGCGGAATATGCGGGATATTTTCTTTTAAAAACGAAAAAATAAACCATGGCGATTTAAAAAAGATGAACGACCTCTTGATACACAGAGGCCCGGACGACGAAGGTTTTTATGTCGAAGAAACCGTAGGTATCGCAATGAGAAGGCTTTCGATAATAGATTTGGAAAGCGGAAAGCAGCCTATTTCAAACGAAACAAACGACATAATAACGGTTTTCAACGGAGAGATATATAATTTTAAAGAAATAAAAAACGAACTTCTATCCAAAGGCCACAAATTTAAAACCAAAACCGATACCGAGGTTATAGTTCATTTATATGAAGAAATGGGAACGGATTTTCCCAAGAAACTAAGAGGAATGTTCGCCGTAGCTTTGTGGGATAAAAGAAAAAAAAGGCTTGTACTTACAAGAGATAGATTGGGCAAAAAACCGCTTTTTTATTATATAGACTCCGATTATTTCGCCTTTTCTTCGGAAATAGACTCTTTAATTTCGTTTGAAAAGGTTAAAAAAACAATAAATCTAACCGCTATAGATTCTTTTTTAACGCTCCAGTACATACCCGCACCTTCGACTATTTACAAAGAAGTAAAAAAACTCGAACAGGCCGAAACGCTCGTAATAGACAAAAACGGCATAAAGAATGAAAAGTATTGGGAAATAGAAGAAAAACCGATTAAAATCTCTTTTGAAGAAGCCAGAGACGAGGTTAAAAGATTGGTAGAAGAATCGGTTAAGCTCAGGATGATATCCGATGTTCCCATAGGAGCGTTTCTATCGGGAGGAATAGATTCATCGGTGGTAGTAAGCGTGATGGCCCAAAATTCGCCAAGGGTTAAAACTTTTTCGATAGGTTTTAAAGAAGAAAAATACAGCGAATTAAACTACGCAAAAGAAATCGCCGAAATGTATTCCACCGAACATACCGAGTTCATAGTGGAAGAAAAGATGACCGATGCGCTGGAAAATCTCGTAAAAATATATAACCAGCCCTTTGCGGACCCAAGCGCACTCCCGAGTTACTACGTATCCAAAATAACATCCGGATACGTTAAAGTGGCTCTAAACGGCGACGGAGGAGACGAAAACTTTGCGGGATATTCGAGGTATCAAGCGATAAAGATACTCGATTTTATAAAGAGATTTTCGCCCGACTTATTATTTAAGGGGATGTTTTATTTATCCGAACCTTTAAAAGAAAAAAACGCGCCTTTCGGTAAAATATGGAAATTAAGAAAATTTCTCAGGATAGCGATGAAGGAAAGCATAGAAAAAAGCTACATTTCTTCTTTGTCTTTTTTCGATACCGAAGAAAAAAATCGAATTCTAACAGATAAATTCAAAAAATTAATCGATAAAGAAATAAATTATTCGGAAAAATATTTGCTAAACTTAATGGAAAAAAACAAATCTGAGGATATAATAAAATCCATAACCAAAACCGACATTTATTCTTACTTAAGCGAATGTCTTATGACAAAGATGGATATGGCGTCTATGTCCAATTCTTTAGAAACGAGATCCCCTTTATTAGACCATAAACTTACGGAATTTGCCCAAAACCTGCCTTCGGATTATAAATTAAAAGGATTTACAAAAACAAAATTTATATTGAAAGAAGCTTTTAAAAACAATCTCCCCGACTCTATTAACAACAGAGGGAAGATGGGCTTCGGAATACCGCTTGGCATCTGGTTTAGAGGAGAGCTTAAAAAGAAATTTGAAGAATATTGTTTAAGCGAAAAAGCGATTAAAAGAGGGTACTTTGAGCGAAAGGAAATAGAAAGATTATGGGAAGAGCATCAAAGTTTTAAAAGAGACCACGGTTACAAGTTATGGGCGCTTCTTATGCTTGAAATATGGCATTCTAACTATTTTAGCGATTTTAAAATATGAAAGTAGTTTTGATAAATCCGGAAATTCCGCAAAATACCGGCAATATAGGAAGAACCTGCGTGGCAAACGATATCGAACTTGTTTTGGTCGGAAGATTGGGTTTTGAGCTGACTGATAAATCTCTTAAAAGAGCGGGGCTTGATTACTGGAAACATCTAAAATTAAGCGTATATAAAAACTTTGAAGATTTTTTAAAAACGCTATCGGACAAAAACAATCTAATCTTTTTTTCTACCAAAGGAAAAAAAACGCTCTGGGAAGCTTCTTTTAACCCCGATTCCTGCCTTATATTCGGAAGCGAATCTTCGGGATTGCCAAAAGATTTTTATTTAAGATTTGAAAAACAATTGTATAGAATACCTATGAGTTCTGAAAACGTGAGGTCTTTAAATTTAGCCACATCCGTAGGAATATGCGTTTATCACGCCATTTACCGGATCCAAAAACAATTTTAGATTTTATTCATTATTATAGTGAATATCGTATCTTTATCGACTTGAGATTTTATTTTGTAAGAAAACCCGTGAAGCTCCAGTATTTTTCTAACCATACTAAGCCCAAGCCCCCAGCCTTCGGTCTGACCCGTAAAACCCGATTCTATCTGATAAAATTTATCGAATATTTTATCTAATTCCCGGCCCGGTATTCCGTTACCGTTATCCCATACGGATATGGTTTTAAAACCGTTTAAAATTTTCGAAGTTATTATTATTTTCTTTTTATCTTTTTTATTATGTTTTATGCCGTTTCTAATCAGTTCCGAAAGAGCTTTATAAAATAGCTCGGAATCTATTTTTAATTCGAAATTGTCTATTATGGCTTTCTCAAACTCCACTTCTTTA
This sequence comes from Elusimicrobium minutum, assembly GCA_020723765.1. Lineage (GTDB taxonomy): Bacteria > Elusimicrobiota > Elusimicrobia > Elusimicrobiales > UBA9959 > JAAYVG01. The sequence continues at coordinate 150,806 of DYIF01000004.1, forward strand.
TATTTTTCTTTTTTTTGAGAAATAACGGAATCTATGATATCCGAAGATTTAATATCCGTAAGCTTCAACTCGCATGCGTTTTTATTTTCTATGGATGAAAACTCCAACATCTCGTCCACAAGAGAACTTAATTTAAAACCCTGGGATATTATGGATTTTATCGCTTTTTTTATTATTTCGTTATCGCATTCCATCTGTTCGAGTATCTGGGAATAACCGACCATGGATGTTATCGGCGTTTTAAATTTATGGGAGACAAGCGACAAAAATTCTCTGGAAACTCTGGACTCGGTTATTTTTTGAGTAACGTCGTTAAATATCCACAAAAACTCTTTTCCTTCTTTAAAAGAAAACTTATCCGCCACAAAATCGCACTCGAGTATCAATTTTTTATTATCTTTTTTCTCGGCTAAAAACTTATAATTCTTTTTTTCTTTTAAAAGTTCTTCTATTTCCGTATCTACCAAAAAACCTTCCAGTATGTCCGTTATATTAATATGTTTGTTCGAATTATAATCGAAATATTTAACTCCGGAATCGTTTATTATTTTTATGTTTCCTTCCTCATCCGTAACGACCACCCCTTCTTCTATCACTTTAAAAATGTTTTCAAGTTTGTTTTTCTCGTCTTTTACTTTATTGAAAAGCCTTGAGTTTTCTATGGCTATTGCGGCCTGAGAAGCGAAGGCTTCGAAATTGTTTTTATCTTCTTCGGTAAAATCTCCCTCCACTTTATTGATAGCCTGAACCACTCCTATAACTTTTCCCTTTATTATCATGGGACAGGTTAAAAGAGAACGGGTTATATAACCGCTCTTCTCGTCAACCTTTTTCGTGTGAGAGGGGTCTTTATCGACATTGTTGGATATAACCGATCGGCCTTCTTTTGCCACGGTTCCGGCAAGCCCTTCTCCTAATTTAAACCTCATCTTTTTAAGCTCTTCATCCAGCTCCAGAGCCACATCGAAATAAAGCTCTTGAGTTTTTTCGTCCAAAAGATATAAAGAGGCTCTTTCGGAATTTACCACCCTTGTGGCAAGCCTCATAATCGTGGTCAAAAGGTCGGCGATATCTAATTTGGAAGAAAGAAGTCTCGATACCGTCACAAGCATTTCAAGCTTGTCTATTTCGGACATTAGAAATTTACTCCTATCGAAATTTTGAATATCCTTGAATTTGAAAATTTTTTAAAGTCCGCAAAATTATAATTAAAGTCCATATAATAGTTTTCTTTTTCGTCTATAAAAGTTTTAAGACCGACGACGTAAGAGTTCAAATCGTCCAAATATCCGTTTAATCTGTCGAAACCCAAATAAAGATAACTGTTAAAATCCGGCTTGAAGCTTCTTGCGAAATTTATTCCGATATTCGAATAAACGGTAAAATTGACGACTCCCGTGTGACCGTAATTTATAAGGTCTGAGTTGTCGAAATACCCGAATTTCCTTTTATCGTAATTTATGTTAACGGCGGCTTTTGCCATAATAAAAAACTCGTCGTAAAAATTTTTCTCCAAAGAAGCGTCTATTATAAAATCTTTGCTTTTTTGCAAATTGCAATCCTCTTTTGAAAACCCGGCTGAAAGATAATAAGTAGTAAAAATATCGTCTTTGCCTTTAACCACGGCGAAACTTGTTTTAAAGCCCAAAGTTTTAAAACCGTCTTTTTTGGGATAATAAAAAGGCTTTATCGAAAGGATATAATTTTTTTTAACATAATTGAACGGAAGCCTTAAAGAGCTTACGCCGTCGATATCCTTTCTATCGTAAAAAGAAAAATTGGCCCCGGCAAAAACATATGTCGACATGCCGGTAAAATAACTCAAAGAATACTTATCGAAGCTGTCCGTTCCAAAAGCGTATGAAAAATCCGCGACGCTTTTGGCGTTTAAAAACAAAGGAAACAAAATAACGGCTAAAATCCCTTTTAACTTCATAAAGATATTATATTATATTTAATCTTTTCTTTCTTACCGCCGAACTTTAAACTTTGAACATTGGACTTTCAAAATTGAACATGCGACTTTTCGTTCCTCTCGTGCGACTTCAAACATTAAACTTGCAACTTTATATTCCTTTCGTGCAACATTGAACTTTGAACTTACAACTCTATTGCCCTCCGCCCAATATCTGATCTATTCTCTTTAACGCCGCATCCACGTCCGAATTGGTAGGATCCAATTTTTTGGCTATAGAAAGCTCTTCCTTAGCCTTTTGATAATCTCCGCTTTGCAAATATTTAACGCCGTTTACCCAGTGTTCCTGAGCCGCTTTTTTATTTTGTTCGGTTATAATGCTTTTGGATTTGTCGTCTTTAGCCGAAGAATCCGATTGTTTGCCCTGTTCCTTGGCTTTTTTCTCTTCTTCTTCCTGTTGTTTTTTCCTTTCTTCTTCTTTTCTCTTTCTTTCCTCTTCTTTCTTTTTCTTTAACTCCTCTTCGTCTTTCATCTTCTTTTTAATATTGTTTATTACTCTCTCTATTTTCGCCGGATTTTCCGCATAAACCAGGGCCTTTGTAAAAGATTTTATAGACATCGAGTATTGTTTTTTCTTATAAAAAGAATCTCCCTCCGCAACATATTTGTTTTCTATTTCGGCTCTCAGTTCGTTATAAAGTTTGTTGGTCTTTTCATCCGCCGGATTTATGTTTATGGCTTCTTTAAGTATATTGTAAGATTCTTCCAATTTTCCCGAGGCGTATACGTCCAGAGCTTCTTTTAATTTTTGATTAACCTTTTCCTGTCTCATTTCGTTTTCTATCTGAGTTATGTTTGCGAGTATCGTATCGTCTTTGGGGGCGTACTCCACCGCCTTGTAATACATCGTAAGAGCTGTTTTTTTATCGTTTGCGTTATAAGCCTCCTGCGCCTTTGTTATGTAATAATCTTTAAGATCGGCTTCCATTTTTTTATACCAGTACCTGGCTTTTACGTTATTCGGAGACAATTTGGATAAAACTCCCATCAATTTATACGCCTCAAGAACCTCACCTTTTTGATAAAGCGATAGAGACTTTTGAAGTTGCTCGTCGTAAGAAATTCTCCCCGCCGCTTTTCCGCTACCGCTTGCGTTGGCTATTATTTTGGCTTCTTCGGAGTTCGGGTCTATGGATAAAACTTTTTTGGCTACCTGCGCCGCTCCGTCGTAATCTCCGCTGTTATAAAGTTCGTAAGCGTTATCTAAAATTCTTTTTAAAACATAATCCTGTATCCTCTGTTTTTCCACATAAACCGTATCTAAAAATTTCTTTTTCTCTTCCACGTCGTTTAATTTCTCAAGCCCGACATTACCCAAGCTCAATATCGCCGGAGATTCGTCTCTGGTTTTCTGAGAAAAAAGAGAGATGTGTGCTATGGTTATCAAAAAAATTATAAATTTCATAAAACCACCTCTATAAAGATATATCCGCCTGTTAAAACGGCATCCCGCCTCTTAAAAGATCGCTTACCATCGGAGCCAACATTAATATAAAAACAACCGGGAATATGAATATGAAAAGCGGTATGAGCATTTTGGTAGACGCCTGAGCGGCCAACTTTTCCGCTCTGTTTAATCTTCTAAACCTCATATCCGCGCTAAAATTTCTCAATAGATCCACCAGACTCGTTCCTAACTCGTCGCTCTGTATAACAAGCCCCGCAAAAGACCTTATCTCCTGCAACCCCGTTCTGTCGGCAAGCCTTCTTAAAGCGTCTCTTCTGGAATATCCAAATTGTATCTCTCCTATCATTTTTTCAACTTCCTTTTCAAGTTCGGTTTTAACCGGCGAAACCTTGACTATTCTATCGAAAGCCGTTATATAATCGAGTCCCGATTCTATCATAAGAGCCGCAAGGTCCACAAACTGCGGAAAATTCCTTAGTATCTCCTCCTGCCTTCTTTGTATCCTTGAATTTAAAAGAACATCAGGGATTATAAATCCTAATGGGCAGAAAAACAACGCCATAACCGGCGAGCCCACGAGAAGAAATATAAAAACCGGAAGTCCGACGGCAAGACCTTCTTTCATATGGAGCATTTTTATCGGGTCTAAATTATCCGGTTTTCCTAACATCAAAAACAATCTTTCAATCTTTTTCCCCACTCCCATCCTTTTGGCCAGAACATAATCTATTTTATCTAAAAAGCTTCTCGAAGGGTCTATTTTGTCAAACGGCGAGACCTCTTTCTGAGCCATATCCGATATGTTGGATACCGGGGACTCTTCTATTTTCGCGGGAGAAAAAAATCTCTGAGTAAAAACAAAGAAAGCTAACGACCCTATAACTCCCAGTATTATTAAAAGTATAGAGTATATATCCATATCACACCCTTATCTTACCCAACGAAGAAACGACCTTTATTCCTATTCCCATCCATATTATGCAGAATATGGCGGTAAAAACTCCTATGGGGGTTGAGTAGAACCTTATCATAACATCGGGCTGAAAAACGAACATAACCGAAACCATAACCCACGGCATTATGGCCACGACTATGGATTGTATTCTCTGTTGAGCGGTTAACGCTTTTGTTTTTTCGTCCAGCTTGGACTCTTCTCTTATGTCTATGACTATTCTTTCAAAAACTTTTGTAAGATTTCCGCCGATTTGTCTTTGCAAAACTATGGCTCTTATCATATACGAAAGCATTTTACTCGAAACTCTATCCTCCATAACCCCTAACGCTTTTTCAAAAGGCATACCCAACTGATAATTTTTTATCACAAGCGCAAACTCGTCCGATATCGGAGGAAGAAGGTCTTTTGATACCATTTCAAAACCCTGTATTATATCAAGTCCCGATTTCAACGAGTTGGACATCAAAATTATCGCGTCCATAAGCTGAGCGTCTATTTTTTTGCCTCTGGCTAACTTCATCGTATTTAAAACCATTTTCGGAAGTTTGAAACCTATTATCGCTCCTACGATTAAAAAGAGCAGGAACAAAAATATATCCATCGTCAAAAGGCCCAATATTCCAAAAAGTCCTATCGGAAATATAACGATATAGTTTATGTTTATATCCAAAAATTGTCTTGAAAAATCCTGCTTCCATACCTCTATCTTTTTCTTATAATCCTCGGTCCATTTCTTAGTGGAAGATTCGTTTAAAACAAAAAATATCCAGATGCTTAAAAAAACCAAAACTATTCCGACCACCGAGAATATGTTCCATAGCATCATCTTAAATCTATCCGGAGGGGCCGGCGGTTCGTAGTTTCTCGAAGGTTTTAATATCATCGAGAAAGCATCCTGTGAAAGAACGCTTATTGCAACCACCGCCTGATTGTATTTTTTAGGATCCGATGTGGCTATAGATTCCAATATCGCCTCCATCTCTTTAAGTATTATGTTAAATATTGCAAGTATGGTTCTTCCCCTACCGTCAAAAGAATCTCCAAGCCTTGCTCTATACAACCTATCTAAAGACATCTGAAATCTTATTTTTATATCCGCATACTCTTTAACCAAAAGAGCGGGTTGTATTCCAGGTCCCCCGTCTTCCGGCGGAAAGGTTTTTTTGGTAACTTCCAGAAATTCGTAAACTATGGATATGGATGTCCTCCACAAATCCGCTTCGGACACTTCCCCTTCTTCCGGGTCTCTCCAGACCTTCTTGGCTATCATATTTTGAAGGGTAGGGTCTATCCATGCGGGCATCACATATCTTATGTCGTTACCTTTACATTTAAAAGTAAAATCTTTTATATCCGCCGAACGGGAAGGATTTAAGTAAAAATAAAAAAGCTGCATCTTGGTGGAAGCGCATCTGATTTCTTCCATTTGATACTTGGAAAAAACGCCGGCGATTAAACTGTTTGCGGCCAAAAATACAATACTAACCGCAAGAATTTTTTTCACAAAACCGAATTTCATTTTAACTACCTCTATTATTTCATCCTCTGCTTTTTCTGCTCTTCCGTCCAGAACATCTCTATAGGAACATCCATACCGTGAGTCTTAAAGTCCGGGTAAAATTTAGGCGGTTCACCGGTCGCCGTAAAATATCCGTGAACCTTTCCGTTCTCATCTACACCGGTCTGTACATATTTAAAAATTTCATGAGTCAATATTTTATTCTCGTCTCTTCCGGTTATTTCCGTAATGGATGTAACCTTTCTGGTACCGTCTGAAAATCTGGTTAACTGTACTATCATATGAACCGCGCTTGAAATCATTTCTCTCAAAGCCCATATCGGCAGATCGGCTCCGGCCATAAGGCACATCGCTTCAAGCCTGGTTAAAGCGTCTCGAGGAGAGTTTGCGTGTATTGTGGCCAAAGAACCTTCGTGACCGGTGTTCATCGCCTGTAACATATCCAAAGCCTCGGCGCCTCTTACCTCTCCAACTACTATTCTATCAGGCCTCATTCTCAAACAGTTTTTAACAAGGTCTCTTATCGTCACCTCGCCCTTTCCCTCTATGTTTGGCGGACGAGACTCCAATCTGACCCAGTGGTCTTGTTGAAGTTTTAACTCTGCGGTATCTTCAACGGTTATTATTCTTTCGTCCTCTGGTATATAAGATGAACACATATTTAAAAAAGTTGTTTTACCGGTACCGGTACCACCAGCTATTATTATATCTTTTCTTAAAAGAACGCAAAGTTTTATAAACTCCACCATATCCGCGGATATGCTACCTTTTGATATAAGGTCCTTATCTGTAAAAGGTTTAGATGAAAATCTTCTGATTGTCAACGTTGGGCCGCTTACGGCAAGAGGAGGGATTATCGCGTTAACACGGGAACCATCTTTCAACCTTGCGTCAACAAGCGGAACCGACTCGTCTATTCTTCTTCCTAAGGGCGCTACTATTCTTTTTATAACCTGTATTATCTGCTCTTCGTCTCTAAATCTATATTTGGTTTTGATAAGCTTACCAGATTTTTCTATATAAACCTTATCGGGAGAATTTACCATTATTTCAGTAACGCTTGAGTCTCTCATTAACTCTTCAAGCGGCCCAAGACCCAATATTTCGTCTATCAACTCAGATATAAACCTCGAGCGCTGTTCTCTGGTAAGAGGATGCTGAGTTTCTTTTTGCAAAAGCGAGTTAATTATGGAGTCAACTTTTTTTCTAACCTCTTGATTTTGAGTAGGATCGTCGCTTATTTTTATTCTTTCAGTCTCCAAAACGGTTACCACATCTTTATGAACCTTCATCTTAAGTTCTTCCCACCACTCAGGCAAAGCCACCTGAGATTGTTGTTTAACCTGCGTCTGGGTCGGAGAAGAACCGAATATATCCCCAGATCTTTCCAGAGGTTTCCATAAAAGGTCGCTTCCATGAGAAAACTCGGCCTGAGATGATAAACTGGCCCAGCTTTTCTCAACCGGTTGAAGTTCTATTATTTTGGATATGATTATTTTTAAAATTTTTATCCACTGAGAATTTGGGTTTTCGGCTATCAAAACCTTATTTTGATTAAACATTGCTGGTAATTCGTCCTCCCACGGCATAAAAGCTAAAACATCTTTTCCCATTTGTTTAAAAAACTTTTCCACGTCTTTAGGGGAAAGAGAACCCGGCATATCGTATAAGTTTACTATCATTTCAAATCTCGAAAGCGGGAAGTGCATCTCATTAATATCCCTGAACATATTCGCCGTGGCATTTAAGGAATTAGCATTTGCATTTGTAACCCAAAAAACCAAATCTGATATATCGAAAGAAAAAAACTGCATCGGATAATAAGGATCTACGTCTATGAAAATATCGAAGTTTTGAGAAAGTTTAGACAAAAGACCGTTTATTATATCGGGAGATAATTTCAAAAGGTCCTGTCTTTTTTTGGCTAAAGGAAGTACACCCACTCCCCAGTTTGAAAAAGGAATCTTACCCTTTAAAAGCATCCCCGCGCTTGTAATGGATTCTCTTCCCAAAATCCTGAGTATATCGACTACCGACGGAACATTTGAAAGACCCAGCATCTTATCGTGCTCGTACCTCGAAAGATGGTCCATCGGTATTATAATCACATTTCTATTTTCCAGATGAGCGTAAGCTATCGCGGTATTTATTGTTATCGCGGTTTTTCCTACGCCTTCCTTGGGGCCTGTAAATGTGATTATTTTATTGGGCATAAATTTATTTAATTATTTCAAAAGTAACGAACAAAAACAGCGAGCTCTGGTCCTCAACTACGTCCTTGGATCTGAAAAGCGCTCCTATTATGGGAATGCTTCCCAAAAACGGAACCCTGTTCATCGAAACGTTTCTCGTGCTTTTTTTAAGACCGCCTATCACAAGAGTTTCTCCGCTTTTTATTTCCACTTCGGTCTGTATTTGCCTTGTTATCATCGAAGGTATGGTGGTGTTTTGAACCACGACCGGTTTAGAATAATCCGGGTTTGATACTTCTAAAGCTATCTGAACGTCAACGGTATCTTTTTTATTCGGAACTACGGTCGGAAGCACTTGAAGTATAACGCCGAATTTTTTAAACTCCGCGCCTATACCCTGGTTATTGGAATAAGGAATCGGAATTTCTCCGCCGACGGTAAAATTCGCCTGCATACTGTTTTTAACAACTATTTTCGGATTGGATAAAAGCTGAGCTTTACCTTCGGTTTCAAGAAGTTTAAGCGAGGTGGAAAGCTGAGTCCTTCTTTCAAAGTCCCCAAGCGTAAGTATGCCTGGAATATTTTTTTCTCCGAAATCAAGCATCTGATTCCAACCAAACCCGGTGGTTTTTTGTATGGAACCGCTTATCTCGACTATATCGGCGCTTACGGCTATCATGACATCCTGATTTTGTTGCGAAAAAGCGGCCAAAGGAACCGAAACTAAAAGGCATAAAATAATCTTTTTAAACATATATGCTCCTTAAGATTTAATAAGTTTCTTAAAGCTTGCTATCTCCATATAATGAACTTCGACGTCTCCCAAAGCTCTTACGACTATTCCGACCTTGCCAACTTCCTGAGAAAGCGAAAGATACTGAGCCTCTATCGGGTTTAAGGCCAAACTCAAAACTCCTTTGTCCGAGAACGATTGCATGGCCGCTTCCTGAGAAGACTGTTTTTTCGCCAGATCCGCGGTTATACCCTGGCCCAAATTGGAACCCACTCCTAAAACCAAAACGTTTTGCAATATCGTAGCGGTAACCTTTTCTTTTTTGTCTCCGACTATGGCGTCGAATGTTACGAGAATATCGACTCTGTCTCCGGGTTTTATAAGTTTTATGAGGTCGCTATCCACCGCTAAAGTTGCGCCTCTATATCCCGGAGGAACCTTAACGCTAAGCCCCGCCTCGGGAGTTAAGGTCAACAAAGCCGATTGAGTTATTTGATTTCCTTTCGGTATTCTTATGGCGGTTACCAAATTCGTAACCAGCTTAATGTCGCTCGGATTTCTTATTTCATAAGAATCTTTCTCTATAAATTTTCGCGGTATCTGCGCCACCTCTACAAGGTCAGGTTTTAATATCGTTCTTGCGGGAAGGTCGTATTTTGCGACAAGCACCTGGGCTATTTCGTAAGCCTTTGAAAGCTCTCTTTCTTTACTCGATAAAATCCACCAATAAAGCGATGCCGCAATTATTGCAAGAAGTAGCGGTATTAGAGTTTGTTTTTTTTCCATAATTTCTCCTTCTGCTTTTAATATTCTACAAACAACCTATTAAATAAATATTAAAAAAAAATTAAAAACTCGAACTCTGGAAAAGCGGTTTTTCAACCGGCATCCTGACCGTTACGGTTATTCTTTTTATATGCCTATTTTTAGGGTTATCCGCCAAAAAATAATTCGAACCCGGGAAAACCAAATGAACCGGATATATCAAGGTAACTATAATATCTTCGTTGGTATGAGACGGCCCCACCTGCGGGTCGTAACCCGTGGTTTCCGTTGTGGCGTTTAAAACCACTTCACCGCATGTGGCCTGAAATATTTGACACTTAACCGATTCCAATTTGCTCGTTTCGATAACCGCGGGCCCCGGCTTTTTACCGCCTTGAGAACCCGCTAAAAGAGAGCCGATTCTCGCAATCTCATATGCGGCATGATTTACCACTATCACCTTATGAGCCAAAAGCCCTATTTCCATTATGAAAAAAAGCATTAAAAAAAATATGGGCAGAACCAACAAAAGCTCCACCGTAACCTGAGCTTTTTTAAAAACGGATATTCTTTTGGTTCTGCCCATTAAAAGATTACAGCTTGGAAGAATTATATTATTGATTTCCCGCACCCGCTCCCAACGAACCGGCAGCTCCGGAAATCATACCCTGTATCTGAGCGAAAAGCCCGGGCATGTATTTTTTAAGGGCCATACCGGCTATAAGAACAACACCCACAACGACCGCAAGCATCAATAGATACTCCACGGTATTCTGGCCTTTTCTCATTTTGAAATACCTGTTCATCTTACCTCCAATAAATTATATTTATATTATAACACAATTACACCGAAAATCAAGGTCATTTGACGGTAAAGGTCTCCTTATACATATGGAGTATGGTCATTCCGCCCTGTTCAAACTGTTTGGCTACCGCCCATTGCAAAGCCCTATGCATTATGACAAAAACGACGACCATAACCACGGTAATTAAAATATACTCCACCGTCGTTTGAGCTTTTCTTTTTAATCTCATACTAAAATTGCAATTTAAAACTGATCTGAGAAGTTTTGCCCAACTCCCCGTAAGGAGTCAAAGCGTACTCAAGCGAATAGGATTTACCCAAACTCTGCGCCGAGTAAATTCCTATTCCAAAAGACCAGTTGGAACTCTGACTCAAACCCAATTTTTCGAGAGTAGAGTCGTCGTAATTCTTACCGAAATTTCCGTTATTATTGTAACCCGCTCTAAAAACGAATTTTCCATATTGTAAAAGTTCCTCGGGAAGAGTCAGCTCTATACCAAATCCTGTTTTTGACTTAGTATCGGTGTATTTTCTATTATCCGCGGTAACAGTAATATAGTTGGAAAGAGCCAAAGAAGCGCCGTATCTCATTACTCCCACTATTTTTTTATTATCCCCCGTAATATTCTGTTGAGAAAAACCAAAGGAAATTTTTCTTGAAAGTTTCAAAATCGCTCCCCAGTCGATTACAAATTTATTTTCTTTGGTCAAATACCTGTCCTCGCTTACATATTTTCCGCTAAGACCTAAAGCGAATCTCTCCATAAAAAAGGATTTGGCCAATGTCAAAGAACCGAACATATTTTTAAACTTAACGCTTTCCGCGTTTATGGGAACCCCGTCTTTATCTCTTACGTCGAAACCGTCGGTCGAGTAATAACCCAAATTTACTCCTATTACATTTGTTCCGTGAGGCTCTACATAGGATATATACTTTCCGTCGTAATCCTCAAGCCAGTTGACCATTGAAAAACCCACCTCTTTCATCTGGGCAAAAGCTATTCCGGAAGGGTTTATACTCATAGCCTCCGCACCTTCTAAAAGAGAAACTCCGTTATTTCCCAAAGCCTGAAATCTCGCCGAACCTGTAGGAAGTTTAAGGAATGTAAAACCGCTTGTTCCTGTATTATCCGCGGCTTTAAGCGATAAGCTCATTATGGCCATTAAGATTAAACTTTTCATAAACACCTCTCTAATAAATCCTTTTTAAGGAACAAGTATTTTCTTTCTAAACTGACACAATTCTTTTGTCCCTTGAGTAGACATAAACTTAAATACGGCTATGTAGAGCCCTGAAGCTAAAGGTTTACCCGATATGTTGGTTTTAAACCACTTAAGAGCCGTATCGGTTTTACAGGTTACGCCGCCTTTAAAACTTGTAGAACCCGAAATACACTGTCCTTCGCTGTCCAGTTCTATTCCGTTAGGCCACTTATTTTTACTGTCGTAAGAATAAACCTTTTCTCCGTTTATGTTATAAACCCTGACCTCAACATTACCCAACATCGGTACGGCAACCCTGAAATTACCTTCTACCGCATCGAAAGGATTTGGAGCGAAATAAGAGTTTTCCTCAAAGTATTTACACACGTCTTCTACATACATTTGCATTGCGGGAAGGTCTGCTATTATTATATCGTCCGCAAGCGAGTTGCATATACCGTTAGGACAATCTCCGGTCAAACTGCTAATCTCTGTGGAGTCTGTAGAAGCGAAAATCTTAAATATATAATTACCCGAAGGGACAACCGCCCCGGTCATATCTTTACCGTCCCAGTATTCGGTTATCGGAGTTCTTGCCGGCCTTACTCCTACTATTTTGTTTATAAGGCAACCCTCTTCGTTTGTTCCGCAACCTACAGGCTGTTCGGCTAAAAATTTCGTTCCGGGTTTATATATTTTTATTGCGACCTTCATCGGTTCGGAAACCTGATAACTCACTACCGCCGGAGATTCGGGGGTAAGCGGAGCCACCGCAAGGTCGTATAATCTTAAAGGATAGTTATCTATGGTCATAGTAACAGTGGAGACGGTTACCGGACCGTTCGGATTTGCAAGTACGTCTCTCGCATAAACATTGACGTTATAGGTTCCTATCATCCATTGGCCGTCCGTGCATACGGTAGGAGTACTTTTATAACATTTACCGTCCCAGAAATCTTTATATGTAACAAGCGGGTCTCTTGTTTCCCCGGTAACCACTCTCGCAACTATTGCGTTTGTGTTAAAATCGTTTATCGTTATAGTTACCGAGGATTGTCTTGTAAGCGAGTACTCTATAAGATAAGGAGGAAGCTTTACAACCTCGCTTGAATTTTTCATATCGGCGATTGTAGGAGTTATGTTAAATGTATAAAACATTATCGCTCCGCGGGATACGTCTATGTAGCCGTATGCCTTATCAATAGCATACATCTTCTGAGTTCCCGTAGAATAAGCGACTATCGTAAAAGGATAGCGCCCGTCCTCTACAAGATAACCCTGAGAGTCTCTCCCATCCCAGTACTCGGTAACCTTATATCTTCCCGGCCTCATACCGGATATGGACCATACAATGTTTGAGTTATTGGAATAAACTCCCGAATCCCACGGCCAGGATGACGGCGTAACTTCTATGGTTGGTTTATATATCTTTACATCCGTCCACATACTCTGGCTCAATGTGTAGCTTATGGCGGCTTGAGTCGAAAGACCTATTATATGTTGGGGAGAAACATCCACTATTCTAAAAAGGTTTGCGTCTATAGTAGGACCGTGAGTAAAAGTATTGCCTGCCATACAAACATAAGGGTCTATGACTGTTAAAGCTGCTCTGTATGTTCCGCTTGACGCCCAGGTTCCATCGTCCTTTTTACCGTCCCACATCTCCACATTTGTAAGACCGCTGGATCTGGATTCGCTCGATACCACAACCCTTACAAGATTATTACTCATATCTCTTATTTCTAAATTAACCTTTGAAGGTCTTTGAAGCTGATACCTAAAATAAAAAGGATTTAAACCGGCTGCCGGCGGAGTTGAACCTATTACGGTCGATGATGGGGTCATAAAAGCCAGAGGATCGCCTTTAGCTATAGAAACAGTTCCAACACCTAATCTTTTTGTCCATAGTTCTCCTCCCCTGCCTTCGGTTACTGCAGATAAAGCAAAAACATACTGCCCGTCGCATAAGTAATTACCGTTTGAATCCTTGCCGTCCCAGTACATATTTACCGATTGTCTTCTTGTTTTTGTCTCTATATAGGTTCTAATAGGAGAAACTGAAGTACAACCTGTAGACCTCATACCACAGTTAACACCACCATTTAAAGTAAAAGTGGTGCCTGGTGGATAAATATCAAGATAAACAGTTGCATCCTCAGTTAACATATAGCTTATAACTGCTACATCGGTAGCAAGCGGACCTAAATCTTTTATAGCTATATCAGTAATCTGCAAAGGATCTATGCTTATATTATCTGAATATACATCTGATACATCCCAACCGTATGTATCTTTAGCTGAAGCTGTTATTTTATAGTAATAATTGCTTGCCGGAACCAAAAGCCCGTTATTATCTCTTGCGTCCCAAAAATCTCCGTTCATCAAAGCCCCGTCCGGTATACCTTCTCCAAATCGAGGAAGAGAATTTATTATAGTTCTTATAGAATTACCTGCGGAATCTTCAACAGTTATTGTAACCGTTGCATCCTTTGAAAGCCTATATAGAATATTATATGGTTGAGCACCAACTCCTGTTATTTTTCCGACCACAGTAGGTGTTGCTTTTACCACATGAATATTAGTAACATCTATGGTTATAGGATTTTGATTTTGACCGGGAAAAGCGGAAGTTTGTTGTATATTTATGTTTCCTGCGGTAGAAGAAACCATATTGGTTTTAACGGTAGCCCTAAAACCATACTGTCCATTAGTTTTTCCCCAAAAACCTTCAACATTATAACTTCCGTCCCAGGCCGTACACACAGGTCCGTAAGTCTGTTCGCTTATTGTGGCCATCGAAAAGCTTGCCACATTATACATAGGGATTGTTCTAAGCGGGGGAGTGGAAGCAGGGTCTAAAGGATTTGCCCCGGCTTTAAATTTAAATATTTCAAAACTTAACTCGTCTACGCCTAAATTTGCATTTGCTGTAGTTTGTATTACTGCCGTAATCCAGGCGCACAAACTAAGACACCCTCCAGGATATCCCGATTTTGGATAATCAAATTCTATTCTTGCTCCAACACTATCCCACATAAGAGACCTATCACCGCCTGTGGATCCGTTACAATAAGGGTCCGCCCCCTGATTTACGCTAATAGACGACACATAAAGCTGTTGAGAATTTAATCTAAAACTTCCAAATAAAAAAAGAAAAACTATCGCTAACATTTTCTTCATAACTACTCCTTAATATTTTTAATTTTAAAAATTTCTATCTCTTTGACTCCGTTATTATCCTTCATAGCATAGAATTCGTCGTTATATAAATAGCAGTATACAAAATTTTTAGCTTTCTGAACCGATATTTTGCTGAATTTATCTCCAGAATATTTAAATCTATAAAATTTAGAATTAGAAAGAACATATAACTTATCGCCCACCCAACCCAACCAATCCACATTTTTTATTCCTTCTAAATTATAGCTTGAAACACCCTTTACTTCAGCATTTAACTCGTATCTGTATAATAGGCCTGTGGAAGCGTCAAAAGACCAGAGATACACTCCATCAAAAGCCAACCCTTGAGGCGCAACTCCTACTGTCTTAAAACTCTTTATTATTTTACCGTCGTCAGGGTTTATCTTTAAAAACCTAAGACCAGACAAATCCAAAAGCCAGATATCGTACCCCTCCTGGGCTATGGCTGAAACCTTCGGCTTTATACCTTCAAATTCTGATATTTTACTCATTGTATTCATCTTATCGTCTTTAAAGACTATTCCGTTAGACCAGTGAGACATAACAAACCAATCGCCTTTTTTTACAAAACCGGTGTAATTTGGATCGTCTAAAGTATAAGAAGCGATTTTTGAAAACCTTAATTTTAAACTATAATCTCTGGCAAAGTAAAATCCTAAGCTTAACATAAATAAAGATATTGCAGCAAAAACCAAAATTTTATTTACGCCCCTTTTTGCTTTTTTTTCTATTGTTTGAGCCGATGTAAAAACCTGAGGAAGCTCTATTCCTTTATTTGCATAAATTTTTAAAAGTTCAGTTACTTTATAAGACCATTTTGAAGCGTCTTCCAAAACCTTTACAAGCGATTTTGCTCCTTCCATTCCTTTTTCTTCCTGCTCTTTTATGTTTTTAAGCCAGGCCTCTCTCTCGGCTCTTAATCTTTCCTCCCAAACGGCAAACTCCATTCTATGGCTTTCCCATAAACTTCTTTCTCTTTCCCACATTTCTTTCCATTCTGCTCTTTCACTATCCCATGCTAATTTGGTCGATTCCAATTGTTTTTTCAAATCTTCGGTTTCTTTTTGAACTTCGATTATTTTTTTCGATAGCTCCTGCGTTTTTTTTCTCTCGTCCAAAAGCTCAGATAAGGTTTGTTCCACCGCTTTTTTGGATTGAGAAAGCTGATTTTCTACAGCCTTTAATTTATCCTCCGCTAAAGTTTTTTGAGTTCTCAAATCAAAAGCCTCTTTTCTTAACTTCTCTCTTTCTTTTTTTAACGAGTCTAACTCCTCAGAAAGAGTTTTTAGCTCCAACTTAGTTCTATCGAAAATATCTTTTAAAAGGTTTATTTCTTTCTGATGTTTTTCTTTTTGTTTTAAAAGTATTTGTTTGGATTGTTCCATCTTTAAAAAAAGTTCTTTGTTTTGGTTTAAAAGCTCCGACTCTGTCTGGGAATAAGTATTTTTTAAAGATTCCATTGTTTGTTTTAAGGACTCTATTTGGCTGTTAAGAGCCTCTATGGTTTTGTCTTTCTCTTTTATTGTTTCCTCATACTCGTCTATCTTTTTCTTAAGCTTATTTTTTAAAAAATTAACGATTTCAAAGGCCGGAGTTTCGCCTTGAACCAAAAACTCAAAACCGTTTGTAAATTTACTATCGCTCATAAAAAAATTATACACTAAAGCTTTTAAATAATAATTTCTTCTTTGTTAACTTTTTGTTTCATGAACCTATCTTTTTAATAATTTTTGAAGCTCTATAGTCGCCCTGCTTATATCTATCTCCTCATTTTGATACTGTATTATTATTTTCTTCAAATATCCTGAAAGAACATCCCTTGAGACACCCTGAGATTTGAGTTTTAAATAATTATCAAAATCTTTATTAAACTCGGTTTCCGCCAATTTTATTCTCTCAAGCCTTCTTTTCTCCTCAATGTTCTTAATTTCTTCCTGATTTTTTCTCTGCTTATCAATTAAACCATCAAGAGTTTTTCTTATATTTTCTTTTTCCAATTCTATCTGAGTTTTTTCTGCATCTTTATTCTTTAACTTCTCCTCTAACTTTTTCATATTAAAGATTAACTCGTCTATCTCCGCCTGCATTTTTGCCATATTCCCTTTTAGCTTTTCTTCTCTTTTATTTGCGTTTACCAACTCTTCCATAAGGTCTTTTCTATATTTAACCTCTCTTTTTATTATCTTTTCGTAATCAGTTTCAACATCTCTTCTTCCCCAATAAATAGCTATCGAAACTGCATTATTAAAGTAGGCGGGGTTGTTAAGCGAAAAGGAAAGGGAATAGCCAAGCTCCCAGACGTCTCTATTATAAAATATGCCAAGGCCTAAGCTATCTTTTTTGTCTCCTATTGTTAAACTTGTAGCCGTCTTAAAATAACCGTACCTGTAAGTTCTCCATAATTGAGAAAAGGAAACCCCCATATTATAAGAAGACCTTATATCCGAATTTCTTATAGTAAAATCGAAACCCAGAGAAAACTCATCCCACAAACGAGTAACTGAAAACTTTCTTACTTTCGGAATATCTATTTTGTTGTTTTTATCGGAAAAAGAAGAATTAAAATTCAAAAAGGAAAGCCCAAATAAATAATCCTTCTTCCTTGCCATAAAGCCTACATCTATAAACGCTTTGGATAAAGCAAAATCGTTTACTCCTTCTAACTTTATCTTTTTATAATTCATACCAAAATCCAGATACTCATCTCCAAAATCAAGAATATGATAACTTGCTCCTCCCAAATTAAAAATATTCGCTTTCAAATTTTTAAACTCATTTTTTTCATAACCTATGGCATATGTAAAGTTTTTGCCATAATCTATCCTCGGAATGAAAAAATTAAAAGATTTGTTCTCCGAATCGCTTTTCCCGTATAGAGCGTAATTTTGATTTAAGTAAGAGATATCTGTGGTTATGTTTCTAATATTTCCATAAGTAGCAGGATTTGATTTTAATGGGAAATCCAAAAGAGTATTAGAATATGCTAAAGAATATGTATTGTAAAAATTATCGTCGGATAAAGAAAATAGATTTGAGCAGAAAAATAAAGTTAAAATAAAATATCCAAACATAAGATTATTTTATCAAAGAGGTGGTTTCAATTTTATGAATTTTTTGTTAAAAAAAGACGCCCGCTTCAAAAGCGGGCGTTCTTATAAGCCGTATTTATTGGTGGTGATTACGGCTGCGTCCTATTTAGAAGATCTTGAGTGTCTGAGTAAAGGTCCTGAGTTTTGTAAGATATGTCTCTTGCGTATCTCGAAATATCGGCGGCATTCCACTGCGCATCGTATCCTATTATTTTAGGGTCTATCCCTCTTACGGTATATTCCAAATTCCAAGCCGCATTTTCCACATCAAATCTAAATGTATTTTCTACGTCACTTGCATACCACTGTATATCTCTGGCTATTGTATTTAAGTCTTTGTCCTTTTCGGCTATTCTAAGAAGGTCTTTTACATCATAAGATATTCTCTGTATATCATTATACCACTGACTCATTTTATAAGCCATATCCCTTAAATCGTTTTGAAACCAGTAATTCTGTTGACCCTGGGCTATTCTTCTGGCATCGGACTCAAGTCTTTGTATATCGCTTCTAAGCCAGGTAGTATCAGATTTTATTCTCCATAACGCATCCTTTACTTGATTAAACTTATAACTAATATCCTGACCTACTTTTGCTTCTTTCTTAACACTGACAGCAGGAAGTTCGAGATTAGATTTTACCTCGAACTTAATATCCGTATTTTTTATTGATTCTATAGATTTCTTCTCCGCATAAAGACTAACACTCGCCAGAACAAGAACCGTTAATAACGAAACTTTTTTCATCCAACCCTCCTTATAAGGTTTATTATTTTTTATATTTTAGAATATGTATTTAAAAATTTTAAGTGAAAAAAGACCCTGCCATAAATGGGACCCATCATGGGACCTTTGGGCCTTTTTACTTCAAAGCCTAATCTTCAAAGTTTAATGTTTAAAGTCATATTATAGAGAATAGAGAGGAGAGAATAGGGAATAGGGGATAGAGTATAAGTGGCATGTTTAAAGTTGAAAGTTTTACGACTGGAACGAAAAATCGCAAGCTTTAATTTCATTCAAATAGCAAATCATCTAATTGTCCATACATCTACGCCTCTATACATCCAATTTCTTCTAACGCTTCCATATCAATGTGAGTTTAGGGTGGTCATGTCAATAGATGTGTGTAAATTTGATTAAAAGAACCTGAGTATTTTT